>JAEZFL010000134.1 GCA_023417515.1 Pseudomonadota bacterium | reverse complement strand
CCCCGAGCAAGCTCGGGGAGGAATGAGGGTCTCCACACTCTCTACATCTCGCCGCTGAAGGCGCTGGCCGTGGACGTTCGACGCAATCTCCTCACGCCGATCGAGGAGATGGAGCTTCCGATCAAGGTCGAGACCCGGACCGGCGACACGCCCGCCGACCGCAAGGCGCGGCAGCGCAAGCAGCCGCCGCACATGCTTCTGACCACGCCGGAATCGTTGAGCCTGCTGCTCACCCACGAGGACAGCGCCGACCTGTTCGGATCGCTGAAGACGGTGGTGATCGACGAGATCCACGCTTTCGCTTCGGGCAAGCGCGGCGACCTCCTCTCGCTTGCTCTGTCGCGGCTGGAACGCTTCTCCCCCGGCTTCCGCCGGGTCGGCCTTTCTGCGACGGTTGCCGATCCGGACGCCTATCGCGCGTGGCTGGCGCCGGATGGCGACATGGACTTGGTCGACATGGTGGTCGGAGACCCCGGCGCCGAGCCGCAGGTCGCGATCATGCTTCCGCAGGACGAACGGGTGCCGTGGTCGGGTCATTCCGGCCGCTGGGCGGCGCACCAGGTGATGCGCGAGATCGAGGCGCACAAGACGACGCTCGTCTTCTGCAACACGCGCGGCCTTGCGGAGCTGATCTTCCAGGACCTGTGGACGGTGAACGACCGGGCGCTGCCGATCGGCATTCATCACGGCAGCCTGTCAGTCGAGGCCCGGCGCAAGGTCGAGGAGGCGATGGCGGCGGGGAAGCTGCGCGGGCTCGTGTGCACGGCCAGCCTCGACCTCGGCGTCGACTGGGGAGATGTCGACCTCGTCATCCAGATGGGCGCGCCCAAGGGCTCGTCGCGCCTCTTGCAGCGGATCGGCCGCGCCAACCACCGGCTCGACGAGCCGTCCGACGCGCTTCTCGTCCCCGGCAACCGCTTCGAATATCTCGAGGCGCGCGCGGCGCTCGACGCGATTGGAGAGCGCGCGCTCGACCCGGACCTGTTCCGCGCCGGTGCGCTCGACGTGCTTGCCCAGCATGTCATGGCGGTCGCCTGTTCGGGGCCTTTCGACGAGGCCGAGCTGCTCGCCGAGGTCGCGTCCGCGGCGCCTTATGCCGGGATCGACGCCGAGCTGTTCGGCCGAATCCTCAGCTTCATCGAGAGCGGTGGCTATTCGCTGCGCGCCTATGACAAGTTCAGACGGCTGAGGAAGGGCGCCGACGGCAAGTGGCGCGTCACCAGCCCCAAGTTCATCCAGCAGCATCGCGAGAATGCCGGCATCATCGTCGAGGCGCCGGCGTTGGAGATCCGCTTCCGCAACGGCCGCCGGCTCGGCACGATCGAGGATTATTTCGGCTCGACGCTGGCGGTCGGCGATACCTTCTATTTCGCTGGCCTGACTCTGGAAGTGGAGCGGATCGACGCGCCCGAGCTGATCGTCAAGGCCAGCAGCAAGCCGGCCCGAATCCCCACCTATACCGGGGTCCGAATGGCGATGACGACGCACCTCGCCGATCGCGTGCGCCACTTCCTCGCCGATCCCTCCGGGTGGCATCGCTTCCCGGACGACGTGCGCGAATGGCTGGAAGTGCAGAAGCGCCGCTCCATTCTGCCGAAGCCGGACCAGCTGCTCGTCGAGACCTTCCCGCACGAAGGGCGCCACTACATGGTCGCCTACAGCTTCGAAGGATGGAACGCGCACCAGTCACTGGGCATGCTGATCACCCGGCGCATGGAGAGCGCGGGGCTCAAGCCGCTCGGCTTCGTCAGTAACGATTATGCGCTCGCTTGCTACGGCCTGGAGCCGATCGCGGACCCGCGGTCGCTATTCTCCTCCGACATCCTGGAGGACGAGTTCGTCGACTGGGTGCAAAGCTCCAACCTGCTCAAGCGCGCCTTCCGCGAGGTCGCGATCATCGGCGGCCTGGTCGAGCGCCAGCAGCTCGGCAAGCGCAAGTCCGGGCGTCAGGTGACCTTCTCGACCGACCTCATCTACGACGTGCTCCGGCGCTACGAGCCCGACCATCTCCTGCTTCGCGCCGCCTGGGAGGATGCGCGTACCCGCCTGACCGAAGTGGCGCGGCTCGGCGACCTCGTCGAGCGCGCCGCGGACACGATGGTCCACGCGAGGCTCGACCGGGTGTCGCCGTTGGCCGTCCCGGTGCTGATCATGATCGGCCGCGAGGCGGTCACCGAAGGCGCCGGCGACGATGCCCTGCTGATCGAGGTCGAGGCCCTGGCGGGCGAGGCAATGCGGGTAGATGCCGCCTAGATCAGCGGTATGTCGACCGTCAGGTCGGTGTTCGGAAGGCCGCGGAACACGACCAGGACTTCATCCTCACCGGCCTGGAAGCCGGCCTGGCCGTTGGTGTCGATGATCAGGAAGGCGCCCCCGGCAAGGTCGCCGCCATTGGCGCCGACGAGCATCGAGTCGCCGAAATTGGCCAGGCCGTTGCCGACGAGCTGGTTCAGGTCGGCGCCGAGGGTCGCGATCGACAGCGAGCCCATGGCCGCATCGCCGCCGCTTTCGGTGACGGCGGGTTGCGGCAGGCCGAGGCCGAGCTCGCGCTCGCTGAACAGCTCGATGGTGAAAGGCGTCGACCGCTGCAGAAGGCTCGCGAACATCGTCGCGGAGAATTCCTCGTCGACCGCGGCGGGCCCGTGATCGCCGGCCGCGACCGTGTCGCCCAAAGTCGCGGCGGTACCGGCCTCATTCGCGTCCCCGGTTTCCGGCACCGTCAGCGGAACGCGGATGTCGGGAACCAGGCCGTCCGAATTCGGGACGAATGCATCGGGCGCGCTCGCCGGATCGGCTGTGGCCGACGACGCCAGCAACGCACGCAACGAATCGAAGTCGAAGAAGGAAATGCCGTCGGCCGGCGCTTCGGCCGAGTGAGGAACGAGGATATCGCGCAGGACGGTCTGCAAGCGCAGCGCCGCATCGGCCTGCGCCCCCTGGTTCGATTCGTCCGTCCGGTTCTTGCGCACTCGCGGTCCCCACCAATTCCCGCCATTATGGGCCGGCAACATAGCCAACTCAATCGCTTAAATCCACCGGAACGATCCAGTTCCATGTCGGGCTTGACCGCGTGCGGAGCTGTCGATCATCTACCGCGACCCCCCCAAGCTTCGAGGACGTCACGAATGCGTATTGCCGCCGCCGCCCTTCTTTCGCTTGCCTTTCTCTCGCCGGCCGCGGCCCAGCAGAGCGACGTCACTCCGGAGGACCGCTACATCCACGACCGGATGATGGTGCTCGACACCCATCTCGACGTGCCGCTTCGCTTCCGCGATGGCTGGGACTTCGGCGACCATCACCATTTCGCCGAGGACAACAGCCAGGTCGACCTGCCGCGCATGGCGCTGGGCGGGCTCGATGGCGGCTTCTTCGTCATCTACACCGCACAGGGGGAGGTCACCCCGGCCGGCTACCGCCAGGCACGCGACGCCGCTCTTTTGCGCACCTCGGAAATCCACCGCATGCTGTCGGCCCATCGCGACGAGATCGCGCTGGTGACGACCGCGGACGAAGCCGCGCAGGCGTGGCGCGAGGGCAAGCGGATCGCCTTCCTCAGCATCGAGAACAGCTGGCCGCTGGGCGAGGATCTGAGCCTGCTCGAGACCTTCCACAAGCTTGGCGTGCGCATGGCCGGGCCGGTGCACAGCCGCACCAACCAGCTCGCCGACAGCACCACGGGCGAGGCGCGCTGGCGCGGCCTGTCGCCTCTCGGCCGGCGCTGGGTCGCCGAGATGAACCGCCTCGGCATGCTGGTCGACGTCAGCCATTCGTCCGACGCCGCGTTCGACCAGATGGTCGAATTGAGCCGGGTGCCGGTGATCGCGTCGCATTCGGGTCCGAAGGCGATCTTCGACCATCCCCGCAATCTCGACGACGAGCGGCTTCGGCGGCTGGCTCGGTCGGGCGGCGTGCTGTTCCTCAACAGCCTGTTCCTGGCGCCCGGAGTCAATTCGGAAGGGCATGATTCGATGGAGCAGCGCCAGCGCCGCTGGGGCCAGCTGAACGACGAGGAGCGCCGGCAGCTGCTTCGCGACCGCGCCGCTCTGGAGGCGAGCCAGCCGTTCAGCAACGCGGACTTCGAAACCTATATGCGCGCCCTGCTCCACGTAATCCGGGTGATGGGCGTCGACCATGTCGGCCTCGGCGCCGACTGGGACGGCGGCGGCGGCGTTCGCGGGCTCGAGGACGTGTCGCTGCTTCCGCGGATCACCGCGCGCCTGCGCCGCGAAGGCATGAGCGAGGCCGACATCGCCAAGATCATGAGCGGCAATCTGCTGCGCGTGATGCGCCAGGCCCAGGCTGCGGCGGAGGCGCCGGCCGCGCGCTGAACCGCGGAAAAGTGCGGCTTTTCAAGCCGCCGGAGGTTGGCTAGGAAGCGAGCGGGGCGGGTACACGGAAGTGACGAGCCCTGAATGCAATCCGTCGAGCCGACTCCCCAGACATTGAGCACGCTGTCCTTCCTCAACGAGGGAGGGATCATGGGCGCGGCCATTCGTGCCCATGACTGGAGCGACTCGCCGCTCGGGGCGATCGAAGACTGGCCGCAGTCGCTGAAGACCGCGGTCGGGATCATGCTCAGCTCCAAATTCCCGATGTTCCTCGCCTGGGGGCCGGAGCTCACTTTTTTCTACAACGACGCCTACATCGACGTTCTTGGCGCGAAGCATCCGGCGCTGGGCAAGCCGTTCCAGCAGATCTGGTCGGAGATCTGGCCCGACATCTCGCCGATCATCGATCAGGCGCTCGCAGGCGAGGCGACCTATTGGGAGAATCTCCCGCTGCTGATGACCCGCAAGGGTTATGAAGAGCAGACCTGGTTCACCTTCTCCTACAGCCCGCTGCGCGGCGATTCCGGCGCCATCGAGGGGATGTTCTGCGCCTGCACCGAGACCACCGCGACCGTGCTCGCCGAGAGGCGCCGCGAGACGGAGATGGAGCGGCTGCGCACATTGTTCGACCGAGCGCCGGTGTTCATCGCGGTGCTCGCCGGCCCCGACCATGTCTTCGAGATCGCCAACCTCGCCTATCTCCGGCTGATCGGCGGCCGCGAGGTGATCGGCAAATCCGCCCGCGAGGCTCTGCCCGACGTTCGCGGCCAGGGTTTCTTCGAACTGCTCGACCAAGTCTATTCCTCCGGCGAGCCCTATGCCGGCTATTCGACCGAGGTGTCGCTGGCGCGGTCGCCAGATTCGCCGGCGGAGCAGCGCCTCGTCGACTTCATCTACCAGCCGATCGTCGAGGAGGACGGCACCGTCAGCGGCATCTTCGTTGCCGGCACCGACGTCACCGAGCAGCGGCTGGTCCAGCTCAAGCTGCGCGAGAGCGAGGAGCGGTTCCGCCTCATCGCCGATTCCGCGCCGGTGCCGATGTGGGTGAGCAATCCCGACCGCACCCGAAGCTTCGTCAACAAGGCCTATGTCGACTTCCTCGGCATGAGCTACGAGGACGCGGCCAAGCTCGACTGGCGCACCATCCTCCATCCCGACGATCACGACTGGGTCGTCGCCGAATCGATCGCCGGCGAGGCGAGCCTCGAGCCGTTCAGCCTGGAGGGGCGCTATCGCAGCCGCGACGGCGAGTGGCGCTGGATCCGCTCGATGTCGCAGCCGCGCTGGGGCCCGGACGGCAGCCTCGAGGGCTTCATCGGGGTCGCCCACGACATCACCGAGGCCAAGGAAGCCGAAGCGGCGCTGGAGGACCGGGTCGAGGCGCGCACGCGCGATCTCGTCGACGCTCTGGAGCGGCTCCAGCAGGAGGTCGCGGAGCGCGAGCGCGCAGAGGAGGCGCTCAGGCAATCGCAGAAGATGGAGGCAGTCGGCCAGCTCACCGGCGGCATCGCCCATGACTTCAACAACCTGCTCACCCCGATCATCGGCGGCCTCGAGATGATCGTTCGAAGCGTCGAGGAGCCGCGGCTGAAACGCCTCGCCCAGGCGGCGCTCGATTCCGGGCGGCGCGGCGCCAAGCTCGCCACCCAGCTGCTCGCTTTCTCGCGGCTGCAGAGGCTGGCGATGAAGCCGGTCGGGGTGAACAAGCTGATCGGCGACCTGCGCAGCATCCTTCACCACACGATCGGCTCGAACATCTCCGTCGAGACGGCGCTCGGCGACGATGCCGGCCACGCGCTTTGCGACTCCAACCAGCTCGAAAACGCGGTGCTCAACCTCGCCATCAACGCGCGCGACGCGATGCCGGACGGGGGGACGGTCACCATCGCCACTGCGACGCACCGGGAGGCGGGTGGCGGCGACCTCGCGGCCGGCGACTATGTCTGCATCGCGGTCAGCGACACCGGCCACGGCATGCCGCCGCACGTTCTCGCGCGGGCGACCGAGCCGTTCTTCTCGACCAAGCCGGTGGGCAAGGGCACCGGCCTCGGTCTGTCCCAGGTCTATGGGGTCGCCCAGCAGGCCGGTGGAACGGTCCGGATCGAAAGCGAGGAGGGCCGGGGAACGACCGTCCGGATCCTGCTTCCCCACGTCGCGGAGGAACGCGAGCGGCGGTCACTCGGCGACTCGGCGATTGACCCCGCCGCGTCGTCCGCGCGCGCCTGCCGGATCCTCGTCGTCGACGACGACCCGGACGTACGCACCTTCCTCGCCGACGCGCTCGATGCGCTCGGTCACGAGGTCGAAACGACGGCAAGCGCCGACGAGGCGCTTCGTCAGCTCGACAACGGCGCTCCGGACCTGATGCTCGTCGATTTCGCGATGCCGGGCTGCAACGGCGCCGAACTCGCCCGCCAGGTCCGCGCCCGCCGTCCCGACCAGCGCATCGTCTTCGTCACCGGCTATGCCGAGAGCGAGCAGATCGACGCAGCGCTCGGCGCCGCCGCGCCCCTGCTTCGCAAGCCGTTCAGCATGGAGGAGCTGGCGGCGGCGATCGGCGAGCAGATGGCGACCGAGCGGGCCTGAGGCCGCCAGCTCGTCATGCTGAACTTGTTTCAGCATTCATTCTCGAGCCGCAATGCGGGCGGAAATGGACCCTGAAACAAGTTCAGGGTGACGGTTTCTTCTCGGCCAGCGACCTCTTGAAGCCGAAAGGAATAATCCCAGATTCCTGTCGTCGGACGACCAGGTTGACGGTGTCCGGCCAGTACCCCGGGGGCGCTCCGCACCGGGCACTCCCTCACGTGAACTGTTGCTCAAAGGAGGACATGATCATGCGTGGATTCGACTTTTCGCCTTATCGTCGCAGCACCGTCGGCTTCGACCGGCTGTTCGACTTTCTCGAAAACACCGCGCGCGCGGAGCAGGACAATTATCCGCCGTTCGACATCGAGAAGCTGAGCGACGATCAATATCGAATCACCCTCGCGGTCGCCGGCTTCCGCCGCGACGAGATCGACATCACCGCGCTTCAAAACATGCTGGTGGTGACCGGCCGCAAGGCGGAGAACCGCAACCGCGACGGCAATTTCCTGCACATGGGCATCGCCACCCGCGCGTTCGAGCGCCGCTTCGAGCTGGCCGACTTCGTCCGCGTGACCTCGGCCGACCTTGCCGACGGCCTGCTCACCATCGAGCTGGTCCGCGAGGTTCCGGAGGCGATGAAGCCCCGCAAGATCGAGATCAGCGGCGGCGCCCCGGCGCAGCAGACCATCGACAACAAAACTGGCGACAACAAGACCGGTGCGGATGCTGGTCGCGTCGAAGGCGAGGTTGAACGCGCCTAAGACGTCCTGATCGCCTCACCGGCGCCGTTCGTCGCGGCGCCGGTGCCTTCCAACGGCGGATTCATCATTCATTTATGCGGGCCCTGCCAATCCGGGTCCGCAACCCGTGGAGCCGTCCCGTGAAGAAGCTCAAGGCCATCATCACCAATCCCATCCTGCTCGGGATGCAGGGATTTGCGGCCGGCGCCCTCTTCATCTGGGCGAGCCCGGCGCCCGCCGAGGCGTCGCAGCTTCCGGCGCCCGCCGCCGTCGCACAGGTCCAGGCCGCGCAGTAAGGCGCGCCGTTTCAGCCGCTTGAGTCCGCGCGCGCCCGCATTATAGCGGGGACATGGTTCGCTTTTCGTTCTGTGGTCAAGACTTTGTCGCTCTCGCCCAGGGCGCGCTCTATTGGCCTGCCCGGCGCGCGCTGATCGTCGCCGACCTGCATCTCGAGAAAGCGAGCTGGTTCGCGCGGGGCGGGCAGATGCTGCCGCCCTACGATACGCTGGCTACCCTGGCGGATCTCGGCGCGCTTGCGGCGGCGACCGAGCCGGCGGAGATCTGGTGCCTCGGCGACAGCTTCCACGACGTCGGCGGCTGCGAGCGGCTGCCGTCACAGGCGTGCGAGACGCTTGCCGACCTCACCGCGCGCCATCGCTGGGTGTGGATCACCGGCAATCACGACCCTGTCGTGTCGGAGCTGGTCGGCGGCGAGACGATGGTCGAGGCCGCGCTCGACGGGCTGGTGCTTCGCCACGAGGCCGATCCGGCCGAGCCGCGGCCGGAGCTGTCGGGCCATTTCCATCCCAAGTTCCGAGTCCACCGCCGCGGCCGCCTCGTCTCGCGCCGCTGCTTCGTGATGGCGCAGACCAAGCTGATCCTGCCGGCCTTCGGATCGCTCACCGGCGGGCTCGAAGCGCATCACCCGGAAATCCTGCGCGCTGTCGGCAGCCGCGCCGAGGCGCTGGTGCCGGTGCGCGACCGTCTCTTGAGGTTTCCGGTCGCCGCCTAACGCAATCAGCCCCTCCTCTTCAGAGGAGGGGTTGGGAGCGGTGACGAGGCTTCGCGTCGTGTGAGCCTGCGGCTCGCCCCCACCCCTTTTGATCCCCTCCCCTGAAGGGGAGGGGTGTTTCACCCAATGACTAGCCGGCGCGCTGCGACGCGATCCAGTTGTCGATCTTCGCTTCCAGGACGGTGAGCGGAAGCGAGCCGGTGCCCAGCACCTGGTCGTGGAATTCGCGGATGTCGAAGCGGGGGCCGAGCGCCTGCTCGGCGCGGGCGCGAAGCTCGAGGATCTTGAGCTGGCCGAGCTTGTAGGCGAGCGCCTGGCCGGGGATGGCGATGTAGCGCTCGACCTCGGCGGTGACGTCGGTTTCGGTGAGGCCGCTATTGTCGAGCATGTAGCGGATCGCCCGTTCGCGGGTCCAACCCTGGGCGTGGATGCCGGTGTCGACGACGAGGCGCATGGCGCGAAGCATCTCGTCGTTCAAACCGCCGAAGCGCTGATAGGGGTCGGTCTCCATGCCGAGCTCGTCCCACAAGGTCTCGGCATAGAGCGCCCAGCCCTCGACGAAGGCGGTGTTGCCGCCATAGCGCATGAAGTTGGGCAGAGCCTCGTTCTCCGCCGCGAGCATGATCTGGAAATGGTGGCCGGGCGCGCCCTCGTGGAGATAGAGCGTCTCCATGCCCCAGATGGGGCGCGCCGGCAGGTCGTAGGCGTTGAAGTAGAAGACGCCCGGGCGCGAGCCGTCCGGAGCGCCATCCTGGTAGGAGCCTGCGGCCTCGGTGCGCTCCCGGAACGCCTCGACCTCGCGAACCTCCAGCCGGGTGCGTGGCAGGTTCGAGAACAGGCGGCCGATGCGCTGGTCGACGGTGCGGCCGATCTCATAATAGCGGTCGCGAAGCCATTCGCGGCTCGGCGGGGTGAAGCGCGGGTCGGTGCGCAGATGCTCGAAGAATTGCGCGAGCGTGCCGTCGAAGCCGACCCGTTGCTTGACGGACTCCATCTCGCTTCGGATGCGCGCGACTTCGCTCAGGCCGAGCTCGTGCACCGCCTGCGCTTCGAGCGGCAGCGTCGTATTCTCCTCGATCAGCCGGCGGTAGAGCCGGTCGCCGCCCTGCATGTACATGAGGCCGACCTGGTCGCGGGCGCGCAGCAGATATTCCTCCTGGAGGAACGTGCGCAGGCGGCGATAGGCCGGATAGATGTCGTCGCGGATGGCGGCGAGATGGGCCTGGCGAAGCCGCTCGCGGTCTCCGGCGGGCACGGCCGCGGGGAAATTCTCGATGGGATCGTAGAAGGGCGACGCTTCGGGCGCGTCGCTCAGGATGTTGTCGATCTGCTCGACCATGTTGCGCACGGTCAGCTTAGTGTCGACGACGCCTGATGACAGGCCCTCGCGGAAGCGCGCGATGACCCGGTCGACGAGCGGACCGAACTGGCGGTGGCGGGCGAGATTGTCCTCGTAATCGTCGACGTTGCGGAACGGGGCGATGCTCCGGCCCGATGCGAACACCGGATAGAAGCTCTGCAAGCCGCCGAAATGGTTGATCGGACGGACGAGGGTCAGCGGCAGGATGTCCGGAGCGAAGCCCTTCAGATCCTGCTCGCGGCCGAATTTGAACACGTCATAGGCGAGCTGGTCGGTCGGATTGAGCGCGCTTCGGTCGATTCCCGCGAGAGCGGCAAGGTCGCTCTCCACCGCCGCTTTCTCGGCGGCGACATAGGAGTCGCTATAATAGTCGCCGAGCCGGTCGGCATTGGTGTAGTCGCCGCGGCCGATCGCGGTGATCGGGTTGCGGCGGAGCATCGCCTCGTCGCTCGCCGCGAACAGCGCATGAAGCCGCTCGCCCGCATTTTCCCGAGCCGCGGCGGCCGGCGGCGCCGGCTGCGGCGCGGGGCCGGCGGTGCGAATGGAGGTGGTGCAGGCGGCGAGGCCCAGCATCAGCAGGGCGGCGGATCGGCGGGTCATGCGGGCCTTACGGTAAACAGGAGGTCAGTGCGTCCTAGAAGGACGATACACCCGGGGCAAGCCGATGCCGCGCCTCGAAAAAATCAATAAAGCGGCATATCCGGCGGGAGCGGCTTCCAGGTGCGCTCGCGATACCATTTGGTGATGATATATTTGGTGCCCGCTGCGACCGGGCTGCCCTGGTGCTTGGAGCGCTCGTTGACCTGCCCGTCGGCGGTGAGATTGTTCCACACGAGCAGATTGCCGGCGCGCGGCCGGACCGAGACGTCGGCCTCGGTGAAGATGGTGTGGCCGCCGGCTTCCGGCTCGTTGAGGAACATCATCGCGGTCCAGGTGCGCTGGCCGCCGCACTTGATCAGCGTCGGCCAGTAAGGCGCGGCGGTATCGAACCAGTCGTAATGCGGCTTGAACTGCTGGCCGGCGCGGTAGCGCTGACCCTGCACATATTCGCCGAGCTCGGGCTGGATTCCGACCACCTCGTGGATGCGCCGCTCGAGCTCCTTGACCAGCGGGTGGTCGGGATGCGGGTTGGAGGTCTGGCTGGTGCGGAACTCCTTGTCGTCGGTCGGTCCGAGCAGGCCCGACGGGACGAGGTCGGCGTCGATCAGGCGGATGAGGTCGTCGCACAGTTGCGGATCGGCGACGTCGCGGACGATGAACAGGTCGAGCCCGTCGGCGTCGATCTTGACCGCATTCGGATTGCGCATCAGGCGGGCCTTGACCCAGGCGCCGATGCGGACCCGGTAATTGGCTTCAGTCTCGCTCATCGCCGGCAGAAATGCTCAGGCCGGCGCTGGCTGACAAGAGAAAAGCCCGGGACGGCGGGCGTCCCGGGCTTCCTCATCGTCCTTCGGGCAAGCGGCTTACCAGAAGAAGTCGTAGATCACGTCGACCACTCGGCCGTTCCAGGTGTCGACCAGGATGACGTCGTTATAATAACGCACCCACTGGTAGCCCGGAGGCGCCGGCGGCAGGCGATACTGGTACGGATCCGAGATCCAGTAATTGCGCCCGAACAGCAGCGAATCGAGGATCGAGCCGATGCCGAAGCGGCGGTAGCTGTAGCCGTAGCCGTAGGGCGAATAATAAGGGTTCAGCCGGAACACGAACCGGTTCTGGTTGCGATAGCGGTTCCAGTCGTAGCGACGGTCGTTGCGCCAGTCGCGACGCCAGTCGCCCCGGTCGTTGCGGCGGTCGTTGCGCCAGTCACGCCGGTCGTCGCGCCGGTCGCGTCGCACATCGACGCGGTCGTTGCGAATGTCCTGGCGGACCTCGCGACGCTGCTCGCGGGTGCCATAGCGCAGCGCATTCTCGGCGGCCTGCCGCTCGTAGCGTGCACGCGCGGGATCGTTGGGATTGCCCTGCCAGGCATCGCGGACCGTCTGCGACTGAGCCGGGCCGCCGCGATCGCCGCGCGGCCTGCGGTCGCCGCGGTCACGACGCTGCGCGACGATGTCGGCGCGGGCCGGCGTCGGCACCGGCGCCTGGACTCGCGGCGTCTCGGCGCGGACTCGCTC
>JAEZFL010000130.1 GCA_023417515.1 Pseudomonadota bacterium | reverse complement strand
CGGCATCGCGGCCGCGGGCGCTGGCGGCCCCGCGGCCCGGGCCGCGGCCGGCGCCGATCGGGTCGGCATATCGCCCGGTGTCGCTGTCGGTGACGCGGCCGCGTCCCTGCCCGGCGGGATCGGCGTAGCGGCCAGTGTCGCTGTCGCTGACGCCGCCGCGCCCGCGGCCACGCCCGACCGGATCGGCATAGCGGCCCCTGTCATTGTCGGTGACTCCGCCGCGGCGTCCGCGCCCGCCATTGGCCGGATCGGCATAGCGGCCGCTGTCGCTGTCGGTGACTCCGGTATAGCGCCCGCGCCCGTCCCCCGCCGGATCGGAAGGATCGCGGTCGGTCACGCCGCTCCGCCCGCGGCCGCCGCGCCCCTGGCCGATCGGGTCGGAGGGATCGTTGTCGGTTGCGCCGCTCCGCCCCCAGGAGCCGCGCCCCTGGCCGACCGGATCGGACGGGTCGTTGTCGGTGACTCCGCCGCGCCCTCGGCCGGCGGGGTCGTAGGGATCGCTGTCGCTCACCTGGGCCGCGTGAGCGGAGCCCGCGACGAAAGCCGCGGCGCCGGCTCCGGCGACAGTGGCGAGAAACGAACGACGGTTGACCTTGCGACGTGGCTTCATCTGCGCGACTCCAATCCGAACCGTTGGCCGAGCGTAACGAACTTTGCGGCAAGCGAACATGAACAAAGTTGAAAGGAGCCGTACAGAATGGGACCGACGCTTGAGACGCCGCGGCTGCTGCTCCGCCCGACCGCGGCAGAGGATCTCGACGGCTGGACGGAACTGATGAGCGACCCCGAGACCGCGCCCTTCATCGGCGGCGTCCAGCCGCGCGCGGCGTGCTGGCGCGGAATGATGACGATGGCCGGTTCCTGGGCTTGCCTCGGCTTCGGGATGTTCTCCCTGATCGACAAAGCCAGCGGCCGCTGGATCGGCCGCATCGGCCCGTGGCAGCCGGAGGGCTGGCCCGGCACCGAGGTCGGCTGGGGTCTGGTCAAGGCCGCCTGCGGCAAGGGCTACGCGTTTGAGGCGGCGACCGCGGCCATCGACTGGGCGTTCGAGCATCTCGGCTGGAGCGAAGTCATCCACTGCATCGACCCCGACAACATTGCCTCGATCCGCCTCGCCGAGCGGCTCGGCAGCACCAATCGCGGGCCGGGCACGCTCCCCGCGCCGTTCGAACATTATCCGATCGAGATCTGGGGCCAGAGCAAGAGCCAGTGGCAGGGCCGGCGTCCCGCGGCATGACGGGGCGCCAGCGCCGCGCCGGTTCCCCCTCAGTCGATCGAGAGCTCGATCGCGCTTCGATACCAGCCGGGCCCTTCGGTGCCGCTATATTCGCCGATGGCGGCGAGCCGCTGGACCACTTGTCCGAGCAGGGTTTCGAGCTCCGGACAGCCGATGTCCTTCACCACGATCCGCTGGACGTGCTGGGACGAATCGATTTCCAGAACGAACGGAACCGCGATGTCGACTCGCCGCGGGCCGAGCCCTTCGACCTGGCAAGAGCGGTCGCGGCCGATCCGCTCCACTTCCGCCGCCACAGCCGGACCGACATTGGCGTTGCCGACCACGCGCGCCCGCGGCAGGCTGCTCCAGTCGCCGGTGCCGACATCGACCTGCTGCGCCTGGACCGACGTCGCGGCGGTCGCCAGGATTGCCATTCCGATCAGCTTCTTCATCCTCGCCTCCCTTGGCTTGATCGCTTCTCGTCACCCGGTCCGCCCGCCGGCGCCGGGGCAGCTCAGGCGGATGCGGCGCCCGATATTGTCCCAGGTCATGCTGCTGCAGCGGCTCAGCCAGTCGAGGCCGAGCGATACCAGAAACCGCGCGCGCTGGCGCTCGATCGCGGCCGTCACGACGATTTCATCAGGGTCGCTCGCAGCATCGGCGGGCAGGCTCGCGGCACCGCGATGATCGCCGGTCCGGACCAGGATGCCGGTGAGCGGCTGGCCCGCGAGCATCGCGGGTTGATCGAGAAGGAGAGGGCGAACGGACCGAACCACGCCATATTTGATCATCATGGCGTGGCGCTCGCCCGCCCAGCCGCCGCCGAGCGCGCTTGCCATCAGCGCCCCGGCCGCGGCGGTGGCCAGGCTCTCCCGCCGCGTGGTCGAGAAGCGGACATGGACGACGCCGTCACCCACCGGCACCGAATGGAACAGGCCGAGCGTCGGTTCGAAGCGCATCGGCAGGTCATGGACCGTCTCGCCGGGCGTGGCGGCGTGGAAACGCAGCGTCACGCTGTCGAACGGCAGATCGGCCGGGCTGATGATGCCGTCGGCGCCGGCGACCGCCTCGCGCTCAGTCCACACCACGCGCCGAGTCGAGGTCACTCCGCCGATCTGGACCCGGGCGGCGCGCGTGGCGCCATCCACCCGAACCGGCCCGATGATCGCGGCCGCGTCCAGCGATGTGGGGAAGAGCCGCAGGCGGAAGGCCGCGTCGCCGTTCAGGATCAGATAGCCTGGCGTTTCCGGATCGACCTTCAGGCGGACGAAATGGTGGTTGATCCGGCCTTCCACGACATAGCCGCTGGCGGGCTCGAGGATCAGCTCGGACGCCGCGGCGGGCGTCGCTGCGGCGGGCAACGGAAGGGCGAGGCAAATCGCCCCGAGGCGGGTGCCCACGCCCCGCCATGCGCCGCCCTCGCTTACCGGGTTGCTCAGCGCCGCCTCCCTGTTCAGCGAGCCAGCTTATTGCAGTCGGCGACCGGAATGAAGCCCCGCCGGAGGCAAGCACGGTGCGGCCCGAACTTTGCCAGGCGGCGCTCGCATCGACGCGCAAGCGACTGCTTTTCCAAGCGGCCGGGAAGGGTTATGATGACGTGAGCGGACCGGCTTCGGCCCGCCAAGTGGGGAGACAGGTCATGGCCATCCCGGTGCTTCGCCTTGCCTATGCATGTTCCCTCATCGCCGCAGGGTCTGTGCCCGCCCCGCTGCTCGCGAACAGCGCGGGATCGGCCGTCCAATCGCAGCCCACGACCTCGATCGAGGTGCCGCGCGCCGGCAACCCGAACCGCCAGGTCTGCACCACCGATCGGGTCACCGGTTCGCGCTTCCCGCGCCGCGTGTGCCGTACCGCCGCCGAGCGTGACGCGGCCCGGGCCGACCAGCAGGACAATCTTCGCGAATACCAGCATCACGGCGCGTCGACCTCGGCCGACGGACATAACGGCTTCGGCATCAACCCGAACCAGGCGCCCACGCCGCAATGAGCGAAGCGTCCGAGCGCGGACGACGGCCTGCCATATTCTGATCTCCACCGCGACCTCGTAGCGGGGCGGCCCAGCGGCCCAGCGGCCCGCCGCCGCCCATGGTTAACGCTTTGTTGGGGGGCGAGCCCTATCCATCGAAGCGGTTGGCCGAACGGGAAAGCAGATGGGTGGTGCGGACAAGAAGGACGTGACGTCGGACGTCGCCGCCGTGCTCATCGTCCGCGACGAAGCGCGCTGCATCGCGCGTTGCCTGGAGAGCGTGCGCCCCTGGGTCGACCGGATGGTCGTGGTCGACACCGGCTCCGTCGACGACACCGTCGCGCTCGCTCGGGGCTGCGGGGCGGAAGTCCACCGGCTCGACTGGCCCGACGATTTCTCGGCGGCGCGCAACCACGCGCTCGACCTCGCCGACGCCGACTGGAATTTGATCATCGACGCCGACGAGCGGATCGAGTCCGGCGGCGCGGCCCTGCGCGCCTGGTGCCGCGGCGAGCCCCGACTCGGCACAATCTGCGTCCACAGCCGCTTCGATCTTTCCGGCGCCGCTGCCGCCGACCGCAGCTGGAGCACGCGCCTGCTCCCGCGCGGCGTCCGCTACGAGGGCCGGGTCCACGAGCAACCCGTCTCGTCGCTGCCGCGCGAGCGGCTTGATGTCCACATCGATCATGACGGCTATCTCGACGCCCAGATGGCGGCCAAGCGCGAGCGCAACCAGCCGCTGCTCCTGCTCGAGCTCGGCGAGCGGCCGGACGATCCCTACATCCTGTTCCAGCTCGGCAAGGAGGCCGAGGGGCGCGGCGACCATGAAGCCGCCTGCGACCGCTACGGACGCGCTCTCGCCGGCACCGGCAACGGCGCCAACTGGCGGCACGAGCTGCTCGTCCGCCACCTCCACTGCCTTGGCCAGGCGGGCCGCGCCGAGGACGCGCTCGCGCTGGCCGAGACGCAGATGCACGCCTGGGCCAACTCGCCCGATTTCTTCTTCGTGGTGGGCAACCTCGCGCTCGAGCGGGCCCTGTCCGATCCCGCCGGCGCGATCGACCAGTGGCTACCGCTCGCAACCTCGGCCTGGGAGCGCTGCCTCGCCATCGGCGAGCGCCCCGACCTCGAAGGCAGCATCCACGGCCGCGGCAGCCACCTCGCCCAGCACAATCTCGACGTCGTCCGCGCGCAGATGGCGCGCTCCTAGCCCTCCACAGCGCCAACGAAAAACCCCCGCCGGTGAGGGCGGGGGCTTCGAATTCCTCCCTGTCCGCGAAGCGGATGGGGAGGGGGACCATGCGAGGCGCGGTGGAGGGGTGTCACCGAGTCTGGTCGGCTACCCTGCACCATCCGCTTGGCGGATGGTCCCCCTCCCCGAGCAAGCTCGGGGAGGACCTTATTGGTCGAACATCTTGCCATAGCGCCTGGCCTCGCGGTCGCGCCAATGGCCGCGGTGGTAGGCGTCGCTGGCGAGGAGCGGGAGGACGGTGGTCGCCTCGGCGTACACCATCTGCTCCATCGCGGTGCTCACCTTGCCCCAGCTCGCCGCCTCCTGGAGGGTCGAGGACGAGCAGGCGCCGTCGCGGACATCGGCGACGGTGATCTGGACGGCGTATTTGTGAACCTCGACATCGTCGTGGCCGAGGATCTCGGCGCACACGACGGTGTCCTGGATGAAGTTTTTCGGAACGCCGCCGCCGATCATCAGCAAGCCGGTGGTGCCGGCCTTGATCTTGATGTCGGTGAGCTCGCGGAAGTCGGCGACGCTGTCGATCGTCATGTAGGGCTTGCCCGCCTTCATCGCGTCGACCTGGTGCTTGACCAGGCCGAAGCCCGCCGAGCTGTCGGTGAAGGCCGGGCAGAAGATCGGCACGTCATGCTCGTAGGCGAGCTTGACGAGGCTGTTGTCCTTCTTGCCGTGGGTCATGAGATATTTGCCCATCTCGCGGATGAAGGCGCGCGAGGAATAGGCCTTGGGCTCAAGCGTCTCGGCGATCTCGAAGATCGTGTGGTCGACGTTCTGGAGCGCCACCTCGTCGATATAGGTGTCGTAGATGCGGTCGATGTAGAGCGAGCGCAAAGTGTCGTCGTCGGGGATCTCGTTGGCCTGGAAATGCTTGTGGCCGAGCGCCTCGAAGAAATCCATGTCGACGATCGTGGCGCCGGTGGCGACGATCATGTCGACCATGTTGTTGCGCACCAGCTCGGCATAGAGGTCCATGCAGCCGCCGGCCGAGGTCGAGCCCGCGACGACGAGCGCGATCGAGCACTCCTTGTCGGCGAGCATCATGTTGTAGATCTCGGTCGCGCGGCCGGTGTCGCGCGACGAGAAGCTCATCTTCTTCATCGCGTCGACGATGGGGCGCGCGTCGAAGCTGGTGATGTCGATATGCTCGACCTCGTTGGCGAGGAGCTCGGCCTTGCGCTTGTCGTTGATCAGGGTGTCGGTCATTCTGTCCATACTTCCACTATGAACCGCCGTCGTTCGTGGGGACGCGGAAACCCGTTTCGTCCCCTCCCTGCAAGGGAGGGGTTAGGGGTGGGTAGCGAGCGCAGCGAGCTTTCGCAGCGTCGAGCGTGCCCGGCCTTGCGGCCGGACCCACCCCCATCCCCTCCCTTGCAGGGAGGGGAGATTTTTTACAGCGTGACGACGTTCGACGGGACGGCCCGTTCCGCCGGCGCGCCGTACAGCGTCGCCATCGGCTCGTCCCCGGCTTCCACGGTGAGGCCGGCGCCGAAGCCGTTGAAGCGGGTCCGCATCGCGGTGCCATAGGCGCCGAGCATTCCGATCTCGATATAGTCGCCGGCATCGACGTCGGCCGGCAGCATGAACGGCCCGGCCATATGGTCGAGATCGTCGCAGGTCGGCCCGTAGAAGCTGAACGCCATGTCGCGGGTGTTCGACGCCTTCGCGCGGACGAGCTCGACCGGGAATCGCCAGCCGACATGAGCCGCATCGAACAGGGCGCCATAGGCCCCCTCGTTGATGTAGAGCTGGTCGCCGCGGCGCTTCTCGACGCGCACGAGGACGCTGGCATATTCGGCGCACAGCGCGCGGCCGGGCTCGCACCACAATTCCGCCGAATAGGAGATCGGCAGGTCCTCGAACGAGCGCGCGATCACCTCGAAATAGGCCTCGAGCGGCGGGGGCTCCATGCCCGGATACCAGGACGGGAAGCCGCCGCCGACATCGACGATGTCGACCGTGACCGCCGCCCCGACGATCGCCGCGCGAACGCGCTCCATCGCCTCGCCATAGGCGGCCGGGGTCATCGCCTGGCTTCCGACATGGAAGCAGATGCCGAGCGCGTCCGCCGCCTGGCGGGTCGCGATCAGAAGCTCCTTCATCTCGTCCGGAGCGGCGCCGAACTTGGAGGCCAGGCTGAGCTTCGAATGGTCCGAGCTCACCCGGATTCGGACGCACAGGTTGAGGTCGGTCGCGCCGCCAGTCGCGCGGACGATCTTCTCCAGCTCCTCCATCGTGTCGAGGGAGAAGGTGCGGACATTGTGCTCGAAATAGGCCTCGGCGATGGCCTCCTCGGCCTTCACCGGGTGCATGAAGCACAAGGTCGCTTCCGGAAGCGTGGTCGCGACCAGGCGCACCTCGGCGATCGAGGCGACGTCATAATGGGTGATTCCGCTGTCCCACAGCACCTGAAGCAGGGCGGGGTCCGGATTCGCCTTCACGGCATACATCGACCGCCCCGGAAACTTCTCGGCAAAGAAGCGGGCGGCACGGGCAGCGGCGTGCGGGCGAATGAGCGTGACCGGCTGGTCCGGTCGAAGGGACGTAGCTAGCCCCAGCGCGCTATGATGCTTGTGCAACTCAAGGGACCTCCAAAACGGTAGCGGCGAAAAATGCAGCCTTGCGGTTATTGGAAGTCCCCTTGGGGCTGCGGCGCGGCATATATGGAGGGGGTCCCGCCATGTAAAGACCCGCAGCGGCGAGATTTGGCCGACACGGGGCGTGACGCTGAGCGCCGCCGCTAAGCTGTTGGTTCGATGGGACGAAATGCGCCGCTTCAAGTCATCGGGAGTGCCGCGAAGCGATCCCTTGTGCCGTCTGGATTGCTTCGTTGCTCCGCTCCTTCCAATGACGAGCGATGATGAATCGGAATCAACCGACCCGCGACGGGGTCGAATCGGCGGCGCGGCGGATTGCCGGATGGGTGTCCAGGACGCCGCTGCTGCCGTTCGAATGGCGGGGGCGCCGGCTGTGGGCCAAGGCCGAATGCCTGCAACAGGGCGGGGCGTTCAAGCTGCGCGGCGCCACCAACCGCCTGCTCCAGCTCGGCGAGGAGGAGAAGGCGCGCGGGGTCGTGGCCTTTTCCTCGGGCAACCATGCCCGCGGAGTCGCGATCGCCGCGCGCCGCCTCGGCATCGCCGCGACCATCGTGATGCCGTCCGACGCGCCCGCGGTGAAACGGGAGGCGACGGCGGCCGAGGGCGCCGCCATCATTCTCTACGATCGCGCCACCGAGGACCGGGTCGCCATCGCCGCGCGCATTTCCGACGAGACGGGCGCGATCGTGGTGCCCTCGTTCGACGATATCGACATCATCGAGGGGCAGGGGACGGCCGGAGTCGAGATCCGGGAGCAGCTGGGCGCGGAGCCGCCGCTGGTCGTGGTGCCATGCGGCGGCGGCGGCCTGTCGTCGGGCATCGCGCTGGCGCTGCCGGGCTCGGCCGTCGTGCCGGTGGAGCCGGCGGGATGGGACGACATGGCGGAATCGCTCGAGCGCGGCGAGATCGTGCCCGTCCGCCAGCCCGCGTCGCCGACCAGGCTGGACGCGCTTCAGACGCCGATGGTGTCGCCCTACACGTTCGGCGTGCTCCACGGGCGCGGTGCGCGCGGCCTGGCGGTCACCGACGCCGAGGCGTTCGCGGCTATGCGGTTCGCATTCGACCATCTGCGGCTGGTGGTGGAGCCGGGCGGCGCGGCGGCGCTGGCGGCCTTGCTTGCGGACAAGCTGCCCGACGCGCCGGAAGGCAGCGTCGTCGTCCTGTCCGGCGGCAATGTGGATCCGGGGCTTTACGCCTCGGTTCTGAGCGGCGCCGCGTAGAGCCTCGGCATCGTCGCCTCGACCATCGCGGTGAGGCTCGAAAGCTGGCGGGCGAGCTCGCGCAGCTCCGCCGCCTTCGTTTCCGCGTCGAGTCCGGGATTGGCCGAGGCCGCGGTTTCGATCATCCGGGTCAGCGAGGGGAGCACCGAGCCCTCGATGGCCTCGAACGCGGCGTCGACGGCGATCTGCCGGAAATCCTGATGTATCATGCCCGCCCCTCATGTCGCGGTGGAAGGAAAGGCTAGGCTTTCAGGGTTAAGCGGACGTAAAGAGCCGGCATGGCGGGCGCGTCCTCACTGATCATGTCGCTGCTGATGCTCGCGGGCTTCGCGCTCGCCGCCGGCGGCGCCTATCTGGTCGCCAGGCACAGGGACCGCCGCCGCGGCCTGCTGATGCTAGTCGCAGCGCTCGTCATGTGGGGCAATGTGGCGATCCTGACGCTCTAGCATAAGGTGACGGCCGGACCGCCCGGCCGGGATCACGGGCTGGTGTCGCTGCCGCGATCGGTGTCGCGCGGGCGAAAGACCATGCGCATCGGGCGCTTTTCCTCGCGGCGCTTGCGAAGGACGCGAACGGCAAGCAGCGCCAACAGCAGCACCAGAATCGCGATGAGGCCGATCGCCGTTTCGACGCGAATGCTGGAAAGATCCATCTCCCCCTCAATGGCTAGAGCGACCCGGCTGCTGCCAAGACGTTCAACTCTATATCGAATGTTACGCTATCCGCCGGCTGGGAGCCAGATCGGAAGCTGTCCGAACCGGCGGCGGTCTTTTCGGTTCCGGAACAGCCTGCCCGATGCGGGGTCAAATCCAGAAGGACTGGACGGTTCATCGGGGGCCGGGCACCGCAATGTCGAAGTGAAGGACGTCCTCCCGCGCTCCGAGCCTGGTGTAGAGAGCGATGGCGGGATCGTCGCCGTGGTCGGCCTGGACGGAGTTGACCCAGGCGCCGCGGGCAGCGGCGAGTTCCTGAAGCCGGGCGATGAGCGCCGTGGCGATGCCGCGGCGGCGATGAGTCCCGGCGACGGCGAGGTCGTAGATGTAGACTTCCGACCGCTCCTGCTCGAACTTGTCGAGGACATAGGCCGCGAGGCCGCCGACCACCGCCTCGCCGTCGAAGGCGGCGAGCGCGACGAAGCTGTCGCGGGCGAGCAGGCGCCGGGCGTAGGCGGGACCCGGGCGTCGGCTCGAGTAGCTTTGCGGGTCGTCGAAGGCATCGGCGAACAGGTCGAGGAGCTTGTCGAACGCATCCAGGTCGCCCGGTTCGAGAATGCGGATGTCGATCACGCCCCTCCACCACCCGCTGCGCCCATGATCCTCCTCCCGAGCGAAGCCGGGCAGAAAGCTAGCGGCAACGTATTTGCTGGCGCTCGACCTCGCGGCCGAGGAGAGCGCCGAGCGCTCCGCCGATCAGGGTGCCGGCGGTCCGGTTGCGGCCGCCGTCGATGACGTTGCCGAGGAGTCCGCCGGCGGCCCCGCCGACGATGAGGCCGGTCGTGCCGTCGCTGCGCCGACAATAATAGCGCCCGTCGGAGCCGCGATAGACCTGGTCGTTGGCGGTCAGCACGCGCTCGCGGTAGCGTGGATCGTCGCGATAATAGCGGGAGGCGTCATAGTCGGTCGCATAACGCTCGTCATGATTGTCGTAGCGCCAGCCGCCGGACTGGTAGCGGCGGCGCGCCTGCTCGTAGCGGTCGCGCTCGCGCTCGTAGATGGCGCGCTCCTGGTCGAAGCGGCGCTGGGCCTCCTCCCAACGCTGCTCTTCGGCGCGGGTCTGGGCCGCGGCTGGTGCGGCGGCGAGGGCTGTCGTGGCCGCGGCGAGCGCGATGGCGATGATTCGGGTGTTCATTGGGGTCCCCTCCCGGTGAGAAATTGCGGCGAGGATCGTGGCACGGACCGTCACCGGTCGGGAAGGGAACGGCGACGAAACGACTCGTTTGAGCGGCGGAGCGGCGACCGCGCCGGCATTGCGGGCGCCCTCTTCCCCTTTATCGCGGCGTCCACCCTGTGTACCCGTCGCGCAGGCCAGCGAAAGGGCGAGAGGTGAACGGACAGGAACCCGAGGACGGCGATCTCGTCGGCGAGCCGCGCGACATCGCGATCCCGGCCGATGTGCTGGAGGCGGTGCGCACGCTCATCCGATGGGCGGGCGACGATCCCGACCGGGAAGGGCTGCTCGACACGCCCGGCCGCGTCGCCCGCGCCTGGCGGGAATATGCCAGAGGCTATGCGGAGGATCCCGGCGCCCACCTCAGCCGGACGTTCGAGGAAGTCGGCGGCTATGACGAGATCGTGCTCCTGAAGGACATTCCGTTCCAGTCCCATTGCGAGCATCACATGGCGCCGATCATCGGCAAGGCGCATATCGCCTATCTTCCCAACGACCGGGTCGTCGGGATCTCCAAGCTCGCCCGCGTGCTCCACGGTTTTGCGCGCCGCCTCCAGGTGCAGGAGCGGCTGACCGCCGAGGTCGCCGACGCGATCTGGGAGCATCTCCAGCCGCAGGGCGTTGCGGTGGTGATCGAGGCCTCCCACGCCTGCATGACCGCGCGCGGGGTGAGGACTCCGGGAGTGATGATGACGACGAGCCGGATGATGGGCGTGTTCCGCAAGGACGAGCGAAGCCGCCGCGAAGTGCTCGCCCTGATGGGGTTCTAGTCTTGCGACTGTGGCGTTCGGGCGCGGTCGGCGCCCTGTTGATCCTTGCCGCGTGCGGGCCATCGCAGCAGGACCGGGGCCTGACCGAGGAGGAGATCAACGCGCTCGGCCTCGGCGCCAACAAGAGCGAAGCGGCGGCGCCGACTCCGGCCACGATCGGGCTCGAGCCGATCGAGCCCGGAGACCTCGTCGCGGCAAATCTTCGCCCGATCTGCATGCTTCGCGTCGGCGGCGAGCCGGTGCTCGCGGCCGAGCAATATCGAGCGCTTGTGCACCGCCGCGGCCGGGCCATCGAATTGCGCGTCGAGGGTCCGGTCGGAGCGACCGGCGGCTTCTTCCAGAATGACGCGATCAGCATCAGCGTCGGGCGGCCCTACGACCGGACCGCGCCCAACCAGGTCGCCACCGGCCCCGCCCGCGCCCGCCTCAACGACCGAAGGCGCGGCACCTCGTCCGAGGTCGACGCCGACTGGAGCTGCGGCAGCTAGATCGAGCTGCAGCCGGATAGCCCCTCCTCTTCAGAGGAGGGGTTGGGGGTGGCGGTGAGCGAAGGGACGGCCCGTCCTGAGCGCCTGCCTTGCAGGCAGTCGAAGGGCCTCTGAGCGAGCTTGGTCAAAGCGCTTCGGCGGCATCGAGCCGCCTCAGCGCTCCCCACCCCTTGATCCCTCCCCTGAAGGGGGGGTGAATCTCTCCCAAAGAAAAAGGGCGGATCCTTTAGGACCCGCCCTTTTGTCTTCAGGCTTCGCTGGCTTCGGCCGGCGCTTCCTCGGCCGCGGGGGCCTCGTCCTCCGGAGCCTCCGGAGCGATCTCGCCGGGCTCCAGGCCCTCGATCCGCTCCTCGGTGAAGCCGGCGACGTCCTTCTCGAACATCTGCGCCATCACGTCGACGCCCTGCGCCTGAAGCTCGGCCTCTTCGGGCGAGCGGGCGACGTTGACATGGATGGTGACGCTGACTTCCGGGTGCAGGGCGATCTTCACGTCCTGCATGCCGATCGACTTGATCGGGCGGTCGAGCACGATCTGGTTCTTGGCAAGCTTGTGGCCCTCGGCCTCTAGCAGTTCCACGAGGTCGCGGGCCGACACCGATCCGTAGAGCTGGCCGGTGTTGGAAGCCTGGCGGATCAGCTGCACCGTGGTGCCGTCGATCGTCTTGGATTCCTTCTCTGCGGCGGCGCGGCGCTCGGCGTTCTGAGCTTCGATTCGCTCGCGGTTGGCCTCGAACACCTTGCGGTTGGCGTCGTTGGCGCGAAGCGCCTTGCCGCGCGGAAGGAGGAAGTTGCGGGCGTAGCCGTTCTTCACCTTCACCACGTCGCCGATGGCGCCGAGCTTCTCGATTCGCTCAAGCAGGATGACGTCCATGCTCTAAGCTCCTTATTTCACGACGTAGGGGAGAAGGCCGATATGGCGCGCGCGCTTGATCGCCTGGGCGAGCTCGCGCTGCTTCTTGGCCGACACCGCGGTGATGCGGCTGGGGACGATCTTGCCGCGCTCGGACACGAAGCCCTGCAGAAGACGGACGTCCTTGTAATCGATTCGGGGCGCATCCTTGCCCGAGAAGGGGCAGGACTTGCGGCGGCGGAAAAACGGGCGTGCCATGGATTAAGCCTCCACTTCTTCTTCGCGGGCGCGGCGCGGGCCGCGGTCGCCGCGGTCACCACGATCGCCGCGCTCGTCGTCACGGCCACGGCCGCGCTCGCGGTCACGCTCGCCGCGGCGCATCATGACCGAGGGACCAGCTTCATGCTCGTCGACCTTGAGGGTCATGTAGCGGATGACGTCTTCGTTGATCTGGGTCTGGCGCTCGAGCTCGGCGACGACCGGGGCCGGGGCCTCGAAGTCGAGCAGAACGTAATGCGCCTTGCGGTTCTTGGCGATGCGGTATGCGATGTTGCGCAGACCCCAGGTCTCGGTCTTCACGACCTTGCCGCCATTGTCCTCGATGATCTTGGTGGCGGATTCCGCCAGCGCGTCGACCTGGCCCTGGGCCAGGTCCTGACGCGCGAGAAACACATGCTCGTAGAGCGGCATGTCGCGCTATCCTCATCTTGGCCGATCGCTGACGCCGCCCAATGCGGACGCCCCTCCGGCTGTCGTCTCAAAAGCAAAAACCGGGGCGCAGAAGGCTAGGCCTTGCCCCGGATGCGGGTGCACATGGCGGAACGGCGCGGAATTTTCAACCAAAAGTTGATTCCGGGTACGCGCCCACCTACCCACCCGCTCGCCCTGAGCCTGTCGAACGGCGCCCTTCCTCGGCCGCTCAAGGGAAAGACAGGGCTTCGACAGGCTCAGCCCGAACGGGTCCATTAAACAGGGATAATCAAACGATGCGAGCATTCATTTTTCCGGGGCAGGGCAGCCAGGCGGTCGGCATGGGCAAGGCTCTCGCCGAGGCGAGCCCGGCGGCCCGCGCGGTGTTCGACGAGGTGGATGAGGCGCTCGGGCAGAAGCTCAGCGTGCTGATGGCCGAGGGGCCGCAGGAGGAGCTGACGCTCACCGCCAATGCCCAGCCGGCGATCATGGCCAATGCCATCGCGACCCTGCGCGCCTCGGGCATCGACCTTGCCGCCAGGGCGGACTTCGTCGCGGGGCACAGCCTCGGCGAATATAGCGCGTTGTGCGGCGCGGGCGCGTTCGACCTCGCCACCACCGCGCGCCTCCTCAAGCTGCGCGGGCAGGCGATGCAGGAGGCGGTGCCGGTGGGCGAGGGGGCGATGGCGGCCCTGCTCGGCGCCGACCTCGCGCTCGCCCAGGCGGTCGCCGACGCGGCGGCCGAGGGCGAGGTATGCACCGTCGCCAACGACAACGATCCGAGCCAGGTCGTCATCTCCGGCCATCGCGGCGCGGTCGAGCGCGCGCTCGGGATCGCCAAGGAGAAGGGCGCCAAGCGAGCGGTGCTGTTGCCGGTCTCGGCGCCCTTCCACTGCCCGCTGATGCAGCCCGCCGCGGACCGCATGGCGCAGGCGCTCGCCGACGTCGACATCGCCGCTCCGGTGGTGCCGGTCTATGCCAACGTGACCGCAGCGCCGGTCAGCGACCCGGCCGAGATAAGACGCCTCCTCGTCGAGCAGGTCACCGGCATGGTCCGCTGGCGCGAGAGCATCGCCGCGATGGCGGCGGCCGGGGTCACCGATTTCGTCGAGCTCGGCGGCAAGGTCCTCGGCCCGATGGTCAAGCGCATCGCCCCCGACGCGACCGTCACGAGCGTCGTCACGATTGACGACATCGAGACCTTCGTGAAGAACGGCTGAGCGGAATTTCCGCTGGATTCAAGGGGGGATAGGATGAAGTGCATTTCTGCGGGCCTGGCGGCGGCCATTGCCTTGATGGGCTTCCCGGCCCCGGCCCTGGCAGCGGACAATCTCGCCTGCATAGAGGAGGGCTATTCCGGCGCGGAGCTGGCGTCGTTCAGCAGCTTCTATGACAGCTTCCAGGTCGCCGAGCTCGAAAACGGTCCGTCTCCCGAGATCGTCGCCGCCGTCACTCGGCGGGCCGGCGAGTGCGCCGAGCTGCACGGCTGGTCGGGCGAGGCCATCGAAGATGCGGTCTTCTACCGCTTCGCCTTCGTCCTGCACACCGCCCTCGAGCGGCATTCGCCCTTGACGCCCGCGCAAATGCGGCGCGTGTCCGATGCGGTGGCCGGGGCCGACCAGGAACGTCTCAACCGGATCATGGGCGACGTCGTGGAAGCGGCCATGAATGGCCAGCCCGCTCCCGAGCAGAGCGAAAGCGACATGATCTTCGTGGGGCGTGTCCTGCTTCGTTCCGGCGTTCCGATGACTCAGGGCAATGGGGAATATATCGGTGCGCTGATCGGCGCCCGAGTCATGGGTGAGCGGGTGAGGCAGCGCTTCGCGACGCGTTAATCGAGGCAGAACATGTTTGATCTTACGGGAATGACGGCACTCGTCACCGGCGCGTCCGGGGGGATTGGTTCGGCGATCGCCAAGGCGCTTGCGGGGCAGGGGGCGCGGGTGGCACTTTCCGGCACGCGCGAGGATGCGCTGAAGGCGGTCGCGGCGGAGCTGGGGGCGGATCATGCGATCGTGCCGTGCAACCTGTCGGATGCGGCCGCGGTCGATGCGCTGGTGCCGGCGGCCGTGGAGCAGCTCGGCCAGCTCGATATCCTCGTCAACAATGCCGGCGTGACCCGCGACAACCTCGCCATGCGCATGAAGGACGAGGAGTGGGACCAGGTGATCCGGGTGAACCTCGAGGCGGCGTTCCGCCTCAGCCGGGCCGCGCTGAAGCCGATGATGCGCGCCAAGTTCGGCCGAATCATCTCGATCACCTCGGTCGTGGGCGTCACCGGCAACCCCGGCCAGGCCAATTATGCCGCGTCCAAGGCCGGCCTCATCGGCATGTCCAAGGCGCTCGCCCAGGAGGTCGCCAGCCGCAACATCACCGTCAACGCGGTCGCACCGGGGTTCATCGCCTCGGCGATGACCGACGCTCTGCCGGACGCCCAGAAGGAGGCGCTGCTCGGCCGGATCCCGGTCGGCAAGCTCGGCGCCGGAAGCGACATCGCCGCCGCCGCCGTCTATCTCGCCAGCCGCGAGGCCGGCTACGTCACCGGTCAGACGCTCCACGTCAACGGCGGCATGGCGATGATCTGACGACGCGGCGGCAACCGCCACATTCTCGCCCACTTGCGCACGGCACGGCACAGCGGCTAGGGCGGTCGCAACAGAGCACAAGCTGGAGGAAGGCTGCAACATGAGTGACACCCCCGACCGCGTGAAGAAGATCGTGGTGGAGCATCTGGGCGTCGACGCCGACAAGGTGACCGAAGAAGCGAGCTTCATCGACGATCTGGGCGCAGACAGCCTCGACATCGTCGAGCTGGTCATGGCGTTCGAGGAAGAGTTCGGGGTCGAGATCCCCGACGACGCGGCCGAGAAGATCACGACGGTCAAGGACGCGATCGACTATATCGAGCAGAACAAGGGCTGAGCGCCGCCGCGGGCCGAGTCCGGTCCGTTCTGTACGATTTTGCAACGGCTCTCCGTCCTTGTGCCGGGGAGCCGTTCGCCTATTTGGGGCGTGTTTGAAGATACGCCGAGCTGGTCCAGCGGCCAGCATAGCTGATTAGACAAAAGGGAGTTCGGCATGCGCCGTGTGGTCGTAACCGGTCTTGGTCTCGTGACGCCGTTGGGCGGCGACGTCGAGACGAGCTGGCGCAACATCCTGGCGGGCAAGAGCGGCGCCGGGCGCATCACCAAGTTCGATCCCGAGGATTATGCCTGCAAGATCGCCTGCGAGGTGAAGCCGGCCGACCATGAATATGGCTTCGACCCGAACAAGCGAGTCGACCACAAGGTCCAGCGCCAGGTCGATCCGTTCATCATCTACGGAATCGACGCCGCCGGCCAGGCCCTCGAGGATGCCGGCCTCACCGACATGAGCGAGGAGGAGCGCTACCGCGCCGGCGTGTCGATCGGCTCGGGAATCGGCGGCCTTCCGGGCATCGAGAAGGAGTCGCTGGTCCTCCACGAGAAGGGCCCGCGCCGAGTCTCCCCGCATTTCGTCCACGGCCGGCTGATCAACCTCATCTCCGGCCAGGTGTCGATCAGATACGGCCTGATGGGTCCGAACCACGCGGTGGTCACTGCCTGCTCGACCGGCGCCCACTCGATCGGCGATGCCGCGCGCATGATCGCGATGGACGATGCCGACGTGATGGTGGCTGGCGGTGCCGAAATGGCGATCTGCCCGATCGGAATCGCCGGCTTCGCCCAGGCGCGCGCCCTGTCGACCAACTTCAACGACGAGCCGGAGCGCGCGTCGCGTCCCTATGACAAGGACCGCGACGGCTTCGTGATGGGCGACGGCGCCGGAGTCGTCGTGCTCGAGGAATATGAGCGGGCCAAGGCGCGCGGCGCGAAGATCTACGCCGAAGTCGTCGGCTACGGCATGTCGGGCGACGCCTATCACGTCACCGCGCCCCATCCGGAGGGCGCCGGCGGCTACCGCGCGATGCAGGTCGCGATGAAGCGCTCCGGCCTCGATCTCGGCGACATCGACTATATCAATGCCCACGGCACCTCGACCCCGCTCGGCGACGAGCTCGAGCTCGGCGCGGTCCGCCGCCTGTTCGGCAACCATGTCGGCGAATTGTCGATGAGCTCGACCAAGTCGGCGATCGGCCACCTGCTCGGCGGCGCCGGAGCGGTCGAGTCGATCTTCTGCATCCTCGCGCTTCGCGACCAGATCGTGCCGCCGACGCTGAACCTCGACAATCCGAGCGACGGCACCGCGGGCGTCGACCTCGTCCCGCACGTCGCCAAAGAGCGCAAGGTGAAGGCGGTGCTCAACAACAGCTTCGGCTTCGGCGGCACCAACGCCAGCCTGGTGATGAAGGCGGTCTGAGCCCGCTTCCAAGCCGATGAACGAGGACCCGCCGCCGGCACCGCCTGAGCCGCCAGCGCCGCCGCCGGTGCCGTCCGTTCCGGCGGGTGCGGCGCCGAGGGGCGATCGCGGCACGTCTCCGCTG
>JAEZFL010000078.1 GCA_023417515.1 Pseudomonadota bacterium | reverse complement strand
CGGCCGCTGCTCGGCGACCGCTTCTCCATCCCGGAAAGCCGCATGCTGGACCGCCCGCTGCTCGTTGGTGCGGCAATGTTCGGCATCGGCTGGGGCCTCGTCGGCTTCTGTCCCGGTCCGGCCGTCGTCGGGCTGGTGCTGGGTGCCTGGCAGCCGTGGCTGTTCGTCGGCGCGATGCTCGCCGGGATGGCCCTTCACCACCTCTTCACCGCGCCCCGCGGCGCGACCCTCAAATACGAAGGATGACCACAATGGAATTCACGATTCTCTCGGACAAGCTGGCGGTGGCTCCGCAGATCAAGCCCGAAGATCTGCGCAAGCTCGCCGAATCCGGCTTCGTCGGCATCATCAATAACCGGCCTGACGCCGAAGCGCCGGACCAGCCGAGCTCGCTTGAGCTCGAGGCGGAAGCCAAGCGGGCTGGCCTTGCCTACTGGCATGTGCCGGTCGTGCCCGGTTCTATGACCGATCGCGACGTCCGCGAATTTGCCGCCGCCCTCGCCGAAGCGGAAGGGCCGGTGCTCGCCTTCTGTCGTACGGGAAATCGGTCCACCGCCCTTTGGAAGGCTTCGCAAGCCGTCTCCTGACCTTCGTCCGATTGGATACCCAGTCATGCTCGATACCATTCAGTATCTGCTTGGAGCCGGATCGGGCGTGCTGGTCGGCTTCTTCCTTGGCTTGGTCGGCGGCGGGGGCTCGATCCTCGCCGTCCCCCTCATGGTCTATCTGGTTGGCGTCCCCAGCCCGCATGTCGCGATCGGCACCAGCGCGCTCGCGGTCGCGGCCAACGCCCTGACCGGGCTGCTCAACCACGTGCGCCAGGGCAACGTGAAATGGCGGTGCTCGCTGGTCTACGCGGCGGCCGGTATCGCCGGCGCGTTCGCGGGCTCGACGGCTGGCAAGGCCTTCGATGGCCAGAGGCTGCTCTTCCTGTTCGCCATCGTCATGGTCGTCGTCGGCGTGCTGATGCTTCGCAATCGGCGCCGCGAGGGCGATCCTTCCGTCGTTCTCGGCCGGGAGAATGCGCCGAAGCTCGTCGGCTACGGCGCGGGTACCGGCCTGTTCTCGGGCTTCTTCGGCATCGGCGGCGGATTCCTGATCGTTCCGGGTCTCGTGGCTGCGACCGGCATGCCGATGATCAAAGCGGTCGGCTCATCGCTCGTGGCGGTGACTGCCTTCGGCCTGACGACAGCCGCCAATTACGCCTTTTCCGGCTTGGTGGACTGGGCGCTCGCCGGCGTATTCATCGTCGGAGGCGTGGTCGGAGGCTTCCTCGGCGCGCGCCTGGCTAAGCACCTCTCCGGCACGCAAGGTCGCCTGACCACCGTGTTTGCGGGCCTGATCTTCGTCGTCGCATCCTACATGCTCTGGAAAAGCGCCGCAGCGCTCTGATCCAAGAAGAGGAGAGTTGTATGACCTGCGCGCGTACCGCAAGGGTGCGCGGTCACCCTGCATAGGTTCCGCTGAGGCCCGCGTTGCTCTTCCGGTTGCCAAGAGAGGACCGTCCGCTTCCGGCCAACCTGGCGCATCAACGCAATCCTGCCCCGGGGCCCCCACCCAGTTGCCCTCCGCCGCCTCCCCTGCTAAAGGCGCGCCCTTCCAAAGCACCAGCAATGGAAAACCTGCGGGAGGCGCGCTTCGGCGCGCCGTCTGAACCGCTAAACTTGAACGGGCCGCAACGCTCCCTCGTGGGCGCCACGCCCTCTACAGAGTGAGACACATGGCCAAGAAAATTACCGGCTATATCAAGCTGCAGGTGCCGGCGGGCGACGCCAAGCCTGCGCCGCCGATCGGACCCGCGCTCGGTCAGCGCGGAGTCAACATCATGGAGTTCTGCAAGGCGTTCAACGCCCAGACCTCCGGCGAGGAGAAGGGCACTCCGCTGCCCACCGTGATCACCGTCTATGCCGACCGGTCCTTCTCGTTCGAGACCAAGACCCCGCCGGCGACCTATTATCTGAAGAAGGCCGCCAAGATCAATTCGGGCTCCAAGGAGCCGGGCAAGATCAATGCCGGCAAGGTCACGCGCCGCCAGCTCGAGGAGATCGCGGCGGCGAAGATGAAGGATCTCAACGCCAACGACGTCGAGTCGGGCGCGAAGATCATCGAAGGCGCGGCCCGCTCGATGGGCCTCCAGGTTGTGGAGGGCTGATCGGATGGCCAAGCTGACCAAGAAGCAGAAGGCGCTCGCCGAGAAGGTCGATACCGAGCGTTTCTACGCCATCGACGAGGCGATCGAGACGCTGAAGGCCAACGTGTCTTCGAAGTTCGACGAGACGATCGAGGTTGCCTTGAACCTCGGCGTCGATCCGCGCCACGCCGACCAGATGGTCCGCGGTGTCGTGTCGCTGCCCGCGGGCACCGGCAAGGACGTCCGCGTCGCCGTCTTCGCCCGCGCCGGCAAGGCCGACGAGGCCCGCGAGGCGGGTGCCGAAGTCGTCGGCGCCGAGGATCTGATGGAGCAGATCCAGAATGGCGAGATCAACTTCGACCGCGTGATCGCGACTCCGGACATGATGGGCATCGTCGGCCGTCTCGGTAAGGTGCTCGGCCCCAAGGGCCTGATGCCGAACCCGAAGCTCGGCACCGTCACCCCGAACGTCGCCGAAGCGGTCAAGGCAGCGAAGGGCGGCCAGGTCGAGTTCCGCGTCGAAAAGGCCGGGATCATCCACTCCGGCATCGGCAAGGCGAGCTTCAGCAACGAAGACCTGCGCCGCAACTTCGACGCCTTCGTCGACGCCATCGTCAAGGCCAAGCCCACCGGCGCCAAAGGCAAGTACGTCCGCAAGGCCGCGCTGAGCTCGACCATGGGCCCGGGCCTCAAGCTCGACGTGGCGGAAGTCGCGGCGGCCTGAGCCCTCGCTTCAGGACGAAACAGGACGGGCCGGGGCAGCGATGCTCCGGCCCGTTTCGTCATCGGGAAACCTCACCGCGCCCGGCCGTTCCTGCCTTTGGACAAGAAGCAGGATGATGCGCGACAATAGCGGCCAGGGCGAATCGAAGAACAACGCGCGATCCCATGATGCGGGATCATGAAGGTGGCAAGGGCCCCGCGCAGCAGAGCGCCGGGATGGTTCGCGGCGAGAATGGCGCGGCATTCGACATCGCCGGCAACGTCACCGAGCATGGCGAGGACCCCTCGCCCGGCGACCGCGCCCGCGGCGAGACCAGCCGCAAGGAGCCGGCCTCGCCGGTCGACCGCTAGCGGCAGGCGCGAGCGACCGCGGCGACGAGGTCGCGGTCGCGGATCGGCTTTTCGAGGCGCTGCATTGCGCCCAGCTCGGGCGGGATCAGGGCCTGGTCGTAGCCGGTCACGAACACGAACGGCACGCCCTGGCGATTCAGAATCTGCGCAAAGGTGAAGCTGGGGCCGTCGCCGAGATTGACGTCGACCACGGCGCAGTCGACGCGCTCCAGCGCGGCGAGGCCCGCGGCTTCGTCGGCATCGCGGCATGGGCCGATCACTCGGGCGCCGGCCCGCTCGAGCGCCGACTTCTCATCGGACGCGAGGTAGAAATCGTCCTCGACGATGAGGACGTTGATGCCGACGAGGGGCTTTTCGTTCGTCACGGCGCATTCGGCCCGGCGCGGGCGTCGGTCTGGAGGACGCTCGCGCCGGGCCCGAGCGGGAAGCGGATCGTCGCCGCCACGCCGGTCTCGCGAAAGTCCATCCGCCCCTCCCCCTTCAGCTCGTAGGGCACTCGGCTCGTGATGAGCTCGGTCCCGAAGCCTTCTCGGTGCGGCCCGCCCTCCATTGTCACACCGAATTCGGTCCAGGTGAAGCGCAACCAGGGCAGCCCGCCCCCGTCTCCCGGCTCCACCGTCCACCCAATCTCGATCCGCCCATCGCCCTGCGCAAGCGCGCCATACTTGACCGCATTCGTTGCGAGCTCGTGGATGGCGAGGGTCAGCACTTCCGCGGCCTTGGGCGACAGCGACACATCCTGGCCCTTAACCTTGTAGCGGCCCGGCAGCGCCGCTTGCGCCTCCAGTTCGTCGAGCACGAGATTCTGGAGATCGACCCCGCGGCCGATCTCGCGGGTGAGCAGCGCCTGGGTGCGCCCCAGGGCACTGATCCGCCCTTCGAGATGCTGGGCGTAGTCCTGGACGCTGACCGCGTTCGTGGCCGTGCGCTGGCCGATCGAGCGGATCATCGCCAGGAGGTTGCGCACCCGGTGCTGAAGCTCCGCGACGAGCAGCTCCTGGCGGCGCTGAAGCGCGCGCAACTCCTCGACGTCGGTCGAGGTACCGAGCCATTCGACGGCGCGCCCGTCGTCGTCGCGCAGCGGCATCGCGCGAGTCTGGTGCCAGCGATAATCCCCACTCGCAGCGTGACGGATTCGGTGCTCGGCATAATATTCGCCGCGCTCTTCGACGCCTTTCCAGGCCGCGAGCGCAGCCCCGCGGTCGTCGGGATGGATCGACTCCAGCCAGCCATGGTCAAGGCTCTCCTCAAAGGAGACACCCGTGAACTCGATCCATTGGGGGCTGCTCCAGACCCGGCAGCCGCCGTCGAGCGAGCGGAAGACGAGCTGCGGGATCCCGGTGGCGAGGCTTCGCATCCGACGCTCGCTCGCCTCCAGCGCCTGTTCGGCGCGGGCGCGCTCGACGGCCTCCCAGGTGCGCTCGGCGACCGCGACGAGCAGGCTGGCCTCATCCTTACTCCACGAACGAGGATGGGTGGTCGTCGCCGCAAGGGCCGCGACGAGGCTGCCGTCCTTGAGCAGCGGAACGCTGACGAAGGACTTGATGCCAAGGCACTCGTAGGGCGGGCTGATCCCCTCCATGACGGGCGCGGTCGCCACGTCCTCGACAATGAGAGGAACGCTGTCCTTGAATATATCGAGAGGCTGACCGTAATCCGCGAAGGGATAGGTTCCAGCCAGCCCCACGTCGCGGGCACTGTGATAATCCTGCTCGACGACGAAGGCATTCCGATCGAGATCGACCTCGACATAATAGCTTCTGTCGGCGTTCATATGCTCGCCGACGACCCGGCAGGCGGTCGCCTTGATCTCCAGCGGGTCACTCAACGGACGAAGCGCATCGCTGAGCTTGAGGAGGAAGGCCTGCCTCTCCTCGGTCACGTCGATCCTGGACTCGGTGATCACCCGTTCGGTCGTCTCGACGACCATTCCGATCATCCCGCCGACCGATCCGTCGAGCGTGCGGACCGGGCTGTACGAGAAACTGAAATAGGCTTGCTCGGCAGCGCCGGAACGTTCGACTTCGACGGGATAATCCTTGTTGAAGGTCGACTTGCCGGCGAAGGCGCGCTCGACCACGGGCCTAATCTCATCCCAGGCCTCGCTCCATGTCTCGGCGAAGGAACGCCCGAGCGCTTCAGGCTTGTTGCCGAGTATCGGCCGGAAGCGGTCATTATAGATGGTGACGAGATCCGGCCCCCACACCAAGGCCGTCGGAAAGCCGCTTTCCAGCACGAGAGCTGTCGCCAGCTTCAGCTCTGCGGGCCAGTCCCCGATCGGCCCTAAAGGCGTCGCCGCCCAATCATGAGCGCGGACGCGCGCACCCATCTCTCCCCCGCCCGGCGGCCAGGGAGATTGCTCAGTCATTCGCGTCCAGGTGCGCTCCCTCATGGTCGAGATGGAGATAGTTCGGATTGAACATCGACGCACCCATCAGCTTGTCCAGGTCCGGGATGGTGAGCCGTTTGTGGGCGAGCTCGATCAAGCCGTCGCGGCGCAATTCCTGAAGGGTCCGGTTGACGTGCACCGGGGTGAGGCCGGTCGCCTCGGCAAGGTCGTTCTGTGTGATCGGGAAGTCGCAGGTGCCATTCTCGGCGAGCCGGACCGAACGAAGCCGAAGATAAAGTTCGGCGAGAAGATGGGCGATGCGTTCGTAAGCGCTGCGCTGGCCGATGTTGAGCAGCCATTCACGCTGGATGGCGGCATCGACCAGCTCGTGCCACCACAGGGCCTGGGCGATGCGCGGGCGCGTCGACGACAGCTTCGTCATCTCTTCCGGTGCGATCGCAGCATATTGGACCCGGGTAATCGCGCCGATCGTGTGGTCCATCTCCTTGAGAATGTAGACGTTGAGGTCGCAAAAGTCGCCGGGGATGAAGATTCCGACGATCTGGCGGCGCCCGTCGGGCAATCCCTTGTAGCGGCAGGCCCATCCGCTGATGATCAGGCGCACGAATTTCGGGTCGTCGCCCTCGCGGACGATGTCGCGCCGCGGCGCCGCTTCATGGACGGAAGCGCGGCTGACGGAATCGAGCGCCGCACGGTCTTCGGTGGAGAGCCGCGCATAGTTTTGCAGCCGTATCGCCAGGAAGCCCACCACCGAAAAGGTCCTTCAATGGCATGACGTTACCGCGCGCGTCGCAACTCACCGCTTACATGGGTTAGGACAATAGCACACCGCATTTTTCGGAAGCTGCGCCCCGGGAAGAGAATTTTGGCGAGAGCAACGATGCTTAACCGCCCGCTAAGCGTGCCGTTCTTCTGACGGTTAAGCCTTAGGCGGCATAGGAGCCGAGCACTTGCAGCCCGGAGGCGCGCTCATGGCGATCGGCCCGATCAAGTTCCCGCCCATCTTCTCGCCCACCCCGACGCCGACTCCGGCGCCGAGCCCGCCGCCGACGCCGACGCCGCCTCCGACCGCAACGCCGACACCCACGCCGTCCCCGTCGCCTGCGCCGGCGCCCTCTCCGTCACCGGACCCGACCCCGACATCGGCCGCAGCCCGGCGAGAAACAGAGGTTTCGGGACGGCCAAGCTATCCGACCGACACCCTGTTCTCCAGCATCCGCCAACAGCCGGCGGTTTCGGCGGGCTGGAATGTGGTCGATGACGATTGGGCGCGAGACGCTCAGCTTGCCGGGACCGCCGACCCGGCGCTGACCGCCGCGGCGATCATGAAGGACGCCCTCGCCGCGATGCTTGCCCAGGCCAATGTCGACCGCCAGGGAGCGCTGACGCTGCTGCTGCGCTAGCCCTCGATATAATGGGGCAGGAAGCGCGACACGTTGCGGGTGATCCGGCTTTCGTCCTCGCGCACCGACAGGCCGGCCGCGGCCTCGCCGACGATCCAGCTGCCGATCACGGCATAATGGCCGTCGAGCCGCGACAGGGTGGCGAGCCCCTGACGGACATGGCCTTCCTCGCCATAGCCGCCTTTCGGCCCTTGCTGGCGCTCGGCGCCGTCGACCAGCTCGATGTCCCAGCCCTCCCGCGAGAAGAAGGGCTTGCGGACATAGCGCTTGCCGAGCGCCACCGCCCGCGGATCGCCGTCGAAATAAGCAGGCAGCAAATTGGGGTGGCCGGGGTGGCGCTCCCATAGCAAGGGCAGCATCGCCTTGTTGGACAGGATCGCCTTCCACGGCGGCTCGATGAACAGGGCGCCGCTGCGCATCAGGGAGTCCGCATAGGGCTCGCGGAACATGTCTTCCCACGGATAGAGCTTGAAGATCGCGGTGACGATCGCTCGCTCGTCGTCGACGAAGCGGCCCTCGCCGTCGAGCCCGAGCTTGTCGATCGCGACGAACCTGGGCTGCAGCCGCGCCTGGCCGGCGAGGTCCTCGAGGTAGCGCACGGTTTGGCGGTCCTCGACATGGTCGTCGAGGCTGGCGAAGTGGACGAAGCTGCCAGGCTGGAAGATCGCGGCGAGGCGGTCGATCAGCTTCTCGTGGAGCGAATTGAACTGGTCGGCGTCGCTCGGCAGCGCGCCGTCGCCGATCCGCGCCTCAAGCCACGACCATTGGTAATAGCCGGTCTCGTAGATGCTGGTCGGCGTGTCCGCATTATATTCGAGCAGCTTGGCCGGGCCCGAGCCGTCATAAGCGAAGTCGAAGCGCCCGTAGAGCGACGGCGACTTCAGACGCCAGGTTTCGGCGACGAAGTCGCGCTGCTCGGCCGGAATGGCGATGCGCTCCATCAGCTCGTCGCTGCACACCACGTCGTCGACAAGAGCCAGGCACATCTGGTGGAGCTCCTCGGTCGGCTCCTCGATGTCCCGCTCGATCTCATCAAGGGTGAAGGCGTAGCACGCGCTCTCGTCCCAATATTGCTCGCCGTCGAGATAGTGGAAGGTGAAGCCCTCGGCCGCGGCAATCTCCTGCCAGTCCGGCCGTTCGCCGATTCGGATGCGTTTCATTGCTCCCCTTCGACACCTCATCCGGAGCAGATTCGAAGCCTCTCCCCCGCTTGACTCGCCCCTGGCTTAGCCGCAGCATCCGGCCCGGAAAAGCGCGAAGGGGGCATGGGCAATTCAGCTCAAGCACTGGCTGCTGCGGGTCTATCACGCGATCACCGACCTGCGATGGCCGGTGTTGCTCGGCCTGCTCGCCGGCCACATGATCCTCGTCTGGCTGCTGATGTATTTCGTCGGCGAGGAGCCCGAGTTCGAGCGGCTGCCGACTTTCATCTACTGGTATGCGACGACCGCCTCGACGATCGGCTATGGCGACCTGTCGCCGAAGACCGACGCCGGTCGGCTGATCAACGCCTTCGTCGTCTATCCCGGCGCCATCGCGATCTTCACCGGCATCATCACCAAGGCGATCGCCGGGGCTTCCGACCGGCTTCGGCGCGCGAGGGCGGGAATGGGTGATTATCGCGAGGTCAGCCATGCGATCGTGCTGGTCGGCCACGATCCGGTGCGCACGCCGCGGATGATCGAGGAATTGTGCGCCGACGCCGAGCCCGAGCAGGAGCTCATCCTCCTCACCACCGACTCGTTCGACAATGTCGATCCGCGCATCCGCTACGTGCGCGCCGCGAGCCTCACCTCGCGCAGCGATCTCGAGCGGGCGGGCGTCGCCGACGCCGACCGCGTGATCATCTTCGCCGGCAGCGACAACGACGCCCTGGCCGCGGGCCTCGCCATCGCCGGGCTCAACAAGAACGGCCACATCGTCTGCTATTTTGAAGACGAGGCCGTTGCCCGGCTGCTCACCGCGCATTGCCCCAATGTCGACGCGGTGCTGGCACCGGCGGTCGAGTTGGTGGTGAAGGCGGTCAAGGATCCGGGCGCGAGCGACCTGCTCGCCGACCTGGTCAGCGCCACCGACCAGGGCATGACCTTGTTCAGCATGGACTGGCGCGGCGCGGCCTTGCCGTTCCGCGACCTGTCGGGCCGATTGCTCGACCGGGACGCCGTTCTCGTCGCATATCGGTCGGGCGGCCACGGGGCGTTCCATTATGCCGGCGAGGTGACACCGGGCGACCGCTTCTTCTACGTGGCCGGCCGTCGGCTGCGCCCCGAGACGGTCGGAGCCGCGGCCTGATGGCCGGCACCTGTTCCCTGCCCGTCGTCGAGGGCGTGACGATCGGCCGCACCGTCTCGCTCGATCCGCGCGCCTGGCAGCTTTACGGCGAGGAAACCTATTTCGCCCTCGACCGCCCGGAGCTGCCGATCACCGCGCAGGGCCTGATCCGGCTCGACGACGGCACCTTCGTCCACCGCTTCTATACCAACGAAGAGATCATGCTCCAGGCGATGTCGCGCTCGCCCGACGGGCGCGACGCCTACGACTTCACCTTGTTCCAACCCTGGTCCAGCAATCAGCCCGCCGACGGCCGTCAGAGCGAGGCCTTCATCGACCGCCTGCGTCGCGCCTGGTGGCAGGAAACCGGAATGCCGGCCTATCGCCGCTTCTGGTTCGAAGGAAACGACCTCGACCAGCCCCCGCTTCGCCTGATCGAGGACGTGTTCGAAGACCTTGGCGGCCGCCCGGTGCGGCAGGTCAGCCAGGTCTGCATGCTCTACAGCCGGCCGCTTCCGCCGGACGGCGCCGAGCTCCTGCTCGCGCTCGACATCCAGGGCGGGACGCAGGGGTACAGCTCGCAGGAAATCATGATCGGCGTCCCGCTGACGTCGGGCCAGTTCAACGCGTGACAGGATAGGGGGAGGACACGCATGAATTTCGACATCCAGGCCTTTCAGGACGGCGCGCTCGCCTTCCTGCTCGCCTTCGGCTCGGCGGGGCTCGTCCTCATCGTCTTCAAATATCTCTACCAGTTCGCGACGCCCTATGACGAGCTCAAGCTGATCCGCGACGGCAACCAGTGCGCCGCGCTGACGTTGGGCGGAGCGACGATCGGCTTCGCCATCCCGGTCGCGATGTCGATGAGCCAGGCGCACAGCCTCGCCGAATTCTTCGCCTGGGCGGCGCTGGCCGGGATCATCCAGATCGTCACCTTCGTCATCGTCCGAACGCTGGTGGTGAAGGACCTTGCCGCCAGGATCGAGCGCGGCGAGTTCTCGACCGCGATCTATCTCGCGTCCCTGTCCATCGCGGTCGGACTCTTGAACGCCGCCAGCATGACCGAGTGAGGAGCGAAGTCGCCATGACCGAGTTTCGCAAATCCAAGCGCTCGCGGCGGGTGGTGCTGACCACCCTCACCGCGGCGGGCGCCGCCGCCGTAAGCGGCTGCGGCAGCTCCGACTGGTCCGATGCCGACGCGGAGGGCCAGGTCTATGCCAGCGTCTCCGAATGCGTCGCCGCCGGCGAGACCCGAGCCGAGTGCGAGAATGCCTATGCCCAGGCGCGCATCGACGACACCGACAGCGCGCCGCGCTTCGACAGCCAGGCGCTGTGCGAGCAGGAGTTCGGCTCCAATCGCTGCGAGCAGCGCACCAGCGGCGGCAACAGGTTCTGGGTGCCCCTCCTCGCAGGCTTCGTCATCGGCAACGTCATCAACGACATCGACATCGACCGCAGGCGCCGCCGCTACGCGCCGCTCTACCGAAGCGCGGGAGGCACCTGGTATCATGGCGGCGCCGGCTACGGGCCGCTGAGCCGGCGCAGCGGCGGCGGCTACGGCTTCAGCCGCGCCGGCTTCGACCGGCCGGTCGGCGCTCCGCGCACCTACAGCCGAAGCGACGTCGCCTCGCGCGGCGGCTTCGGCGGCCGCGCGGGACGGGCGAGCGGCTGGGGCGGCAGCCGCGGCAGCTAGGTATTTGACTCCATTCGCTATTCTGCCTCTTCAGAAAGAGCGCGATCATCCCCATCTTGGGGCCATGCGGAGCTTGCGGCTCCGTTCAGAGTTGATTTGGGGCGGCGGCGCTACAGTCGCGGTCGCCGCTACGCCCGATTGGAGATCGCGATGAGGTTCGTTTCACTGCTTGCCGCCGCCGCCGCCCTGGCCGTGCCCGGTGCCGCGCTGGCGCAGGACGCAGCCGCGCAGATCCGCATCTACGAGCAGCGCAATTATGCCGGGACGCCAATCGTGGTGACCGGCCCGCAGGCCGATCTCGGCCGCACCGTCGAGCTGCGCTCGATCCGCGTCGCCGGCGGCGCCTGGGAGCTGTGCGAGCAGGCCAATTATCAGGGCCGCTGCGCCCGCTTCTCGAGCGGCGACGCCGACGTTCGCGGGATGGTTCGCCAGATTCGCAGCGTCCGCCCGGCGGCCCCGATCGGCGAGCGCGGCTGACGTCGGAGCGACGGCCCGGAGCGATCCGGCCTCGCGAGGGGAATTGCGCAGCCGGTCCGAAATGGATGGATGGCGCGCGGTTAACGAGCGGCGCGATCCGGCGCTCACCGTAACGACCTCGTTCTGGCTGGGCCTGCTGCAAGATAATTAACGTTTTGGCGGTACCGATTTCGGGCGATCAACCGAATTGAAGCCCGAACATTGCAGCTGCGCCGCAACCGATCCGGATCATTCCCGTTGAAAGCGCTGCTCGCAGCGCTGCTGGTCGGGCTTGTGTTCGGCGCTTTCACCGTCGCCGAACCTCTTGAAAACGCGATGAAGCTCGCCCGGATCAAGCTGCGCGACCATCCTGCGAGCGGCCAGATCGTGCTGGTCGCGATCGACGATCGCAGCCTCGCCGAATTCGGCGCGGCGCCGTGGAGCGGAACCCGAATCGCCGAGTTGCTCGATCGCGTGCGTTCGGCGGGTCCGCGCAATGTTCATGTCGACGTCGCCCTTCCCGGCGCGGGAGAGTCCGCGGATTCGGCCCGCCTCGAGGCCTCGTTGAGCGCCCTTGACGGCCGCGTGTCTCTCCCCGCCCGCTTCTCGATCGACCGTCTGTCGGCGCGCCACGCCATCGTGCCGGAGGCGCGCTTTGCCCGGCACGCCAGCCTGGTGAATACCAACCTCTACGAGGAATGGGACGGTCGGATCTGGACCCACCCTTACGGGGCGGAGGTCGGGGATCGGCTGCTGCCGTCGCTCGCAGTCCACCTCGCCGGCAGCGACGAAGCGTCCTCCGACATGTTTGCGATCGATCATGCCTTGGATGCACGATCGGTCCCGGTCGTCAGCGCCGGCGACCTCCTCAGCAACCGGATCAGGCCTGCCCAGCTGGCCGGCAAGTCGGTCGTGATCGCCCGCACCGACATCGGGGCCGACCATTTCGTCGTCCCGGGAACCGGGCTCGTGCCGGGGATCATGTTCCACGTCATCGCCGCCGAGACATTGTTGGCCGGCACGCCGATCAATCTCGGCTGGCTGCAGCCGCTCTTTCTCGGGCTGGTCCTGGCCTGGGCGGTGCTCAGGTTCCGTCGACGATCGGTCGCCACCGCGGCGATCGTGATCGGGCTGGCCGGATTCCTCGCCGGGCCCCTTCTCCTCGAAACCAGGCACATCCATGCCGAGGTCATGCCGGCATTGGCGACTCTGTTCGCGGCCGCCGCGTCGCGCCTGGTCCACAGCCTGCGCCGTTCCTATCAAAGCCGGGGCACGACCAATCTCGTGTCCGGCATGCCCAACCTCCAGGCGCTGCGCAATTCCGCGCAGCAATCGGACGCCGTCGTGGTCACCGCGCGCGTCAAGAACTATGCGCATATCGCGACGACGCTGCCGCCGCAGCACGAGAAGGACCTCGTCGAGCAGATCGTCGCCCGGCTGAAATTCGGCACCGGCAGCTCGGTGATCTACCAGGCAGACGAAGGCGTGTTCGTCTGGCTGTCCCATCAGGCGGGCGAGGACAGCGTCATCCAGCAGCTCGAGGGCCTGCACGCCCTGTTCCGCAGCCCGATCGTGATCGCCACGCGAATCATCGACCTGGCCGTCACCTTCGGCCTGGACGCCGACGAGAACCGGACGATCCTCCAGCGGGCGTCGAGTTCGCTGGTCGCGGCCGACGAGGCGGCACGCGACGGCAGGCGCTGGGCGAGCTTCAATCCGGCCAGCCTGGAGGACGCCGAATGGAGCATGTCGCTCCTCGCCCGTCTCGACCACGCCATCGACCATGGCGAATTGTGGGTCGCCTACCAGCCCAAGCTGGATTGCCGCACCGGCGAAATCCTCGGCGCCGAGGCGCTGGTGCGCTGGACCCACCCCGAAAAGGGCCAGGTCTATCCCGACCAGTTCATCGGCGCCGCCGAACAGGGCGGCCGGATCGAGCGGCTGACGGAATTCGTCCTCGACACCGCCATCGGCGACATCGCCGGAGTCAACGCCCGCGGCCGCAAGTTCAGCATCGCGGTCAACCTGTCGGCGGTGCTGCTCGGCCATGACGGCCTGGTGCCGCTCGTCGAGGGACTGCTTCGCAAGCACAAGCTGCGCCCCAATCTGCTCACCCTCGAAGTGACCGAAACCTCGACCATGGGCAGCGAGGCGCGGGCAATCGCCAATCTTCGCCGTCTCAACGATATCGGCGTCGAGCTGTCGATCGACGATTACGGCACCGGCTTCTCCACCCTGGAATATCTGCGCCGGATCCCGGCATCCGAGATCAAGATCGACCGCAGCTTCGTCACCATGCTGCACACATCGCAAAGCGATCGAATCATGGTGAACTCGACGATCCAGCTTGCCCATTCGCTCGGCAGGAAGGTCGTGGCGGAGGGGGTCGAGAGCCAGGAGATCCTCGATCACCTGAAGCATATGCGCTGTGACTTCGTGCAGGGCTATCACACCGGTCGCCCCGCTCCTCTCGAAGTCCTGCTCGACCGGCTGAACGTCAAGGGCGGGCGTCAGGCCGCCTGACCCGCCGCGCCCCGCACAGCCCTTCCATCTTCGATTCGTTCGGGTCCCGCCAGCCCGTGTCTCAAAACAAGAGGCCAGTATTCGTACCGTAACCTATTTTAGCTTGTTAAGGATAACAGTTAAGGTTAATAGCTTCTTCAGCAACAAAGCTTAGGGAGGCTGATGTGAGCATTTGGTCATGGCTGTGGGGCGGCGGCAACTGGCGCTGAGCCATTGTAGCCCACTACACATAAAGCCCCGCTTTTGCGGGGCTTTTTCGTTTCTGGGCCATCTGCGCACGGGATCATCGCCGAGCCTATTAACCAATCCGACTCGGGGCCGGTGGCCGGCCCCTCCCCTTGACCCTCCGGCCCAACCTGCTATTGGGCCGCCCCTGACCGCGGGCTCGCCCCGCCGGTCGCCGTCCGAGACAGCTGGTGGGCCGCCAAGAATCCTGGGGCCCTTAATCCCCAGCCTAGACGGGGAAGAAGTTTCACCAGCCCGGCCTTGCGCCCGGCTGTGTCTGCCACGGCCTCACGTGCCCGCGGACGCGCGACCAATCCCCTCGGACACTTACCCCGGCGGATGTCCCGTCGGGTTTTCGCATGCGCCCCCGTTACTGACGGGTGCGCGAAAGGAAGAGGCATGGATCGAGCTCAAAAGAGAGAGCAGGTCGCACAGCTGAAGCAGACGTTCAACGAGACCGGCGTGGTGGTGATCACCCGCAATCTCGGCATGTCGGTGGCCCAGTCCACCGCCCTGCGGATCAAGATGCGCGACGCTGGCGCCAGCTACAAGGTCTCCAAGAACACGCTCGCTCTCATCGCCGTCGAGGGAACGCCCTACGCGCCGATCAGCGACATGCTGACCGGCCCGACGGCGCTCGCCACATCGACCGATCCCGTCGCGGCCGCCAAGGTCGTCGTGGATTTCGCCAAGACGACCGACAAGTTCGAGATCGTCGGCGGCGCGATGGGCGACACGCTCCTCGACGTGAATGGAGTGAAGGCGCTCGCCGAGCTGCCGTCGCTTGACGAACTGCGCGCCAAGATCGTGGGCCTCATCCAGGCGCCCGCGACCAAGCTCGCCCAGCTCGCCAATGCGCCCGCGGCCAAGCTCGCCCGCGTGTTCGGAGCCTATGCGGCCAAAGAAGAGGCCTGATTACCCCAACCCATCACGGGGCATGAAGGCCCCGCTTACGGAGAATGAAAATGGCAGACATCAACGCGCTGGTTGACCAGCTTTCCGAACTGACCGTCCTCGAGGCCGCTGACCTCGCCAAGGCCCTCGAAGAGAAGTGGGGCGTTTCGGCCGCCGCTGCTGTCGCGGTTGCCGGTCCGGCCGCCGGCGGCGCCGGCGGTGGCGGTGCGGCTGCTGAAGAGCAGACCGAGTTCGACGTGATCCTCACCGGCGACGGTGGCAAGAAGATCAACGTGATCAAGGAAGTCCGCGCGATCACCGGCCTGGGCCTCGGCGAAGCCAAGGCGCTCGTCGAAGGCGCTCCGAAGGCCGTCAAGGAAGGCGTGAACAAGGAAGAGGCCGAGAAGATCAAGAAGCAGATCGAGGAAGCCGGCGGCACCGTCGAGCTGAAGTAAGCTTCTGACCAGTTCGCGGGTGTCTTGAAGCGCCCGTGGAGGGAGAGGGCGGTCCGGCAACGGGCCGCCCTTTTTCGTGTCCGCGGCGTTGGACCGCCATGACCTTCGTCATCGGCACCGCAGGATGGAGCATCGCATCGCGCGATTCCGCGCCCTTACCCAGCGAAGGCTCGGCGCTCGAGCGCTACGCGGCGCGCTTCAGCGGCGTCGAGATCAACTCCTCATTCTACCGCCCGCATCGCCGCTCGACATGGGAGCGCTGGGCGGCAAGCGTGCCGGACGCTTTTCGTTTCTCGGTGAAGGTTCCGCGGACGATCACCCATGAGCGCAAGCTCACCGACTGCCCCGAGCTGATCGACGCTCATGTCGGCGAGGTGAGCGCACTCGGTGCCAAGCTCGCCGTGCATCTCGTCCAGCTGCCGCCCAGCCTCGCCTTCGACCTACCGAGCGCCGCACGTTTCTTCGCCCGCTTCCGCGCCGCGACGGACAGGCACATCGTGTGCGAGCCGCGTCACCCGACCTGGTTTGAGCCGGCAGCCGACGCTGTGCTTGAGCGCCACCGCGTCGCCCGGGTCGCCGCCGATCCCGCCCGGGTTGCCGAAGCCGCCGTCCCGGGCGGCTGGCGCGGCTTCACCTATTTCCGCCTCCACGGCTCGCCGGTCATCTATCGCTCATCCTACGGCGACGAGGCGCTGGATGCGTATGCCGAGTCGCTCCGCGCCGCCGCGGCCAGGGGCGAGGCCTGGTGCATCTTCGACAACACGCTCGGAGGAGCGACACCGAACGCGCTCGCCCTCAAGGAACGGCTGTCGCGGGGAACCGCGTCGGGCGCGGTCGGTTGAGACGCCCTCATGCAAAACCCCCGCCTTCCCCTTCTCGCCGCCGGCGGAACCCTTGCCGGCCTCGCCCTCGTCAATCGCGCCCAGGCGCAGCGTGCCAGGCGCGATCACCCTCCCCTCGGCCGCTTCCTCGACGTGGGCGGAGTCCGACTCCATTATCTCGAGCGCGGAAGCGGGCGGCCGATCCTGCTCGTCCACGGCAACGGCACGATGGTCGAGGACTGGATCATCTCCGGCCTGGTCGACGAGCTTGCCAAGACCAACCGGGTCATCGCCATCGACCGGCCCGGCTTCGGCCACAGCTCGCGGCCGCGAGGGACGAGCTGGACCGCCGAGCGCCAGGCCGCCCTGTTCGCCGAGGCGCTGCGCCTGCTCGACGCCGAGGACGTGGTCGTCGCCGGCCACAGCTACGGCGCGCTGGTGACTGCGGCGCTTGAGCTCAACCACCCCGAGCGGCTGCGCGGGATCGCTCTCCTCGGCGGCTATTATTACCCGACGCCGCGCGCCGATGTGTGGCTGGTCGCGCCGTCGGCCATTCCCGGCATCGGCGACGTGCTCCGCCACACGATCGCGCCGCCACTGGCCCATGCCCTGCGTCGGCGCTTCACCGCGCGACTGTTCGGCCCGGCGGCTCCGACCCAGGCCTGGCAAGACAATTTCCCATGGCCGATGGCGCTTCGGCCATCCCGGATCCGCGCCGGGGCGTCCGACGCGACCTTGATGATCAGCGGCTCGCTGGGACTTGCTTCCCGCTATCCGGAGATCGACCTGCCGGTAGCGATCGTCGCCGGTCGAGGCGATCGAATGGTCCACACGCCGACCCAGTCGGAACGACTGCACCAGGCGCTGCCGAAGAGCCGGCTCCACCTGCTCGACGGCATCGGCCAAATGGTCCACCATAACGCGACCGACGAAGTGGCGGCCGTCATCCGACTGCTTTGAGGCGGGGAGGCCTCCGCCTCCCCGCGCTCAAATCAGAACTGGAATTCGAGCGGGGCCAGCGCGAAGAAGGGCGATGCCGGCTGATAGGCGCTGCCGAGCACGGACGACAGCCCGCTATCGATCTCGACCGCGGCGAAGTCGTCGACGCCGAGCAAAACCACCGAGCCGCCGCCGCGGCTGAAGGCGATGGTGAGGTCGGCGATGCCGTCGCCATCCACGTCGCCGACGCGGTGGCCCTGAACGCCGACGCCGTCGGTCAGCACCAGCCGGTCCTCGGCGACGTCGAAGTCGAGGATCGTGTCGTTGCCGCCGCCGCGCGCGAACCAGAAGGAATCCGCGCCCTCTCCGCCCGACATTCGGTCATTGCCGTTGCCGCCGTGGAGGTTGTCACGGCCGGCGCCCCCGTCGAGCTGGTCGTTGCCGTTGCCGCCGAGCAGGATGTCGTTGCCATCGCCGCCGAACAGGCGGTCATTGCCGTTGTCGCCCGCAAGCAGGTCGTGGCCGCCATTGCCCGACAACGTGTCGTTGCCGTTGCCGCCATAGAGAAAATCTTCGCCGGCGCCGGTCGCGATCACGTCGTTGCCGTTGCCGCCGAAGCGGATCTCGGTGTCGAAGCGGCCGGTGACGGTCACTTCCACCGTCGCGGTGCTGGTCAGGCCGTCCCCGTCCGTCACCGTGTAGGTGAAGTGGTCGGTCGCGGTCTGGCCCGGGAGCAGCAGGTCATAGGCGTCGGCGTCGGCGACATAGCGCAACGTCTGCGTCGCCGGGTCGAAGATCACGCTTCCGTTCGTGGCAGAGGTGTCGACCGACTGGATCGTCAGCGTCGTACCGGCGTCAGGATCGCTGTCATTGGCGAGCAACGTGCTCCACAGGTTCGACGTCGCGGCGTCTTCATCCACCGCAACCGCATCGCCCTCGGCAACCGGCGCCTCGTTCACGTCGGCGACGGTGATGACGAACGCGCGGGTCACCCGCAAGCCGTCCGGATCGACCGCCTCGGCCGTGATCGTGTAGCTCGACTGCTCCTCGAAATCGAGCGGGGCGGTCGTGGTGAGCGCCCCGGTCTCCGGGTCGAGCTCGAACCGCCCGCCGGCATCGTCGACCAATTCGTAGGACAGGACGTCTTCGTCCGGATCCTCAGCGCTGAGCGTTCCGACCAGGGTGCCGGCCGGCGCATTCTCGGCCACCGCCGAGCCGTCGAGCGCAAGGTCGGTCGGCGCCTCGTTGGGATGCTCGATGAACAGCCGCCCGACGATCGCGTCATGGTCGGTGCCGCGGAACACGGTGCGCGGCTGCTCTGTGTTGATGTGGACGACGTCGAACTGGGCACCCGGCAGCAAGGTGCCGCTGACCAGCAGATGGTCGATCGCCTGGCTGTTGCCGTCGAAGATGTAGCCGTAGCGCTCCTCCTCGGGATTGAGCCGGTGGAGGTTGGTCACCACCCCGCCCGCTTCGAGGCCGGTCAACGACTGCTCGAACCAGAAGCCGTTGAAATCGCCGAGCACGCCGAGACGGAGGCTGGGATTGGTCGCGAGCGACTCTTCCAGATAGTCGCGCACCACCGCGCTCTGCGCATTGCGAGACGCCTCGCCAGCGTTGAACGGCGGCTGGTTGGCGCCCATCAGCGGGTCGCTATTGAGGCGCGCGGTGGCGTGCACGTTGACCAGCCGAACCGTCTCGCCATTGAAGATGAAGTCGGCGACCAGCGGATTTCGGCTGTTGGCGAAGGCCGTGCTTCCCGGTCCGCCGGTGAGCAGCTGAGCGCTGCCGTCGACATAGGTCACCCGGTCGGCGCGGTAGAGATAGCCGTTGCGGATGTTGCCGCCGGCCTCGCCGCCCGTGCTGTTCGCGGTCGGCGGCGCGACCTCGACATAGACATATTGCGGCCCGCCATCCTCCAGGATCTCGTCGATCAGGCGCTGCGCGGTCTCCGCCGCGGACAGCGGGTGGCTGCCGTTGGCGCCGTTGGCGTCCTGCATCTCCTGCAGACCGATGATGTCGGGCGCCTGCAGGTTGAGCCGGATATTGTCGGCGAGGATCTCGAACTTCGCCTCGCTGTCCTCGAGGCTGAGATTCTCGACGTTGAAGCTGGCGATGGTGAGATGGTTGCGGCCGCCGACCAGCGACGTCGTCTCACGGGCGAGCGGGCCTTCGTCATGGGTGACCGTCGCGGTTTCGCCCAGCACCACGCGGAAATTGCCGTCGCCATAGGAGACGACCCCCGTGACGTCGGCGAGCCGGTCGCCTTGCGTCAGGTTCTCGAGCTGCGGATCGCCGGTGAGGCGGATTCGCTCCGGATTATAGTCGCCGTCGGAAATGGTGATCCCGCCGCGGCTGTTGATGCCGGTGGCGCCCTCTCCGCCCGACGCGACGACATGGACTCCGCCGTCGCGGCCGTTGGCGACCACCAATGGCGCCTCGACGGTCACTCGCATGCCTTCCAGCGCTTCGTAGAAGTCGATTCCGTCATTTTCGGGATCGAAGATGCTGAAGCCGTCGTCGTCGATGATCTCGGTCGGCGGAAGGAGTCCGCCGGTGCCGATGACCACGGCGTCGGGCAACGCATTGCCGCTCGACTGGACGCTAACGGTCGACGCCTCGATCTCGGTGGTGGTGAGGCCTGCGCCGCCGCCGAACTCGGTCACGGTGCCGCTGACCTGGACCCCGTCGCCGATCGCGACCGTCGGGGCGGTGCGGGTGAAGACGAAGATGGCGTCGGAGGTACGGGCGTTGCCGTCGCCGGCCGCGTCTTGGAGGTAGAAGCCGTTCGACGCGAGCGCGGTGACGATGCCAGTCGTCGTCACCGGCTGGCCCTCGAACGGCGAGCGGTGCTGCTCGCCCTGGATCTCGTAGATGCGCAGGGTGAGCGGGTCGTCGTTGACGATGACACCGGTCGCAACGCCGTCGGCGATCGCGATATTGCCGGTCGTGCCGGTCAGGGTGACGGTCAGGCTCTCGTTGAACTCCGGCGCGGTGTCGCCGCTGACCCGCACCCGGATCTCGACGCTGGCGACGCCCGGACCGAAGGCCACGCTTCCGGTCAGCGCCTGGCCGGCACCGAGGTCGGCCGAGTCCGTCGTGCCGTGGGCGATCTCGTAATCGACCGTGGCGCTCTGGTTGAGGCCGCCGGCCCGGCGCACGGTGAACACCATGTCGCGCTCGCCGTCATTGCCCTCGACGACTCGCGCGTCGATGATGCTGATCAGGCCCGTCGCATTGCCCCCGATGAAGTCCTGGCCGGTGTTGACCGAGCCGAAATTGTCGGCGCGCACCGCGGTCCAGGTGAAATCCTCGTAGCTCGCACCAGTGCCGGTCAGCTGAAGCGACAGGCCGGGCTGGTCGCCGCCCGATTCCGACACGCCGATATCGGTGCTGGTCATTCCCGCCGCCGGGCCGTTGGTCGCCGTGAGCGTGCCCTCGTAGGAGAGGAACTGGACGACGCGGCCGAACGGATCGACGAGCGCGAAGCCGTCGGGCGAGCCGTTCTGGATGCCGTTGCCCGCGACCGCGAAGGACAAGGTGCCGTAGCCGTCATCCTGGTCGGGCACGATTCCGCTCAGGTTGATCAGCGGCGCATAGCTGGCGCCGTTGCTGCCGTTGTAGAGGACGATGGTCCAGCCGCTGAGATCGGTGCCGGCGGCGGCGGCGACCTCGATCCGCTCGCCTACGTCCGGATTGCCCTGATTGTCGTAATGAATCTCGTTGACGAACACGCCGCGGTCGAGCGGCGGCATGTCGTCGTTGCGGATCGTGCCGGTTCCGGTCGCGGTGCCGATCGTCGCTCCGCCGGTCGCTCCGGACAGGATGACGGTGAACGTCTCGTTCGGCTCGACCTGGACGTCGCCCGCGACATTGAGGGTGATCGTCGCGACCGTCTGCCCGTCGGCGAAGTTGACGATTCCGGTCAGTGGCGTGCCGGGCGCGAAGTCCCCGGCGTCGGCGGAGCCGAGGTTGATCGTGTAGGTCGCCGACACCGCGCCGTCGTCGCCGCCGCTGCGGGTGACGGTGAAGACCATCGCGGTCGTGCCGGCATCGCCTTCGTCGACCGAGACGTTTCCGATCGACAGGCTTCCCGGCTGGACCGCGGGCACGTCGTCATTGACGATGGTGCCGAGGCCGCTGGCGTCGCCGAGCGCCGCGCCGCTTGCGCCGGTCAGCTCGACGGTGAAGGTCTCGTCGTCCTCGATCGCCGTGTCGCCGATCACCGGAACGGAAATCTGGATGCTGGTCTCGCCGGGAGCGAAGGTGACGCTGCCGGTCGTCGAAGCATAATCCTCGCCGGCGAGCGCGGTGCCGTTCGCGGTCGTGTAGGTGACCGTCACCGGCTCGTCGGCAGGGCCGGACAGGCTGATCGTGAACACGGCATTGATCACGCCCGAATCGCCCTCGACGATGGTGGCGTCGCCGACGGATGCGGTGAGCGGTCCGGCAAGCGGCGTGATCGCGAAGTCGTCGATGGCGAGGCCGTCGTCGGAGCTGGAGACGTCGAAGTCCGTCCAGCGGATGTAGAACGTGGCGCCGGCGGGGATGTTGAGCCCATTGATCTGGTGGGACAACTGCACCCGGTTGGCGGCCAGGTTCCCGTTCAGGGCGCCGGTCGAGCCGCCGGTGATCGGCGAGCTGAAATCGAGCGCATTGACGTCGATCCAGGTCGTGCCGTCGAGGCTGTACTGGAAATCGAGCCGGTCGGCGCCGCGCCCCGTGGCGCCCAGCCGCCATTGCTCGCCGGTATAGCTGACGAGGAGCGACGTCAGCGTGGCGCCGGTGTCGTTGGTGAAGCTCGCGCCGATCGTCGGGACCACTGAGCCGCTGCGCAGCGTGCCGAGCGCCCGCTCGTCGCTGCCGCTGACCCCGAAGCTGTAGGTATCGCCGGAATTGGAGCTGCCCGTGCCGGCCGTGTAAGCGCCGTTGGCGAGGCTGCCGGTGCCGCTCTCCAGGATGAACCAGCCGTCGGGCAGCGCGGTGCTGCTGCCGCCGGCGGCGAGGCTGTCGAAATTCTGCGTGTAAGCGGTGCCCGAGCGAGTCAGCGAAATCGGCATCAACGGTCCTTCCCAGTCCAATGGCGAATGCAGCGAAACCAGGCCTCGACTTACGGCCAAGGCGTTGATTTCTCTGCGAATCACGTTGAGCCGACGCCCGAGTCGGCGGCCCCCGCAAACTGCTTAAAACAGCCCGCTTCGCGCCACTAGCCCCGGCCCGAGAAGTTTCCGTGACAAATCAGCGGCAAGAGCCCATTTCGGGACGAGCCGAAGGCGCGCGGAAAAAGTCCATTTCCTATTGCCACCGGGTTTGACATCCGGGGCGCCTTTACCTACATGGCGCTCTCACCCTTTCCGCCGGAACAGGATGCGCCGTCGCGCAGCGCATCGCACGCATTGGTTGGAAGGGATTGCCAGGCCGCCGAAGCTGCGTCTCCACGTTCTGGGAGCCGCGGCTTTTTGCGTCTGGAGCGCTCCTGTTCTGGGAAGGCGAGACACACATTTATGGCGACTGCAGCTCCGGCGACCGAGACGCGCTCTTCCGCGTCCAAGCGCATCCGCAAGATTTTCGGCAACATCCACGAAGTCAGCGAGATGCCGAACCTCATCGAGGTTCAGCGCGAAAGCTATGAGCAATTCCTCCGCTCGCGGCCCGCGGACGGCTATGTCTCGGGTCTCGAGAAGACCCTTCGCTCGGTCTTCCCGATCCGCGACTTCGCCGGCACCGCCGAGCTCGACTTCGTCAATTACGAGCTCGAGGATCCCAAATACGACACCGACGAGTGCCGCCAGCGGGGCATGACCTATGCCGCGCCGATGCGAGTCACCCTTCGCCTGATCGTGTTCGAGGTCGATCCCGATACCGAGACCCGCTCCGTGCTCGATATCAAGGAGCAGGACGTCTACATGGGCGACATGCCGCTGATGACGAAGAACGGCACGTTCATCGTCAACGGCACCGAGCGCGTGATCGTCTCCCAGATGCACCGCTCGCCGGGCGTCCTGTTCGACCATGACCGCGGCAAGACCCACGCCTCGGGCAAGTATCTCTTTGCCGCGCGGGTGATCCCGTACCGCGGCTCGTGGCTCGCCTTCGAATTCGACGCCAAGGACATCGTCAACGTCCGAATCGACCGCAAGCGCAAGCTTCCGGTCACCGCCCTCCTCCACGCGCTCGGCCTGACCAGCGAGGAAATCCTCAACACCTTCTACAACCGCGTGACCTATGTCCGCGGCCCGAACGGCTGGCAGGTTCCTTATGTGAAGGACAATTGGCGCGGCCAGAAGCCGCTCTACGACGTGGTCAATGCCGACACCGGCGAGGTCGTCTTCCCGTCCGGCACCAAGGTCACGCCGCGCGCCGCCAACAAGGCGGAGAAGGACGGCCTCCAGAACCTTCTCATCCCGACCGAAGAGATTTTCGGCCGCTACTCGGCCTACGACCTCATCAACGAGTCGACCGGCGAGATCTATATCGAGGCCGGCGACGAGGTTTCCCCTGAGAATCTCGAGAAGCTCGACAAGGCCGGGATCGACCGCATCGAGCTGCTCGACATCGACCACGTCAACACCGGCGCCTGGATTCGCAACACGCTGAAGGCCGACAAGTCGGAGGACCGCGACAGCGCGCTCGCCGACATCTACCGGGTCATGCGCCCGGGCGAGCCGCCGACCAAGGAAACCGCCGAGGCGCTCTTCTACGGCCTGTTCTTCGACGCCGAGCGCTATGATCTCTCGGCCGTCGGCCGAGTGAAGCTCAACATGCGCCTCGGCCTCGACGCCGACGACACCGTCACCACCCTGCGCACCGAGGACATCGTCGCGGTCGTCCAGGAGCTGGTGAACCTGAAGGACGGCAAGGGCGAGATCGACGACATCGACAATCTCGGCAACCGCCGAGTCCGTTCGGTCGGCGAGCTGCTCGAGAACCAGTATCGAGTCGGCCTGCTCCGCATGGAGCGCGCCGTGAAGGAGCGCATGTCCTCGGTCGACGTGTCGACCGTGATGCCGAACGATCTGATCAACGCCAAGCCCGCGGTGGCCGCGGTTCGCGAGTTCTTCGGCTCGTCCCAGCTCTCGCAGTTCATGGACCAGACCAACCCGCTCTCCGAGGTGACTCACAAGCGTCGCGTCTCGGCGCTCGGGCCGGGCGGCCTCACCCGCGAGCGCGCGGGCTTCGAGGTCCGCGACGTCCATCCGACCCATTATGGCCGGATCTGCCCGATCGAGACCCCGGAAGGCCCGAACATCGGCCTGATCAACTCGCTCGCGACCTTCGCGCGGGTGAACAAGTACGGCTTCATCGAGACTCCGTACCGCAAGGTCATCGACGGCAAGGTCACCGACGAGGTCATCTACCTCTCCGCCATGGAGGAGCAGAAGCACACCGTCGCCCAGGCGAACGCCGAGCTCGACGGCGAGGGCCGCTTCGTCGAGGAGATCGTCTCCAGCCGCCAGGCCGGCGACTTCCTGATGGCGCCGCGCGACCAGATCACCCTGATGGACGTGAGCCCCAAGCAGCTCGTGTCGGTCGCGGCCTCGCTCATTCCGTTCCTCGAGAATGACGACGCCAACCGCGCCCTGATGGGCTCGAACATGCAGCGCCAGGCGGTGCCGCTGGTCCAGGCCGAGGCGCCGTTCGTCGGCACCGGCATGGAAGAGACGGTGGCGCGCGATTCCGGCGCCGCGATCTCGGCGCGCCGCACCGGCGTGGTCGACCAGGTCGATGCGGCCCGAATCGTCATCCGCGCGACCGAGGACGTCGAGGCCGGCAAGTCGGGCGTCGACATCTACACGCTGATGAAGTTCCAGCGCTCGAACCAGAACACCTGCATCAACCAGCGTCCGCTGGTGAAGAAGGGCGACCTGGTCCGCAAGGGCGACGTCATCGCCGACGGTCCCTCGACCGAGATGGGCGAGCGCGCCCTCGGCCGCAACGTGCTCGTCGCGTTCATGCCGGGGAACGGCTACTAATACGAGGACTCGATCCTGATCTCCGAGCGGATCGTGAAGGACGACGTCTTCACCTCGATCCTCATGGAGGAGTTCGAGGTGATGGCCCGCGACACCAAGCTGGGCCCGGAAGACATCACCCGCGACATCCCGAACGTCGGTGAAGAGGCGCTGCGCAACCTCGACGAGGCCGGCATCGTCTATATCGGCGCCG
>JAEZFL010000022.1 GCA_023417515.1 Pseudomonadota bacterium | reverse complement strand
ACATTAACCCCCAAAAAAACCCCCCCCCGTAAGCCAAGGGCTGCGGGGGCGCCCTCCTTGCTCAGCTTAGAAACGCACCTGAGCGCCTACGTAGAAGCGCCGGCCGAACGGATCGTACAGGTCCGCTGCGGTCTCGGTGCCGGTCGGCGACAGGTTGAACGGAGTACCGGGAAGGAAGGGGGGTTCGGTATCCATCACATTGTCGACGCCCACGTAGAAGGAGAAGCGGCGATCCTCGCCCAGATCCCAGCGGACCTGTGCGTCGTGGTAGAAGCGCGGGCCGACATGGTTGAGCGGCGCGGCATCCGGATCGTCGAGCAGGTCGATGTCGGCAGTGCCGCCACCGAGATAGTTCACCTGCCAGCTGAGGGTGAAGGGACCCGTCAGGTAGGCGAGGCGGGCCGTGGCCTTGTGCTCCGGATAGTAGATGGTGCCCGCATATTCGCGGATCGGAGCGCTCGGGTTGGCCTGGTCCTTATAGTCGATCAGGTAGGTGTAGTTGCCGGTCAGCTCGACACGGTCGTCCGCGTTGAGCAGCGGCAAGGCGCGGCCGTAGCGAAGACCGAAGTCGACGCCGCGGGTCTGGATCTGCGACACGTTGACCAGCTGGTCGTTTACGGTGGTGATGAACCCCGTGTTCGCGTTGCGGATCACGTTGTTGCAGAAGACCGGGTCGCTGGTGGTCAGGCACTGACGGATCGACAGGTTGCGGCCAACCGTGCTGATCGCGTCCTCGACCTTGATGTCGAAATAGTCGACCGTCAGCGCCAGGCCGCGGACGAACCGCGGCTGGAACACGGCTCCGACCGTCAGCGTGGTGGCCTGCTCTTCCGCCAGGTTCGGGTTGCCGCCGATGAAGCCGTTGATGCCCTGGGTATCGGCCAGGGTGTAACGGAACTCGCCGTCCCGGGCGATCGCCGCGGCGATCTGCGGAATGGCGCGGCAGGCCGCGTCGAACTCGCCGGTGCTGGTCGCCGTGACTCGGTCGCACGGGTCGTTCACGCCGGCGAAGGTCTCCGACGGCGCCGAGGCGAATTCGGAGATATTCGGGGCGCGGTTGGCGCGGGCATAGACGGCGCGGAAGCGCAGGCCGTCGACCGGCTCGAGCTCGGCGCCGACGTTCCAGCTGAACACGCCGCCGACGTTCGGCTGGCTATATTCGGAATAACGGGCAGCGCCGGTCAGGCCGAAATAGTTGACGAACGTGTCGGCGATGATCGGCACGTTGACCTCGCCATAGACCTCCCACACGTCGAACTCGCCGACCGTGTCGGGGATGACGTTGCCCGAGTTGCCGCCGGTGTTGGTGAGAATGTCGAGATCGTCGACGCTCTCCTCCTTGCGGTACTCGGCGCCGACCGCGACTCCGAGGCCGCCGGCCGGGAGCTGGATCAGCGCGCTGTTGGCCAGGCTGAACGAAGCGACATGCTGCTGGTTGACGATGTCCTCAGACTTCGGAACCACCGCCTGGACATAGGCAGACGCCTCCGGCGAGGCGGTGCCGAAGCCGAACAGGTTGATCGGAACGCAGCCCTCGGCGCGCGCCGCTTCGCTGCGGCACACGATCGAGCCGTCCGCCAGTTGCACCGCGTCGAGCGCGTTGCGGTAGCGGTTGTTGTCGATGTCCTCCGACGACGTGAAGTCGTGCAGGCGGCCGTAGACGTAGCTCGCTTCCCAGTTCCAGCTGTCGGCGATGGTGCCGCGCAGGCCGGTCGCCACGCGCCATGTGTCGCGCTGGTTGTTGTTGGAGCGGTCGAACACTTCGTTCTGGCGACGGCGGAAGCCGATCTGGGTGATCGGGTTCGTCGCGGTGTTGCCGTCGGTCAGCGCCGTGGCATTGTACGCATCAATCTGTGCACGAACCGCGGTCGGCAGGTACGGATTGTCGATGCTGATGCCGAACGAGTTGACGCCGTCGTAGATGTCGAGGGCATCGAGGGCGAGCGGCTCGATCTGCGAGCTCGAGGTCACCCGCGAATAGGTAACTTCGGCGAACGCCTTGAGGTTTTCGGCGATCTCATAGTTGAACATGCCGGCCGCGAGATAGCGCTCGACCGGGGTCGAGATGCGGCGGACGCCGTTGCGGTTGAAGCCGACGCCGCCACCGGTGACCAGGCTGTTGTCGGGATTGAACGAGAACAGCGAACCGCCGTTGTAGCCGTTCTGAGCAGCGCCATTCGCATCGAGCAGCTGGAAGCGGCCCTGCGCGGAGTAGCTGGAATAGGCATCCGGGCCGCAGATGTCGTAGAAGCAATCCTCGCGCGACAGCACGCGGTTGCGCGACAGCAGGCCTTCGTCGGCGTCGTACGAGAAGTGCAGGATCGCCGAGCCGCGATCGTCGGCGCCGAAGCTGGTGCCGGCGGTGATCGCGCCCATGTAGCGCGGATTGTCGCCGCGCTCGGTGATGCCGTACTGGCCGCGCATCTGGATGCCCTCGAAGCGGTCCTTCAGGATGAAGTTGACCACGCCGGCAATGGCTTCCGATCCGTAGACGGCCGAGGCGCCGCCGGTGACGACGTCGACGCGCTGGATGAAGTCGGTCGGGATGTTGTTGAGGTCGACGGCCGAGGTGCCGGCGAGACCGGCGACGTAACGGCGGCCGTTGACCAGGACGAGCGTCCGGCTGGAGCCGAGGTTGCGCAGGTTGACCGTGGCGACGCCGTTGCCCGAGGTCAGGAAGTTGGTGTTGGTGCGGGTCGAGCCGACGCCGACCTGGGGCAGCTCGGCGAGCGCGTCCTGGACGTTGATCGCGGCGTCGCGCTGAAGGTCCTGGGCGCCGATCACGGCGACCGGGACGTTGGAAGTCAGGTCGGGGCGCGCGATGCGCGTGCCGGTGACGATGATCTCGTTGCTCGCCTCGGGCTGAGCGACGTCAGCGGCGATGGTTGCGTCGGCGAGCACCGGATCGGCCGGGTCGGTCGAATCCTGGGCGGCCGCGATGCCTGGCATCCAGCCGAGCCCGATGGCCAGCGCCGCGGCGCTGGCGCGGGGAAGAAGGGAACCTGCGCGCCGGCGGCGCACGTCTGCCGTAATCATCTATTCGCTTTCCTTCGAGTGAGGACGGGACCAGTCCCGAGCGCCCGACGCGGCCCGACATCTCCAGAGGGGAGCGGCAGGTCGCGCGGCCGTTCGTCCACACAGACGTCGGCAGTGCCGGGGGCGTAGCCGGCACCGTGGAAAAGCCGTGGAAACGAGGATTTGCTACGGTTTGGAGGCCGCGCGTTGCACGCGGGCAACAGATGCCCGCGCTCAGCGCTCCGTCAGAGCGTGGTCGGTTCGGTCACGACCTTGATGTCCTTGCCGAGCGCGCCCTGGATGTAGAGCCGCTGGACGAGGACGAAGGCGACGACGGTGAGCGGCGCCGACAGCAGGATTCCGAGGAAGCCGAACAGCACGCCCGCCCCTGCCACCGCGAACAGCAGGACCGCCGGCGGCACGTCGACCGCGTAACGCTGCACCAGGGGCTGCAGGATGTTGCCCTGGATCTGCTGGACGAGGAGGTAGAGGCCGAGCGTCCACAAGGCGGTCGACGGACCGACCAGGAAGGCGAGGATGATCGCCGGCACCGCGGCGATGATCGGCCCGACGAACGGGATGAAGTCCAGCAGGCCGGCGATCAGGGCCAGGCCGAGCGCGGCAGGCACGCCGAGCAGCCACAGGCCGGTGAAGGTGAGCACGCTGACCGCGAGCATCGACAGCAACTGGCCGCGAAGCCAGCCCTGGAGCGCGTGGCCGGTATCATCGAGCGCTTGCGCGGTCAGCGCCTCGTGCGACTTGGGCACCAGCATCACCAGGCCGCGGCGGTAGATGTCGGGCTGCGCGGCGAGGAAGATCGCGCCGACCACCACGAGCAGGAAATCGGCGACCCCGCTTCCGGCCGACAGGACATAGCCGCCCGCCCGGGACAACAAGGTGCTGACGTCGCCGACGCCCTGGTCGATCAGCCGCCTTAGGCTCTCGCCTTCCACGCCCCACGCCTGGAGCTGCGCCTGCGCCGAGGCGAGGGCGACCGGGAAGCGCTGCTGGATCGTATCCATCTCGTTCGCGATCTGGGTCCCGAACATGGTGAAGACGCCGGCGAGCAGCCCGATCACCGCGAGCACTGCCACCATGAGCGCGAGCCCGCCCGTGAGGCCGGTGAGCCGGGTGATCCCGCCGCGCGCCGCCGAGAAGATGCTGGCGATCGTCGCCGCGGCGAAGATCAGCAGCAGCAGGTTGAGCATCCGGTAGAGGACCAGCGCCACCACAGCGATGGCCAGCACGATCAGGCACCGCCGCGCAAATCCCCCCATATCGGTCATCCACCCGCTCTCCTTCCCTCGCCCATTCCGTAGGGGGAGAGCGGCGGCGAGGGAAGCCGGTTCAAGCTGGGGGAGGTGGCGGAGCGGGAGGGATTCGAACCCTCGATACGGTTTTGCCGTATACTCACTTTCCAGGCGAGCGCCTTCGACCACTCGGCCACCGCTCCGCATGCTCTGGAAGAGCGGCGTATCTAGTCGCGGCGAGGCGAGGCGGCAAGCACCTCGATGCGCTTGGCGAGCGCGATGTCCCTGGCGGTGAGACCACCGGAGTCATGAGTGGTCAGCGCGATGTCGACGTGGTTCCACACGTTCGACCATTCCGGATGATGGTCTGCGCGCTCCGCGGCCAGGGCGACGCGCGTCATGAAGCCGAACGCCTCGTTGAAGTCGGCGAAGGTGAAGCGCTTGCGGATCGCGTCGCGCGCCGCGTCCCATTGCCAGCCGGCAAGGTCCGCGAGCGCCTCCGAGCGCTCCTGATCGCTGAGCTTGGCCGCCACCCCTTCCTCCTCATGCCGCTTTGCCTCTATGTCCTCCGATCATGACGGATCGTCAAACCTTCGCGCCCGACGCGGCGGCGTTCGAGCGGCTCGCCGAGGCGGCCATCGCTCGGCTCCCGGCCGAGTTCCGGGCGCTCCTCGACGGCGTGGTGCTGCGCGTCGAGGAGGAGCCGGACAAGGCGCTTCTCGCCGAGATGGGTCTGGACAGCGTCTATGAGCTGACCGGCCTCTACAGCGGCCGCTCGCTGAGGGAGGCGAGCAGCTGGGCGTCGGGCGAGCATCCGCCGATGATCCACCTCTACCGGATCCCGCTGCTGGTCGAATGGGTCGAGACCGGGGTCGCTCTCGAGGACCTCATCACCCACGTCATCGTCCACGAGGTCGGCCACCATTTCGGCCTCAGCGACGCCGACATGCACGCGCTGGAGGACCAGGCCGAGTGAGGCGCGGCGGGGGCGAAGCGCTATTGGAGATGACCGGCCTCGCGGGATGGCGCGGGGGCCGGCTGCTGTTCGAAGGGTTGAGCCTGCGGCTGGACCCGGGCGAGGCGGCGATGGTCACCGGCCCCAACGGCATCGGCAAGTCGAGCCTGCTGCGCATCGCCGCCGGCTTGCTTCCCGCCCGCGCCGGCACCGTCACCCGCGCCGACGCCGCCCTCGCCGACGAGAGCCTCGCTCTGGAGCCGCGGCGCACCCTGATCGAGGCGCTCGGCTTCTGGGCCCGCCTCGACGGAGTCTCGGCCATTCCCGGAATGGAGGCGATGGGCATCGCCCATCTCGCCGACGTACCGGTGCGGATGCTGTCGACCGGCCAGCGCAAGCGCGCGGCGCTGGCGCGGGTGCTGGCCTGCAACGCGCCCTTGTGGCTGCTCGACGAGCCGGCCAACGGACTCGACGCCGAAGGCTGCGAGCGGCTCGAAAAGGGCATGGCCGCGCACCGGATCCGCGGCGGCGCGATCCTGGTCGCGACCCATCAGCCGCTCGCCCTGCCCGATTGCGCGCGGGTGACTCTGGCATGATCGCCCTCGTTGCCCGGGAGCTGAGGCTGGCGGCAGGCGGCGGCGCGGCGTTCCTGCCGCTCGTCTTCTTCCTGCTCGTCGCGACCCTGTTCCCGTTCGCGGTGGGGCCGGACGGGCCGCTGCTCGCGCGCACCGGCGGCGGCGCCCTGTGGATGGCCGCTTTGCTTGCCGCCCTGCTGCCGGTCGACCGCCTGGTGGAGCCGGATCTGGCGAGCGGCACGCTCGACCAGCTCGCGCTGCGCGGGATCAGCGAGGAGGCGGTCGCCGTCGCCAAGCTGATCGGTCACTGGCTGAGCTTCGGCCCCTTGCTGATGCTCGCCGCTTTCCCCGCCGCCGCCTTGATGGGCCTTCCCGAGGAGGTGCTGTGGCGTCTCGAGTTCGGCCTGCTGGTCGGCACGCCTGGACTCGCCGCGCTCACCCTCGGAGTCGCCGCGATCACCGCCAGCCTTCGGCGAAGCGGCGCCCTTGCCGGCCTGCTCATGCTCCCGCTCGCCGTGCCGCTGCTGATCTTCGGCGCCGGCCTCGTCGAGCGCGGCAACGAGAATGGCGCACTCCAACTCCTCGCCGCCTCCTCCCTCCTCCTCGTCGCCGGCGCCCCCTTCGCCGCCGGCGCAGCGATCCGGGCAGGACGCGAATAAGTTCCTCCCTGTCGCCGAAGGCGATGGGGAGGGGGGACCATGCGCAGCATGGTGGAGGGGTAGCAGCCTCGGACACGGAATACCCCTCCACCATCCGCTGCGCGGATGGTCCCCCCCTCCCCATACGCTGCGCGCGCAGGGAGGAAATTCAGCGCGAGCAGGCCTCGCGCACCTCGCCCAGCTGGTCGCCCAGCCGAGTCAAGTCCCAGCGATAGACTCGCTCCGTCATGCCCTCAGGCCCGGCGAAATAGACGTTGCGGCCGGCAACCATCGCGCGGACCAGCCGCGCGTGCCCGTCCGCATCGACCGCCAATCGCCATTTGTCCCCGCCGAGCCAGGTTAGGGGAAGCCGCACAGCGACCCCGTCGTCGACCTTGAACGATCCGAAGGAGGAGCCGGGATCGGCTGCCGGCGCACTCACGAGCTCCAGCCACAACGACGTGCGCCGGACTCCGCAGAACAGGCCGAGGAGCGGCCGCCGCCCGTCGATCGAATCCTCCGACTGCAGCGACACCGTGACGGCGGCGTCGCCCGCCTGCCGGTTCGCCTGAGGCTCCTCGCCGGAGCAGGACGCCAGCGCTCCAGCCAATGCCAGAGCGCGCAGCCTCACCCGTCGCGGCTCCACCGCGCGAAGATCGCGGTGGGGAGGAGCAGGCCGCGCGCTTCCTCGCGCACTGCCATGTCGCCGCATTCGACCCGGCCGCCGAGATCGCCGAGCGCCTGGTTGAGCAGCTCGCCGATCGCCAGCGCCGACATGCGCACCGCATAGACGGTCAGCACCAGGAAGCGGCTGTCCCCGTCGAGCAGCTTGCGGCAGTCCGCGATCAGGCCCGGCAGGCCTTCCTCCAGCCGCCACACCTCGCCGGTCGGGCCGCGGCCGAACTTGGGCGGATCGAGGATGATTCCGTCATAGCGCCGCCCGCGCCGCACCTCGCGGGCGGTGAACTTGGCGGCGTCGTCGATCATCCAGCGGATCGGCCGGTCTCTCATGCCCGACAGCTCCGCATTGGCCTTGCCCGCCTCGACCGACTTCTTCGACGCGTCGACATGGGTGAGCCGAGCGCCGGTCGCCGACATCGCCAGAGTCCCCACGCCGGTATAGCCGAACAGGTTCATCGCCTCGCAGCCGTCGCCGAGCCGCTCGCGCATCCACGCCCACTGCGGCGCCATGTCGGGAAAGAAGGCGAGGTGGCGGAACGGGGTCGCCTGGGAGCGGAAGCGGACCTCCTCCCAAGCGAGGTCCCAGCCCTCGCGCGGTACGGGCCGCGTGAACTGCCAGCGCCCGCCGCCTTCCTCGTCGCTGCCCGGGATGAACGCGCCGTCCGCGTCCCATTCGGCCTCAGCGGGCGCCCACATCGCCTGCGGTTCGGGCCGGATGAACCGGTAGGGGCCGTAGCGCTCGAGCTTGCGGCCATGGCCGGAGTCGACGAGGCCGTAATCGGGCCACGGCTCGGCGATCAGGGTGTCGAGCTTCACGCCGCGCGGACCGCCGGCACTCCGATCGTCGCGCGCGCCTGCGGACCGGCCAGCATGCGCGCGCCCGCCGCCCGCACCTCGTCGAGCGTCACCGCGTCGATCTCGGCGACGGTTTCGGCCGGCTCGCGCAGATCACCATAGGTGGACAGCATCCGCGCGACGTAATTGGCCTGGCCCCAACTGCTCTCCAGGCTCAGCAGCAACCCCGCCTTGGCCTGCGCCTTGGCGCGGTCGAGCTCACGCTGGGTGAGGTCGCCGGCGGCGCGGTCGAGCACGTCGCGGATGAGGTCCGACGCCGCCGCCGCCTGGCGGCGCGAGGTGGCGGCATAAGCGTAGAAGATCCCGGAATCGCGATAGGGAGTCAGCGACGCCCATACCGAATATGCCAGCCCCCTCTCCTCGCGCACCGCCTGGAACAGCCGGCACGAGGCGCCGCTTCCGACCATGTCGGCGAACAGCCGCGACGCATGATAATCCGGGTGCGGGTGGCACGGCCCGGCGAAGGCGGCGGTGAGATGCGCCTGGTCGGCGCGGGCGCTGCTGGCTCGGACCCCACCGGCGAAACGGGCGGCCTGAGCTCCGTCGATCACTCCGGCCGGAAGCGCGCCGAACCGCTCGGCGGCAAGCGCCACGAGCCGGTCATGATCGACCTTGCCGGCTGCGACGAGGATCAGGCTGCCCGCGCGATATTGGGACTCGCGCCAGCCATGAAGGTCGTCGACAGTGATCGCCGCGATGCTGTCCGCGTCGCCGAGCACGGACCGGCCCAGCGGCTGGTCGGGATAGGCCGCGGTCCACAATTCGTCGAAGATGATGTCGGACGGCGTGTCGCGCGCCTCGCCCAGTTCCTGGAGCACCACCTCCTTTTCGCGCACCAGGTCGTCGGCGGCGAAATGGGGGCGTAGGATCATGTCGGACAGGAGCTCGATTCCGAGCGGCAGATGCTCGGCGAGAAGGGTTGCGCTGAAGCTCGTCCCCTCGCGATCGGTCGCGGCGTTGAGGTCGCCGCCGACATCCTCGATCGTCTCGCTGATCTCGCGCGCGGTGCGCCCGCCCGCGCCCTTGAACACCATATGCTCGTAGAGGTGGGCGATGCCGTTGAGCTGCGCCGGCTCGTGGCGCGACCCGGTCTCCGCATAGAGGCCGACCGCGACGGTCTCGAAGCCCGGCATGGAGCGGCTGGCGACGCGCAGGCCGTTCGGCAATGTGGTGAGCTGCATCATGGAAGCGCGGAACTTAAGGTTTCGACGCGCCGCCCGCAACCGAGCGCCGCCGGACCGCCAGGACGTAGATCACCGCCGCCGCGAGAGCGAACAGGAACCATTGCCCGGCATAAGCGAGATGGTTGTTGGGAATGTCCTCGACCCGCGGCGGAGCGCTCGCCTCCAGCGGCGGCAGCGGCTGCGCGCTGGTGAGGATGATCGGCTGGCCGGGCTCGGTCGTCCCGATCACTCCGGCGACGGTTGCGGGCAGCGACAGCCGCCGGACCGCATCCGGCCGCTGCGACCAGCCGGCATTGACCTGGAGGCGCCCGGCCCAGCCCGGCTCTCCCGGCCTGCATGGCACGTAGAAAGCGTAGCCGCTCGCACCCTGGAGGCTTCGGCCGGCGCGGGCGCTGACTTCGACGTCGCGGGCAGTGCAGCTGACCAGGGCGCTGCGGAAGGCGATCGGCCGCTCCGGCATGTCCGGCCCGAGCAGCGGATCGAGATCGACGGCCGGCAGCCCCTGCGCGACGGCCAGCTCGGCCAGCATCCGCTCCTTCCACTGCGCCCGCTGGAGCTGCCACACGCCCAGGGCGATCATCGTCGCGACCGCGGCCGCGACGAGAAGAGTTGGTAGGATCGGAAGACGTTTCAATCAATCCTCCCAGTGAGCCGCAGGCTCATGGGGAGGGGGACCGCTCGCGAAGCGAGCGGTGGAGGGGCTGTTCGGGCCCCCGCGCCAAGCCCCTCCACCGGCTCCGCCGGTCCCCCTCCCCATCCGCTTCGCCGACAGGGAGGATTTGAGGATCAATGGTACTGGGCGCCCCAGCCGCCCCACACATAGATGGCGAGGAACAGGAACAGCCACACCACGTCGACGAAGTGCCAGTACCAGGCCGCCGCCTCGAAACCGAAATGCTGGCGGGGGGTGAAGTGCCCCTTATGGGCGCGGATCGCGCAGACGATCAGGAAGATCGTTCCAACGATGACGTGGAATCCGTGGAATCCGGTCGCCATGAAGAAGGTCGACGTATAGATGTTGTCGCCGAAGCCGAACGGCGCGTGCATATATTCGTAGGCCTGGACGCCGGTGAAGATCAGGCCGAGGCCCACCGTCGCCCACAGGCCCTGGATCAGGCCCTTGCGGTCGCCGTTGATCAGGGCGTGATGAGCCCAGGTCACGGTGGTGCCCGAGCAGAGCAGGATCATCGTGTTGAGCAGCGGCCAGGTGAAGGGATCGAGGACGTGCATGCCCTCGGGCGGCCACACCCCGCCGACGCTCTCCACCGCGGCCGGGAACAGCGCCGCGTTGAAATAGGCCCAGAACCAAGCGACGAAGAACATCACCTCGGAGGTGATGAACAGGATCATCCCGTAGCGCAGGTGGAGCTGGACGATCGGCGTATGGTCGCCGCGATGCGACTCGCGGATGACGTCGACCCACCAGCTGAACATGGTGAACAGCACGCCGATGACGCCGGCGCCGAACACCCACGGCCCGCTGGTGCCGAAATAGTCCGGGTGGAACCACATCACGAGCCCGAAGAACAGGACGCCCGCGCTGATCGACCCGATCAGCGGCCACAGGCTCGGCTCGAGGATGTGATATTGGTGGTTCTTGGCTCCAGCCATGCGTTTCGTCCCTGTCGATCGTTCCGGCTCGCGCCGACTTTGACTTGCCTCTAGCTGCCGCTTTGCGGCCGCTCAACCGGATAAAAGGTGTAGGAAAGGGTGATCTCGGTGATGTCGCTCACGGTCGGATCGTCGAGGATCGCCGGATCGACGTAGAAGATCACCGGCATCTGCATTTCCTGGCCCGGCTGAAGCGTCTGCTCGGTGAAGCAGAAGCACTGGATCTTGTTGAAATATTTGCCCGCCTGGAGCGGGGTGACGTTGAACGTCGCGGTTCCGGTCAAGGGCCGCGTCGACATGTTGCGGGCGCGGTAGAGCGCCATGTTGCGCTCGCCGATCGGCACCGTGCGGTGCGTCTGGACCGGCTGGAAGCGCCAGGCGAGGTTGCGGTCGGTATTGGCGTCGAAGCGGACGCTGACCGACTGGCCCGGCACCGGGCGCACCTGCGCCGCCACCGCCTCGTCGACCTTCATCGTGGTGCCGGCGAAACCGGTCACCTGGCAGAAGATTCGGTAGAGCGGCACGCTTGCGAAGGCGAGGCCGACCATCGCCACCACCATCAAAGCGGCGAGCGCGGCGGTTCGGCCGTTCTTGCGCGCGAGCCGCTGCTTGTCGGCGATGCTCGTCATTGCGCGCCCATCCGAGCGATGGTGATGAAGTAGAGCAGGATCACGAAGGCGGCGAGCGCCGCCCCCATCACGATGGCGCGGCTGCGCTGGCGGCGGCGCACTTCTTTCTGGTCGAGGTCGGTCATGCGAGCAGCATGCGGTCGACGACGAGCGCGCCGAACAGCACGAAAAGATAGAGGACGGAGAATTTGAACAGGCTCTTCTCCGGCTTCATCGCGGCCGGGTCCTCGGCGGTGTTGCGAAGCACCGGCCAGGCGAGCGCGATGAACACCAGCGACAGCGCCGTCGCGGTGATTCCGTAGATCGCTCCGGTCTCGCCGAGCGGCCAGGGCGCGACCGCCACCGCCGCCATGACGATCGTGTAGATGAACAGCTGGTGCCGGGTCGCCCGGAAGCCATGGGTCACCGGCAGCATCGGCACTCCGGCCTTGGCGTAATCGCTCCGCACGAACAGCGAGAGCGCCCAGAAATGCGGCGGAGTCCACGCAAAGACCAGGGCGAACAGGAGCATCGGCAGCACGCCGATGTCGCCGGTCACGGCAGCCCAGCCGATCACCGCGGGGAAGGCGCCCGCGGCGCCGCCGATGACGATGTTCTGCGGCGTGCGCGGCTTCAGCCACATCGTGTAGATGATCACATAATAGAGGATCGACGCGATCAGCACGCCGGCGGCGAGCCAGTTGGTGGCGAGCCCCATCAGCAGCACTGAGAAGACCGCGAGCGCGACTCCGAAGAACAGCGCCGAATCGCGGTCCATCCGCCCCGCCGGAAGCGGCCGCTTGGCGGTGCGCTTCATCTTGGCGTCGAGATCGGCCTCGTACCATTGGTTGAGCGCCCCCGCCGCCCCCGCGCCCAGGGCGATGCACAGCACGGCGGTGAAGGCGAGCACCGGGTGAAGGCTTCCCGGCGCCGCGAGCAGCCCGCAGGCGCCGGTGAAGACGACCAGCGTCATCACCCGCGGCTTGGTCAGCGCGATGAAATCCCGCCACTCGGCCGGGAGAGTCGTGGTGTGGTTTGCAGCGATCATGATTTGCCCTGAGCCTATAGGCCGGACTCCGCGCGCGGAGAAGGGCCATTTGCCCGCTACCTTATTGGTTCGGGCCGGAAACTGCCACCGCTCCGGTTCCAACGGAAAGCGCCCCGGAATTTCCCCCGGGGCGCTTCGCGTTTCAGCCGGCGCGGCCCGCCTCAGTGAGGCTTGGCGTCCTCGATCACCGGCAGGGTCTCGAACTGGTGGTACGGCGGCGGGCTGGACAGGGTCCATTCCAGCGTCGTCGCACCCTCGCCCCACGGATTGGCCGGCGCCTTCTTCCCCGCCGTGAAGGCGTAGATGACGTTGAGGAAGAAGAAGATCATCGAGAAGGCCATGATCATGTAGCCGTTGGTGGCGAGCGAGTTCCAGCCCTCATAGGCCGGCGTGTAGTCCGGATAGCGCCGCGCCATTCCGTCCAGCCCGAGGAAGTGCATCGGGAAGAACAGGATGTTCACGCCGACGAAGAAGATCCAGAAGTGGAGCTGACCGAGGATCTCGCTGTACATCCGGCCCGACATCTTCGGGAACCAGTAGTAGAAGCCGGCGAACAGAGCGAACACCGCGCCCAGCGACAGCACGTAGTGGAAGTGCGCGACGACATAATAGGTGTCGTGCATGTAGTTGTCGATGCCGCCATTGGCGAGCACGACTCCGGTGACTCCGCCGACGGTGAACATGAAGATGAAGCCCAGCGCCCACACCATCGGCACTCGGAAGGTCAGCGAGCCCCCCCACATGGTCGCGATCCAGCTGAACACCTTGATGCCGGTCGGCACCGCGATCACCATCGTCGCCGCGGTGAAGTACATCTTCGTGTTCACGTCCATTCCGACGGTGAACATGTGGTGCGCCCACACGACGAAGCCGATCACTCCGATCGCGACCATGGCATAGGCCATGCCGAGATAGCCGAACACCGGCTTGCGGCTGAACGTCGCGACGATGTGGCTGATCATGCCGAAGCCCGGCAGGATCATGATGTAGACCTCGGGGTGGCCGAAGAACCAGAACAGATGCTGGTACAGGACCGGGTCGCCGCCGCCTTCCGCGTTGAAGAAGTCGGTGCCGAAATTGCGGTCAGTCAGTAGCATGGTGATCGCACCGGCGAGCACCGGCAGCGACAGCAGCAGCAGGAAGGCGGTGACCAGCACCGACCATGCGAACAGCGGCATTTTGTGCAGGGTCATGCCCGGCGCGCGCATGTTGAAGATGGTGGTGATGAAGTTGATCGCGCCGAGGATCGAGGAGATGCCGGCGAGGTGGAGCGAGAAGATCGCGAAATCCACCGCCGGACCCGCCGAGCCGCTCGTCGACAGCGGCGCATAGGCCGTCCATCCGATGCCCGCGCCCATGCCGCTGCCGCCGGGCATGAAGCCGGACATGATCAGAAGCACGAAGGCCGGCGGAAGCAGCCAGAAGCTGATATTGTTCATGCGCGGGAACGCCATGTCCGGCGCCCCGATCATCAGCGGCACGAACCAGTTGCCGAAGCCGCCGATCATCGCCGGCATCACCATGAAGAACACCATGATGAGGCCGTGCGAGGTGACCAGCACGTTCCAGAAGTGGTTGGCGTTGTTGAAGTCCTGCGGACCCGCGCCGACCAGGGCGGCGAAGAAGTTCGCCCAGCTCTCGAGATACTGGATGCCGGGCTCGGCGAGCTCGACTCGCATCATGCCCGAGATGGCGCCGCCGATGATCCCCGCCATGATCGCGAAGATCAGGTAGAGCGTGCCGATATCCTTGTGGTTCGTCGACATGAACCAGCGCGCGAAGAAGCCCGGCTTGTGGTCGGCATGCGCATCGTGGTGGTCGTGGGCCGCCTCGAAGTGAGCGGCGTTGGCCGTGGTGTCCGTCATGATCTGATGTGCCTTACATGCCTTCCGGGGACCGCTCGCGAACCGTCGCCTGGTTCTGGGTCGCCTGAACTTCATTGGTGGGTTGGACCGGCTCGCTGCCGTCCGGCCGCTCGGCCGCCAGCGCGTTGCCGAGCGTGTTCGCCTGGGTCGAGTCCGGATTGGCCGCGGCCTCCGCGCCCGGCATGGTGCCGCCCTGCGAGGCGACCCAGCGCTGGAACGCCTCCTGGCTCACCACCTCGACGGCGATGGGCATGTAGGCGTGGCGGGCGCCGCACAGCTCGTAGCACATGCCGAAATAGACGCCCTCGCGCTCGGCCCGGAACCAGGTCTCGTTAAGCCGGCCCGGGACGGCGTCGATCTTCACCCAGAAAGCCGGGACCCCGAAGGCGTGGATGACGTCGGCCGAGGTCACGATGACCTTCACCGTGGCGCCGACCGGAACCACCATGCGCTCGTCGACGGCGAGCTGGCGGGGACCGTCGGCGTCGGTGCGGAAGCGAGCGCCCGCCTCGGCATCGGCCTGCTCCGGAAGCATGTTCGAGATGACCTCGATGCCGTGGTCGGGATATTCGTAGGTCCAGTACCACTGGTTGCCGATCACCTTGACGGTGAGGTCGGCGTCGGGCGGCGAATATTGATTCGCCAGCAGCCGGATCGACGGCACCGCGATGACGATCAGGATGAGCACCGGGACAAGGGTCCAGATGACCTCGACCAGCGTGTTGTGGGTCGTTCGCGACGGCACCGGATTGGCGGCGCGGCGGTAGCGGAAGATGACCCACAGCATCAGCACGAGCACGATCAGCGTGATTCCGGTGATCGCGGGCATCAGGATGTAATTGTGGAAGCCGGCCGCTTCACGGCCGATCGGGGTGACCTGGTCCTGCACACCCATGCGGCCGTCGGGCACTCCGATCGTCGGGTGCACCTGGACGGGGCTCGAATAAGCCGGCTGGCCGGCCGGGGTCTCGGCGGCCGGAGTCGGGCTCGCAGCGGCCTGGAGGTTGGCGCCGGCCTGCGGCTGGACAGCGGCGTCGGCGTCCGCCGGAGCGGGAGTGGCGGGCGCCGCCGCGGGCGCGCTCGTCGCCGGCGCCTGCTGCGCCAGTGCCGCCGGGCCGAGGCCGAATGCGGCGGCGACGGCAATGAACTTAAGCCAGGTCTTCATTTAAGCCCCTCGAGGCCGTCCGGACGGACGGTAGGTGGTTGCGCCGGGACGCGCATTCGCGCGGCCTTATAGGCAGGCAGCCCACGCGTCTCAAGCATGTTCAGCCCGCTTTCATCCGCCTTGATGCGACGCCGTGCGCGGCCATATCGGAGCCGCAGTTTGAAGGCTAGTAGGGCGAGGGGAGACATTGGTTATGACGAGCGACGAGGTGCTGGCCGAATTCCGGGCCGCCGGTGCATTGATGGAAGGGCATTTCATCCTCTCCTCGGGGCTTCGCTCGCCCCTGTTCATCCAGAAGATGCGGGTGTTCGAGGACCCGGCGCGCACCGAGACCTTGTGCCGCGGCCTCGCCGCCGTGATCCGCGACCGCTTCGGCGCGGTCGACCTCGTCGTCTCGCCGGCGATGGGCGGGATCATCCCCGGCTACGAGACCGCCCGGGCGCTCGGCTGCCGCGCCGTCTTCGTCGAGCGAGTCGACGGCGCGTTCCAGCTTCGCCGCGGCTTCGAGATCAGGCCCGGCGAGCGAGTCGTCATCGTCGAGGACATCGTCACCACCGGCCTGTCCTCGCGCGAATGTATCGAGGCGGTGCGCAGGCATCCCGGCACCCTGCTCGGCGAGGGCTGCCTGATCGACCGCTCCGGCGGCACCGCCGATCTCGGCCTGCCGCTGGTCAGCCTGTGCACGCTCGACATCCCCGCTTACCCCGAGGACGCCCTCCCGCCCGAGCTCGCCGCGATCCCCGCGATCAAGCCCGGCAGCCGGGGCCTCGCCGCATGACCCTCAGGCTGGGAGTCAACATCGACCACGTCGCGACGATCCGCAACGCGCGCGGCGGCGAGCATCCGGACCCGGTCCGCGCCGCCTTCGCCGCGGCCGAGGCCGGCGCCGACGGGATCACCGCCCATCTGCGCGAGGACCGCCGCCACATCCGCGACGACGACATCGCCCGATTGAAGGCCGAGCTTTCGATCCCGCTCAACCTCGAGATGGCGGCGACCGAGGAGATGCTGGCGATCGCGCTCAGGCACCGCCCGCATGCCGCCTGCATCGTCCCCGAGAAGCGCGAAGAAAGAACCACCGAGGGCGGCCTCGACGCTCACGGCCATTTCGATCTGCTCGCGCCGATGGTCGCCCGCCTCGCCGACGCCGGCATCCGCGTCAGCCTGTTCATCGAGCCCGCCGCTCAGCAGCTCGAGGCGGCGATGCGGCTCGGCGCCCCGGTCGTCGAGTTCCACACCGGCCGCTACGCCCACCGCTCCGGCGAGCCGCAGGCGGAGGAGTTGCGCCGGATCGCCGACGCCGCAGCGCTCGCCGCCAAGAACGGAATCGAGCCCCATGCCGGCCACGGCCTGACCTATGACAATGTCGTCCCCATCGCCGCGATCCCGCAGATCGCCGAGCTCAACATCGGCCATTTCCTGATCGGCGAGGCGATCTTCACCGGCCTCGCCGACAGCATCGCCCGAATGCGCGCGCTGATGAACGAGGCGCGCGGGACCTCCCTCTCCCCTTCAGGGGAGAGGGTCGGGGAGAGGGGGAGTCGGACATGAGCGACGAAACCCGCCGCACTCCCCCTCTCCTTCCGCCGCTGCGCGGCTCCCTCCTCTCCCTTGAAGGGGAGAGGATCCAATGACCATCATCGGAATCGGCTCCGACCTGTGCAACATCGAGCGGATCCAGAATTCGCTCGACCGCTTCGGCGAGCGCTTCATCGCCCGGGTCTTCACCGACACCGAGCGCGCCAAGGCGGAAAAGCGCCCGTTCACCCGCGCCGGCACCTATGCCAAGCGCTTCGCCGCCAAGGAGGCCTTCTCCAAGGCGGTCGGCACCGGCTTCAAGCGCGGCGTGTTCATGAAGGATATAGGCGTGGTGAATAAAGCGTCGGGCGAACCGACTCTGGCGCTCACCGGGGGCGCCAGGGAGAGGCTTGACGCTTTGACGCCGGACGGTCACGCCGCCCATATCCATCTCACCATGACCGACGACCACCCGTTCGCAATGGCCGTCGTCGTGATCACCGCCGTTCCGAGGACTGAATGAGCTTGAGCGACACCACGCCTTTGCCGAGCCTGGCCAAGCCGAAGAAGGGCACCGACTGGTGGGCGGAGATGCGCGCCATATTCTGGCTGATCCTCGCCGTGCTCGCATTCCACAGCCTGGTCGCCAAGCCTTTCTACATCCCCAGCGAGTCGATGATGCCGGGCCTGCTCAAGGGCGACCGCCTGGTGGTCAGCAAATATCCCTATGGCTGGTCGTGGGTCTCCCCCAGCTTCCACATCCTGCCGCGCATGGAGGGCCGCCTGTTCGGCGCGATGCCCGAGCGCGGCGACGTCGTCATCGTCACCCCGCCGGGCGTTCGCACCGATTATATCAAGCGCGTCATCGGCCTGCCGGGCGACCGAATCCAGCTCGTCCAGGGCCGGCTGTTCATCAACGGCCAGACGGTGCGCCAGGAGCGCCGCCCCGACATGATGATCCCGATGGACCCCAACATCCAATGTTCGGGCGTCATCATCACCCGCGCCGACGGATCGACCCTGTGCAGTCTGCCGATCGTTCGCGAGACCCTGCCCAACGGTCGCAGCTACGACACGGTCGACCTCGGCTATTACCCGCAGTCGGACGATTTCGGCCCGGTCCTGGTGCCCGAAGGCCATGTCTTCCTGATGGGCGACAATCGCGACGAGAGCGCCGACAGCCGCGCCTCGCTCGACAATCTCGGCCTCGGCGGACCGGTGCCGTGGGAGAATATCGGCGGCCGCGCCGAGTTCATCACCTTCAGCCTGGACGGCAGCTCGAGCTGGTGGAACCCGGTGAGCTGGTTCACCGCCCTCCGTGCCGGCCGCGCCGGCACCTCGCTCCACCCGGACGAGGCGGCGCAGTAACAGCCAAGCCTCGTCACCCCGGACCTGATCCGGCATCCACCTTCTTGTCGGCCGGTGGATAAACAGGTGGACCCCGGATCAGGTCCGGGGTGACGACCTCACCTGATTACTGCCCGTTGCCCGGCGCCGGCTGAGGGGCCGGCGGCGGCACCTGCGCCCCAGGACCCTCAGGAGCCGGGCCGGCTCCCGGGCCGCCAGGAGCGCCGCCGGGACCGCCCGGTCCACCCGGCGCTCCGCCCGGACCACCCGGGCCACCAGGCCCACCGCCCATCATCTGCTGCATCGCCGCCATGCCCTCCAGGATGGAGCCGACGCGCAGGCGGAATTCGAGCACCTCGTCATTGGCGACCGGAGCGCCGGGAGGAAGCGCCTGGCCGAGCGCGACCTGGGCCGGCGCCCACACCTGATAGACGCCGCCTTCCTGCATTTGCAGGATGACGTCGCGGAGGCCGGGGAACGGGCTGTCGACGCTCGCCGGCAGCGGCTGGCCGCTGCGTGCGGTGCTGTCGAGCACGGTGCCGTCGGCCTTGCGGATCTCGAACTCGAGCCCGACCAGGTCGGCCGGAGTCACGGTCGGCCCCTCGCCGGTCTCGACGATTCGGTAGCGCACGCCGTTGGCGGCTTCGGTGATCTGCTGCTTGGCGGTGCCGATCCAGGCGAGGCCGACTCCCAGCAGGACGACGGCGAGAAGCCCGATCCACAGCTTGGCGATGCTGCCCTTCTTGAGCGGCTGGAGCGGAACGGCGGTGACCGACGACATTCAGGTAGTCCCCCAAAGAGCGGTTGCGAGGCAGGTGAAACCTGCCGGCCCGGCAACCGCGATCACAAAGACTCTCGCCTGGCGCGGCGCCCGCGCAAACGAAAAGAGGCGGCGAGATGTATCGCCGCCCCATCCGGATGCCAAGGCTTTCCACATCCGTCACCCCGGACTTGATCCGGGGTCCACCTGCCTTCTTCCCGGCCGTCGGAAAGAAGGCGGATGCCGGATCGGGTCCGGCATGACGGCCTGATACTTACCGGACGCCGTCGCGCTCGGCCCGCTTGCGTTCCAGCTTGCGGGCGCGGCGGATGGCGGCGGCGCGCTCGCGGGCGCGCTTCTCGGACGGCTTCTCGTAGTGACGGCGGAGCTTCATCTCGCGATAGACGCCCTCGCGCTGCAGCTTCTTCTTGAGCGCGCGCAGCGCCTGGTCGACATTATTGTCGCGAACGATGATTTGCATAAAGGCCGTCAGCTCCGTTTCAATTCTTGCTTGATTGAAGGGGCGGGCACGTGGCTCCAGCCGCCGTCAGTCCAAACGCATATAGCACAAAACAGGTTTCGCCGCGAGACAGGTCCCGCGACGTTGGCGCGCCCCTAGCAGGGGAGCGGGCGAGGATCAAGACGGAGATGGGCGCCCGGGCGTGGCGGTTGGGAGGCAAGGCTGAACGAACGTCCGCTTACGACCCAAAGTGGACGTTCACCAATGGCCGCGAACAACCTTGAACGCGACGAAGCTGGCTACCGCCAAAATGAACACTATGAGCAGCAGCGTGCTGGGCGTGAGATACATGTTGCTGAGGAGGTCGCCGAATGAGGGCCGCTCAGGAGGCGGCTCGTTCACCGGATCATAGATAACCGCGCGCGTGCGGATCGGGATGACAGCGAATACAAGCACCGCCGTCAGCACAAGCAGCCCTAGAAGCTTCCACCACATGCCGATGCTCCAAGTGACAGCAATGACACTGCCATGCGGAATGTCCGGTTTCCACCCGTAACAGACATTAGTCCAAACCCGTTCACGCGGAACAAAGAAAGAACTTTCCTACAGCAACCCGAATCGGCGATAGACTGGGGATGGCCGAGTCGCACCTTCTCCCGCCCCGCCTGATCGCGCTGCTCCAGGACATGCCGATCGAGGAGCTCGCTTTCGCTCCCGTCCCGGTCCGCGCCCGCCGCGACGGCTGGACGGTCGAGCGGCAGCGCGGCTTCATCCTGCGTCTCGCTTTGTGCGGCTGCGTCACCCGGGCGGCGCGCGGCCTCGGCATGACCCGCAAGAGTGCCTATCGGCTGCTCGACCGGCCGGGCTCGCAAAGCTTCGCCGCCGCCTGGGACAAGGCACTCGGCTGGGGGCGCGACCGCATCGTCGACGTGTCGCTCGAAAAGGCGCTGCTCGGCGAGCGCATTCCGATCGTCCGCGACGGCCGCTGCGTCGGCGAGCGGCACCGCTACGACAACCGCCTCGCTTTGGCCGTGCTCAACGCCCTCGACCGCCGCACCGAGCGCCGGCTCGGCGGTCTCGATCCGGCCGCGGCGTTCCGAACCGCCCTCGAAAAGATCGGCCCGACTGAAAACAAAGGATTTTCACGGCCGACATGAGTGTCTTTCGTGTCTTTTCACGAGGCTCGGCAGACCCTCGCTCAGGGGTCGAGATCGCCGAACTTCGGCTCCGCCTTGGTAAGGCGAGCTTTCACCGCCTCGCCCAAATCGGCGCTGACCAGGGTGCCGGCATTCCACAAGGCGACGTCGCGCAGGCCCTCCTCGACCGGGCGGCCGCGGCTGTAATTGAGGCTTCGCTTGGCGCCGGCGACGGCGAGCGGCGACTTGGCGGCGATGGCTCGGGCGAGCGCGAGGCCGGCCTCGATCGCGGCCTCGCGGCCGTCGGCGATCTGGTTGACGAGGCCATGGCGCGCCGCTTCCTCGGCGCCCATCCGGCGGCCGGTATAGGTGAGCTCGCGAAGCACGCCGTGCGGAATCAGGAAGCCAAGGCGCTGCAGCGTGCCGAGGTCGGCGGTGATCGCGACGTCGACCTCGGCCACCTGGAAGAAGGCGTCGGTGCTGGCGACTCGAAGGTCGCAGGCCGAAGCGAGGTCGACTCCGGCGCCGATGCAGCCGCCGTGGATCGCGGCGACCACCGGCACCCGCGCCTGCTCGACCGCGCCGAATGCGTCCTGAAGCCATCCGATGTGCCGAAGGCGCGCCTCCGCCGCCCGGCCCGGGTCGCTCGCCGGCGGGAACTGGCGTGCGGCATATTCGAGGTCGAGCCCGGCGGTGAAATGCTTCCCCTGCCCGGACAGCAGGATCGCGCGAACCGCCGGATCGCGGCCGATTCGCCGGAACGTCTCGCCGATCGCCGCGAACATCTCGCCGTCCATGGCGTTCAATTTGTCCGCCCGCGCCAGCTCGACATGCGCCACCGCGCCATCCTGAGTGACCGTTACGCGCTCTTCCATCCGCCGCTCCCGTCATTCCAGCGAAAGCTGGAATCCCACGTCTTCTGTTCGCCTCTCCCGCCGAAAGGAAGGGAGATTCCAGCTTTCGCTGGAATGACGTAGGAAGCGCTGATGTCGCGCCTCATCGTCAATGGCCAGCCGGTCCAGTACCGCCTCGACCCGCGCACGCCCCTGCTGTTCGCGCTGAGGGAGGCGTCGAACCTGACCGGCGCCAAACATGGCTGCGGCACCGGCCATTGCGGCGCCTGCACCGTGCATGTCGACGGCGAGGCGGTGCGCAGCTGCATGATCCCGATCGCCGATTGCGAGGGCCGCCAGGTCACGACGATCGAAGGCCTCGCCGAGAATCGCGCCCACCCGGTCCAGCAGGCCTTCCTCGCCGCCAACCTCGTCCAGTGCGGCTACTGCATTCCCGGAATGGTGATGACGGCGGCCGCCCTGGTCGACCGCGCGCAGGGCCCGACCGACCAGGAGGTCGACTCGGCGCTCACCAACATCTGCCGCTGCGGCATCTATCCGCGGCTACGCGAGGCGATCCGCACCGCGCTGCAGGCACGCGGCGGGCCGGCGCCGGAC
>JAEZFL010000015.1 GCA_023417515.1 Pseudomonadota bacterium | reverse complement strand
GGGGGGGGGGGGCCCCCCGCCGGGGGGGGGTGGGCCCCGGCGCGAGTCTCGAACAGCCCCTCCACCATCCGCCTTCACTACGTTTCGGCGGACGGTCCCCCTCCCCATCGCCTTCGGCGACAGGGAGGATTTTTGGTGGCCGTCCTCACCCTGGCCTTAGCCGCCTGCTCCGCGCCGACGCCTGAACAATCCTACGAAGCCGGCGTCACCGCCTATCGCGACGGGCGCATGCGCGAGGCGCGGATCGCCTTCATGAACGTGCTCCAGGCCGAGCCGGACCATGTCCCCGCGCGGCTGATGCAGGCGCGCCTGTTCCTCGATCGCGGCGACGGAGTCGCCGCCGAGGCCGAGCTGACCCGGGCGCGGCAGAACGGCGCGGCGCCGGCCGACCTTCGCCACCTCATGGCCCATGCCCGATTGCTCCAAGGCGATCCGCGCGGAGCGATGGAGCTCGCCGCCCAGGCAGCCCCCGAGCATCAGGCTTATGCCGCCCGAGTCACCGGCCTCGCCTTGCTCGCCGCCGGCGACCAGCTCGCCGCGATGCAGGCCTTCGACCGCGCCGTCGCCGCGGACCCCAACGACAGCGCCGCGTGGCTCGACATCGCCCGTTTCCGCCGCTCGATCGGGGACCTCGGCCCGGCGCTCGTCGCCGCCGACCGCGCCGTCGCCGCCAATCCGCGCGATTCGGGCGCCCTCCTGATGCGCGGCGAATTGACCCGCAGCCAATATGGCCTCGCCGCCGCCATCCCCTGGTTCGACCGGGCGCTGGAGGTCGACCCCGGCAATCTCGCCGCCTTGCTGGAACGGGCCAGCACCAATGGCGACCTCGGCCGAATGACCGCGATGGTTGCCGACAGCCGCGCCGCCCTCGCGCTCGCGCCCGGCCATCCTTTGCCCTATTTCCTGCAGGCCACGCTCGCGGCGCGCGCGCGCATGTACCCGCTCGCCCGCACCCTCTACGCCCGCACTCGCAGCGCCTACGACCGGATGCCCGCCGGAATGATGCTGAGCGCGGTGCTCGCTTACGAGGCGGAGGATTATGAGGGCGCGGCCCAGCGCCTCGCTCGGCTGGTCGAGGAACAGCCGGGCAATCTCAAGGCCCGCCGGCTGCTCGCCGCCGCCCGACTCAACATGGGCGACCCGTCCGGGGCGATCGAGGCGGCGCGGGTCATCGCCGACCGTCCCGACGCCGACAGCTACACGCTGAGCCTCGTCGCCGCCGCGCTCGACCGCCAGGGCAATGGCCCGCTCGCCGCCCAATATCGCGCCCGCGCACAGCGGCCGCAGCAAGCTTCGGCGCCTGGCTGGCTGTGGTCGGACTCGTCGCACCCGGACGTGCGGGCGGTGGGCCAGCTCCTCGTCGCCGGCGATCTCGACCAGGCCCTGCAGCGCGCGCAGGCGCTCCAGGCCGCGATGCCCGGCGCGGCCGACGCCCATCTCCTCGTCGGTGACGTCATGGCGGCACGCGGCGACCCGGCCGGCGCCGCCGAGTCCTATCGCCGCGCCGCCAACATCGCTTTCACCGAACCGACCGCGGTCAGGCTGGTCCACGCGCTCGAGCGCTCGGGCCGGCCGCAGGCGGCCGACGGCGTGCTGCGGCTGTTCGCAAGCCAGAACCCGCGCAACCTCACCGCCCAGTCGATGCTCGCCCGCCGCGCCTTGCTGACCGGCCGGTGGGACGAAGCCGCCGCCCGCTACGAACGGCTGCGCGAGCGGATCGGCAATGGCGACGCCACCTTGCTCAACAATCTCGCCTGGGCCCATGGCGGCGCGGGCGACGACGATCTCGCCTATCTCTACGCTCGCCGCGCCTGGACCCTGGCGCCGGCCAACCCCGCCACCGCCGAGACGCTGGGCTGGACGCTGTTCCGCCGCGGCCAGGTGGCGGAAGCCCTTGCCCTGCTCAGTGCGGCGCGGCGGGGAAGGCCGGAAAGCGTGCTGCTGCGGCCGACCCAAGTGGCGGGGCGCTAAACCCTCTCCCGACGGGAGAGGGTGGCTGAGCGAAGCGAAGCCGGGTGAGGGCACGTGAACCTTGCCCTCGCCCTCCCACTCGGCTCGCGCCGAGCAGGCCCCTCCCTCTCCCCCAAGGGGAGAGGGCTTAGCTCGCCAGCGCCTCGATCTGCTCGGCGAGCTCCAGCCAGCGCTCCTCTGCGGCGTCGCGCTCGGCACGCGCTTTTTCGATCGCGGCCATGAGTTGGGCGAACCGCTTCGGGTCGCGCGCGTAGAGGTCGGGATCGGCGAGAATGTCCTCGTCGCGGGCGATCTCGGCTTCCAGCGCGTCGATCCGCTGCGGCAGCAGATCATAGTCGCGCTGGTCCTTGTAGCTGAGCTTGGTCTGGCGGCTCGCCGGCTTCGCCTCGGCCCTGGCGGGCGCGACGACCTTGAGGTTGTGGACGTGGGGCCGGCGCTTGCGCTCCCAATCCTCATAGCCGCCGGCGACGATGTCGACCTTGCCCGAGCCGTCGAGGCCGAGCGTCACCGTCACCGTCTTGTCGAGAAAGTCGCGGTCGTGGCTGACGATGAGGACGGTGCCGTCATAGTCGGCGATCACTTCCTGGAGCAGGTCCAATGTCTCGAGGTCGAGGTCGTTGGTCGGCTCGTCGAGCACGAGGAGGTTCGAGCGCCGGGCGAATTCGCGCGCGAGCAGGAGCCGCGAGCGCTCGCCGCCCGACAGGGTGCCGACCTTGGCGTCGATCAGGCTTGGCTCGAACAGGAAGTCCTTGAGATAGCCCTGGACGTGCTTCCTGACGCCGCGCACCTCGATCCAGTCGCCGCCGTCAGCGAGGACGTCACGCACGCGCTTGTCGGGATCGAGCAGCTTCCTCTGCTGGTCGATCATCACGCCGGTCAGCGTCTTGGCGCGGGTGATGCGGCCTTCGTCCGGCTCGATCTCGCCGGTGAGGAGCTTCAGCAACGTGGTCTTGCCCGCGCCGTTGGCACCGACCACGCCGATCCGGTCGCCGCGCTGGATGCGCAGCGTGAAGTCCTTGATGATCGTGCGGTCGCCGAACCGCTTGGTGACATTCTCGGCGTCGATCACGGTCTTGGTCTTTGAATCGTCGTTCTGAAGGCCGATCTTGGCGACTCCGGCCGGACCGAGCATCGCCGCCCGCTGCGCGCGCATCTCCATCAGCTTGGCCTTGCGGCCTTCGTTGCGCTTGCGTCGCGCGGTGACCCCGCGAAGCAGCCAATGCTCCTCGATCCGGAGCTTGGCGTCCAGGCGCTCGGCGTTGCGCGCTTCCTCGGCATAGACCTGCTCGGTCCAGGCGTCGAAGCCGCCAAAGCCGATCTCGGCGCGCCGGATCGAGCCGCGGTCGAGCCACAAGGTCGAGCGGGTGAGGCGCGTCAGGAAGGTACGGTCGTGGCTGATCACCACGAAGGCGCCGGTATAGCGGCCGAGCCAGTCCTCGAGCCATTCGATGGCGGCGAGATCGAGATGGTTGGTCGGCTCGTCGAGCAGCAGCACGTCGGGATGCTGCGCGAGCGCCCGGGCGATGGCGGCGCGGCGGCGCTCGCCGCCCGAGGCGGTGGCGGCGGGGCGGCCGAGGTCGATGCCGATCTGCGACGCGATCGCCTCCACCGCGTGCGAGGGAATGCCGCCAGACGTCGCGAAATCGTGAAGGGTCTCGAACCGGTTCACGTCCGGGTCCTGCTCCAGAAGCACGACGTTGATGCCCGGCTGGATGGTCCGCCGCCCCTCGTCGATCTCGATCATTCCGGCGAGGCATTTTAGAAGGGTCGTCTTGCCGGCCCCGTTGCGGCCGATCAGCGCGAGCCGGTCGCGCCCGCCGATGAACAGGTCGAGGCCGCGGAACAGCCAGCCGGAGCCCTGGACGAGACCGAGATTTTCGTAAGCGAGAACGGGTGCGGACATGGGGCCGCGATGTAGGGGCGCCCGAAGCCCAAGTCATCCCAGCAGTGCGGCGAGCTCCTCGATGCGGTCGGGGGCGAAGACTCGGATGCCATGTGCTTCCAACAGTGCGGCGGTGACTCCTCTTCCGGCGACACGCGCTACGGAAAAGCTGCCGTCATGGACGAACGAGCTCCCGCAGGACGGGCTGCCGTCCGTGAGCAAGGCGAAGCGGCAGCCCTCGCCCTGCGCCAATGCGAGCGCCTGCCGCGCGCCTTCCCGGAACTCGGCAGAGACGTCGGCGCCGGTCGGGTCGGTCACCCGCCCGTCCGACTGGATCTCGGCAGGCGACCGCGGCACGGGCAGGCCTCCGGCAAGCTCCGGGCAGATCGCGACCAGCCGCCCCTCCGCCGCCAACCGTTCGAGAAACCCTGAAGCCAGCTTCTTGTCGCGGCCATCATAGCGGACCGGGCTCCCGAGCAGGCAGGCGGAGACCAGCAGCTTGGCCGTCATCAAGGGGTTCGGCCCTCCCGCGCCCGCGCCTCGTCGACCATGTGGGCGACGCTCTCCAGCAAGGCGGGCGCGTCGTAGACGATGCCGTCCTTGATCGTCCAACGAACGCCGCCGATCCGTTCGACGCGGTTGGTCTCGGGGTTCAGCCGCTCATGGCCGGTGCCGTAGAGCAATTTGAGATTGGCGAGCGGATTGCCCGGAACGATCACAAGGTCGGCGAGCATGCCGGGCCGGATCAGCCCGAATTCGGGCTCCTCGCCGCGCGCCGCGTGAAGCTCGCGCGCGCCGTTGATCGTCGCGGCCTGGATCACCTCAAGCGGCGAGAAGCCCGCTTCCTGGAGCATCTCCAGCTCGGCGATATAGGGGAAGCCCCAGCTCTGGTAGATGAAGCCGGGGTCGGAGCCGACCGTCACCATTCCGCCCATATTCTTATAGTCGTTCACCAGCCGCATCCACAGCTGGAAGAAGCGCCGCCACGCCACCTCGTCATGGGTGGTCCAGTCCCAGAAATAGGAGCCGTGATGCTCGCGGCTCGGCTGGAAGAAGCGGTTCAGGGACGGCAGCGTGTAAAGCCGGTGCCACTCCGCCGTCCGCGCCCGCATCACGTCGCGGCCGGCCGAATAGATATTGAAGGTCGGCGACATGTAGACGCCGCGCGCCCGAAGCCGATCGAGGTAGGCGCGCCATTCCTCCGACCCGGGCTCGACCGACTGGTCGGCGAGTCGCGCCACCTGGCTGAACCGCCACTGCTCGTCGGCCATATTATAGTCGACCGGATAGGAAGGCAGCCGACGGTCGCGCAGCAGGCTCTCGAAATGGCCGTAAAAATGGGTGACGCCCTGGAGGCCGAACTCGGTCGCCCGGTCCGCATTGACCTCGGCCACGCCGCCCTGGCCGAGATGGGCGACGGTGCCGAGCCGCAGCCGACGCGCTTCCCCGATGACAATCCGGCTGATCTCGGCCGGCTCGCTGTTGAACAGCTTGACGCCGTCATAGCCCTGCGCTGCGAGCCACTGCACCCAGGCGCGCGCCTGCGCGGCGCTGCGCACCGGGCCGTTCGGCCAGCAGTCGCCGACCGCGCAATAAGCATAGAGCCGCGGCGCGACGATCGTGTTGGCGGCGCTTCGCGCGCGGTCGCTCAATGAGGCATTGTTCGGCCCCGAATAGAGCCCGACTCCGCGCACCGTGGTGACCCCGTGGGCGAGCCATAGCCGGTAGCCGTAGGTGGCGTTGGGCGCCTTGTCGGGATCGCCATTGTGGCCGTGGACGTCGACGAAGCCGGGCAGCACGGTCATCCCGCGCCCGTCGATCTCCCGATCGAAGTCCCTCGGCTCGCGGCCGTCGCGGATCGGCAGGCCCGGCGTTCCGGCGCCGCGGATGCTTTCGATCCGGTTGCCGGCAATGACGATGTCGACCGGTCCGCGCGGCGGCGCTCCGCTGCCCTCGATCATCGTCGCTCCGCGGATGACGAGCCGGCGATAAGGCCCCTCGCCCTCGCCCGGCTGCCGGTCCGGAACGCGCTCCATCCCGGCCGGCCCCTGCGCCTGCGAGGCCGGCACCGCCACGAGCGCCGCTGCAACCGCCGCCGCCATTCCGAGCCACTTCGACTTCATCCGCTGCCCCCTGTCTTGCCTTTAGCGAAGCGTGATCCATGTCGACCGGGCCGCCGCGATCAACCGCCCGTCCTCGTCGTGGATCGCCGTTCCGACCTCATGCTTGCGGCCTTCCGAGGCGATTTCCCAGCCCGTGACGATCGCGTCCTGCTCCGCACGGAGCGGCACATGGCCAACGGCGGTCATCCGTCCAAGCAAGGCCAGCCCCGCCTTCGCCTGCACGGCGAAATAGCCGGGGCAGTCGAGCGCGGCCCAGATGAATTCAGGCCGCACAATCCCGTCCTCACCGGCAAGGTCGCGGCTCGGCTGCCAGGTCGAGGCAACGGCCCCATCCACCACACCGGGAAAGATGCGCAGCCCGTCGCCGACCGGCCGCTCCGGCCCGCACACGAAGCAGCCCGGGAAGATATGGTCGGCGAGGCCGGTGAAGCGACGCTCCGCCTCGCGCGCCTCGGCAAGCCCCGGCGGCGCCGGCACGTCGAGGTCGAGCCGCGCGCGCCGCGCGCTGGCGATCGCCTCGTCGCCATTCAGAAGCCGAGCCTCGTCGCCGTCGCTCTCGACGCGCAACGCCACGCCCAGCGGCGGCGGCTTGAGCAAGGTCACCGCGCATCCCGACCCGCCAAGCGCCCGCGCCAGCATGCCGGCGCTGTAGCCGCCATTGCCGCTGTCCGGCGGTCCGCGGAAGCGGCGATGGATGACGACCGTCTCGCTCATGGCCGACTCGCTATGCCGCCCCCCGCCCGCCCCTGTCACGCGGATTGCGGCGGCCGCATCGCTCTGGCAGCCTCTTCCCATGGCGCGGACCATCATCCTCTACGGCCTGGCGCTCGCGCTTGCTGTCGCTCTGCTCGACTGGCTCGAATATCGCTATCTCGCCCGCGCCTTCACCATCGAGATCTATCTCGCTTTGGTCGCCGCCGCCTTCGTCGCGCTCGGCATCTGGACCGGCATCAGGCTGACGCCCCGCCATGCGCCCGCGGAGCCGTTCCGGCGCAACGACGCGGCGATCCGCTCGCTCGGCCTCAGCCCCCGCGAGGTCGAGGTCCTCGATGCGCTGGCATTGGGCGACTCGAACAAGGAGATGGCGCGCCGGCTCGGCATCTCGCCCAACACGGTCAAGACCCACGTCGCCCGGGTCTACGAGAAGCTCGAGGTCCAGCGCCGGGTCCAGGCGATCGAGAAGGCGCGGCTGCTCGCACTCATTCCCTGACCCGCCAATCCGTAATCCAAATATCGGAATTCCGCCCAGTCACCCTTTCGGGCGATAGGCCGCGGCAGCCGATCCGGTTATGGCGGGCGGGTCAAATCAAGAGGGGGCGCATATGCCGGTTGTTGGAATGGGCGGCTATTTCTTCCGGGCCAAGGACCCGGCCAAGCTCAAGGCCTGGTACAAGGAGCATCTCGGCGTCGGCGGCGGCTGCGGCACCGACGAGAATGGCGAATCCAACGAATGGGTGTGGTTCCACCAGGGCGGCCCGATGGTGTTCGAGCCGTTCAAGCAGGACAGCGACTATTTCCCGGCCGACCGCACCTCGATGGTGAACCTGCGCGTGCGCGACCTCGACGGAATGCTCGCCGGCCTGCGTGCCGCCAACATCGAGATCAGCCGCGAGGAGACGATGGAGGGCGTCGGCCGCTTCGCCCGGATCCACGATCCCGAAGGCAACCCGATCGAATTGTGGGAGTGGGACCGGCAGCCCTGACGCCGGAATAGGGGAGGACGATCATGCGCTATTCGCTCGTTTATGGCGGTCTTGCCGGCGCGATCATCATCGCGGTGACTCTCGTCGTGTTCTTCTCCGGAGTGACCGGAATCGGCCACGGCTCGATGCTGTTCGGCTATCTCGTCATGCTGGTGGCGCTGTCGATGATCTTCGTCGGCGTGAAGCGCTACCGCGACGTCGAGTGCGGCGGCGTGATCCGCTTCGGCCGCGCCTTCCGCCTCGGCCTCGGAATGGCCCTGGTGGCGGCGCTCATCTACATCGTCGGCTGGGAAATCTATCTCGCGACTACCGGCTGGGACTTCATGGCCGACTATCAGGCGCAGATGCTCCGCGACATGGAGGCCGGCGGCGCCAGCGCCCAGGAGATCGCCGACACCCGCGCGATGATGGCGGTCTGGGGCGAGCGCTACCAGAGCCTGCTGTGGCGGGTGCCGATCACGTTCAGCGAGATCTTCCCGGTCGGCCTGCTCGTCGCCCTCGTCTCCGCCGCGATCCTGCGCAACCCGCGCATCCTCCCGGCCCAGCGTCCCGGCGCGGCGGTCTAGCGCCGAACCTCCCCTCCCTGCTTGCAGCGAGGGGGATGACGCAGGTGTCTAGCGCCTCGCCGGGGCCAGCCGCGCCAGCGCCGCCTCCGCGCCCAGGCCGATGGCGAGGCCGGCGAGGACGTCGGTGAGATAATGTTTGCGGCCCGTCACCTGGGCCAGCGCGACCAGACCCGCCGCGCCTGCGGCCTTGCCGGCATGCTCCGGATAGGCCCGGCCGAAGGCGCGAGCGACGGCGATGGTGCCGGCGGTGTGACCGGACGGGAAGCCGGTCATCCGCTTGCTGTCGTCCTTGCCGGGGCGCGGATTCGATGCCTTGCCGTCGGCCCGCGGCGCCGGCCGCTCGCGGTCGATCCGCCGCTTCACGGCATGCTTGACCGCGGTCGCGATCAGGTGAGCGGCGACCATCCTCGTGCCGGCGCGCATCATTCGCGGGCGTTCGGACCACAATCCGAGCGCAAGGACCGTGGCGGACAGGCTCAGCATCGGCGGCTGGTCCCCGGCCTTGCCGATCCTCTCGAGCAACCGCATCGGCAGAAGGTCGGCGTAAGGCCGTGCGATATCGTGGATTTTCTGGTCGATCGCCAGCAGGCGCGGCGCGACCCCCGTGTCGTTCTTCGTCGTCATGAGCGGCTCAAACCGCGACGGCGCATTTGGTGCCGCGCGCCACTCCACTGTGGCCGCCCGGCAACATGAACAGAAGCGAATTGCCACATTCAGGGCATATTCAATGCCTTGAGCCTAGTACCACGCCCGAACCCCCGTATTACCCGCAGGCGTGAGTATCATGCGTTTCATTCTGCCCCTGATTGCCCTCGCGGCCGGCCTCGCCGTGCCGACACAGGCCGACGCCCAGAACTGGCCGCGCTTCCGCGAGTCGCAGCAGCAAGCGCAGCGCGGGGTGCGCGAGGGCGACATCCTGCCCCTGCACGTGATCCGCGAGCGAATCCGGATACCCAACGCCCAGTTCATCGGCGCCGACCTCATCGCCGACGGCACCCGCTACCGCCTTCGCTTCATGCGCGGAGTCGACGTGATCTGGGTCGATGTCGACGCCCGCACCGGCCGCATCCTGGGCTATGCGGGCAACTGATTGCCGCGGGGCTTTGACGGCGGCCCTGCTCTCGCCATATTCCTGAACATGAACGAAGTCGTGGCTGGTGCGTAATGACCGCCGGACGAAGTTGAAGGGATAGGAAGCATGCGGGTCCTGATCGTCGAGGACGAACCCAATCTCGGCCGGCAGCTGCGGGCGACTCTCGAAGGCGCCGGCTATGCGGTCGATCTCGCCACCGACGGCGAGGACGGCCATTATCTCGGCTCGACCGAAACCTATGACGCGATCATCCTCGACCTCGGTCTTCCCGAGGTCGACGGCCTGACCGTGCTCGACCGCTGGCGCAAGGAGGGGATCAAGGTCCCGGTGCTGGTGCTGACCGCGCGCGACAGCTGGTCCGACAAGGTCGCCGGCCTCGACGCCGGCGCCGACGACTATCTCGCCAAGCCGTTCCAGACCGAGGAGCTGATCGCGCGGCTGCGAGCGCTGATCCGGCGCGCCTCGGGCAATGCCTCGAGCGAGCTGATCGCCGGCGACGTCCGCCTCGACACCCGCTCGGGCCGGGTCACGCTCGACGGCGAGCCGGTCAAGCTGACCGCCCAGGAATATAAGCTGCTCTCCTACCTGATGCACCACAAGGGCAAGGTGGTCAGCCGGACCGAGCTGATCGAGCATATCTACGACCAGGATTTCGACCGCGACTCCAACACGATCGAGGTGTTCGTCACCCGCATCCGAAAGAAGCTCGGGCCGGACGTCATCACCACCATTCGCGGCCTCGGCTATTCGCTGGAGGAGCCGCGCGCCTGAGCGCGGCTTCGCCTTCATCCCACGGTCACCTGACCTCTTCCACGATGGCGCCATGACCGGCCGCCTTGACCCATGTCGATGATCCGGCTGCCGCGCCTGCGCCGGCGGAACCAGGACAGGGCCGCGGCGCCGGTCGGCGGCTCGCTGACCCGGCGCATGATCGGCGTCGCCGCGATCTGGATCCTCGTCCTTCTCGGAGTCGGCGGCTTCACCCTCGACCGGGTGCTGACCTCCGCCATCACCCGCAATTTCGACGCCAGCCTCGAATATGTCCTGACCGCGCTCATCGCCTCGTCGGAGATCGGCCCGGACGGCGAGATCCTGCTGAGCCGGGCACCCGCCGACCAGGCCTTCCTCGAGCCCTATTCCGGCGTCTACTTCCAGGTCTCGGCGCCCGGCCAGGACCCGTTGCCGTCACGCTCGCTGTGGGATCGCCAGCTCCAGGTCGACCGCACGGTCGTCCATTCCGACACATTCTTCCGCGACAGCCGCGAGTTCGAGCCGGAGATATTGCGCATCGCCGAGCGCGACATCCGCCTGCCCGGCGCAGCCACCATGTGGCGCTTCCAGGTCGCCCAGAATCGCGAGCAGCTCGACGAGCAGATCCTCGTGCTTCGCCGCACCCTCGTCCGCTCGTTCGGAATCCTCGGCCTCGGCCTGATCGTCCTCGCCGCGCTTCAGGCCATTTACGGCCTGTGGCCGCTGCGCCGGGTGCGCCGGGCGCTCGCCCAGATCCGGTCGGGCGAGAAAGCGCGGATCGAGGAGCGGCTGCCGCGCGAGATCGCCCCGCTCACCGAGGAGGTGAACGCCCTCCTCGCCCATAACGAGGTCCAGGCCGAGGAAGCGCGCCGCCACGCCGGCAACCTCGCCCATGCGCTGAAGACCCCGCTCACCGTCATCACCAACGCGGCCTCGGCCAAGAGCCCCGACCTTCCTTCGGCCGTGATCCGCGAGGCGCGCACCATGCGCCGCCAGGTCGACCACCATCTCGCCCGTGCCCGCGCCGTCGGCCGCCGTTCCTCGACCCAGGCTCGAACCGAGGTGTGGCCGGCGCTCAAGGCGGTCGAGCGTGCGGTCGAGCGCCTCTACGAGGAGGTCACCATCGACCTTGCCGGGCGAAAGGACGCGATCGTCCGGGTCGAGCGCCAGGATCTCGACGAGATGCTCGGCAACCTCATCGAGAATGCCGCCAAATATGGCAATGGCCGGGTATTCGTCACCGTCGCCGGCGACGAGGAATGCGTCACGCTCGAGGTCGAGGATGACGGCCCCGGAATCCCCGAGGCCCAACGGCATCAGCTGTTCAGTCGGGGCGCCCGGCTCGACACCGACAAGCCGGGCACCGGCCTCGGCCTCGCCATCGTCCGCGACGTCGCCGAAATCTACGGCGGGTCGATCCACCTCGAGGAGAGCGAGGACCTGGGAGGCTTGCTGGTTCGCCTTCGCCTCCCCAATTGCCGGACGGCCCCGGAGCGCGTAACGCCCGCGGCGTGATCGCAAGGGGAGAGAATTGATGGCGCTCAAGTCGTTCTTTCGAGCACTGGGAGTCGGCGGGCCGACGATCGACGCCGTGCTCGATACCGACCGGGTCCAGGCCGGCGGAATGCTCGCCGGAACGCTCCACATCCGCGGCGGCGATGAGGGCCAGAGCGCGAGCAAGGCGGTGATCGAGCTGGTCGCCCGCGTCGTGAAGAAGATGGGCGACGACGACTATAGCGCTGACGAGGTGATCGCCGGCGCCGCCCTGCCCGGCCCGATCCAGCTCGGCCGCGACCAGTCCATTCCCTTCCAGCTCGCGCTTCCGCCGCACACGCCGGTGACCAGCCTCGGCGGCCGCAACTTCGTCTGGCTTCGCTCCGGCCTCGACGTGCCGTGGGCGGTCGACCCGTCCGACCGCGACGCCCTGGAGGTCCACCCCACCGCCGCCCAGTCCAACGTCCTCCATGCGATGGAGCAATTGGGCTTCCGCCTCTACAAGGTCGACATCGACGCCCGCTCGTCCTGGATGGGCCGCAAATGGGTGCAGGAGTTCGAGTTCCGCCCGGCCGGCTACGGCCGCGCCCGCTATGACGAGATCGAGCTGGTGTTCGAGAACCAGCATGGCAGCCAGGTCGAGCTGATGGTCCAGCTCGACCGCGCCGCCCGCGGCCTCGGCGGACTGCTGATGGAGATGACCGGCACCGACGAAAGCTGGCGCCGGGTCACGATCGATGCGAGCAGCCCGCAATCGGCCGCTCACGGCCTTCAACATGTGATCGCCTGAGGACAGATATGACTGCCACCATCCACCATCTGGGCAACCGCGCCGAGCCGTCGCTCGATCCGATGATCCGGCTGGTGGCGGCCGACCTCAACCAGGTCAATGCCGTCATCCTCGAGCGGATGCAGAGCGAGGTCGCGCTGATCCCCGAGCTTGCCGGCCATCTCATCGCCGGCGGCGGCAAGCGCATGCGGCCGATGCTCACCTTGGCCTCGTCGCGCCTGCTCGACTATCAGGGCACGCGCCAGTTTAAGCTCGCCGCCGCGGTCGAGTTCATCCACACTGCGACCCTTCTCCATGACGACGTCGTCGACGGCTCGGGCCTCAGGCGCGGCAAGCGCACAGCCAACATCATCTGGGGCAATCCCGCGAGCGTGCTGGTGGGCGACTTCCTGTTCTCGAGAAGCTTTGAGCTGATGGTCGAGGACGGCTCCCTGAAGGTGCTCAAGATCCTCTCCCACGCCTCGAACATCATCGCGGAAGGCGAGGTCAACCAGCTCTCCGCCCAGCGCCAGGTCGAGACCGGCGAGGACCGCTATCTCGACATCATCAGCGCCAAGACCGCGGCCCTGTTCGCCGCCGCCTGCAAGATCTCGGCAGTGGTCGCCGAGCGCGACGAGGAGACCGAGTGGGCGCTGGAAAGCTACGGTCGCAACCTCGGAATCGCCTTCCAGCTCGTCGACGACGCGATCGACTATGCCGAGACCAGCGAGACGATGGGCAAGGACCAGGGCGACGACTTCCGCGACGGCAAGGTCACGCTCCCCGTCATCCTCGCCTACGCCCGCGGCTCGGAAGCCGACCGCGCCTTCTGGCGCGCCGCAATGGCCGGCGAGCGCCAGTCGGACGAGGACCTCGCCCACGCCCGCCGACTGCTGACCGCCAGCGAGGCGCTTCAGGACACGATCCAGCGCGCCCACCATTATGGCCAGAAAGCCATCGATGCCCTCGGCCCCTTCCCCGCCAGCCGGGCCAAGGCCGCCATGACCGAAGCGGTCGAGTTCGCCGTCGCCCGGGCTTATTAGTCAGCCACCCGCTGGCGCCGCACCCTCAGCTCCCTGGAAGGGAGGGGTCCGGAGCCACGGGTGGAGCAACTTACGCTCTCGTGATAGTCGACAACAGAATCGATCGAGCGGGGAGCGTCGTACGATGAAGTCATGTCCGCTGTGCGGCACGGACGCCGATGATACCGAAGACTATTGCGTCAACCCGGAATGTCGTCGACCCTTCGCGAGTGCTCACTCGAAGGCGCAAGTAGAATATGCCGAGGCGATAACACGCGGACCTGAACGACCCACCGGAACGCCTCCAATGGTCGTCGGCTGGGTCTGCCTTGCCGTGGCCGCGATCACTCTTCTCCTCGGTATTGGCGCCGGGCCGGAGACCTATGAAATCAGCTATGCCCGGGCCATGGCAGACAATCCCTACGCTTCAGAAACACTGATGAGACGGGCCGCTGACGGCTACGCACGCCAGTGGTCCTATTTCATGGCGGCTGGCGGCTCGTTCAGCCTGTTCCTGGTCTTCTGGGGCGTCGGTTACATTGCGCGCGCGATCAGCTTCCTGCCGGGGACGGATCCTGCCGGTCGCTAGCCTCTTAAGGCCCGCAGCATCTCGATCTCCTCGGGGTGTTTCATCAGCAGCTCGATCAGGCCGACCGCCGCGTCCGAAGGCGGTGTCGCGCCGCTTTCATATTTCTGGAAGGCGCGCTTGCCGCCGCCGATGATCCGACCGGCCTCCTCCTGGCTGAGCTTCAGCCGCTTGCGGACCTGGCGGACTCGCGCGGCATATTGCTCGCGCAGCTCGCGATAGGTGCGGTCTGACTCGGCGAGGTCGGCGCCGGTGTGGATGCCGTCGCTGCCATTTTCAGGATACCAGCCCGGCACCTTGATCTCCCGCGCCAGAGAGCCGTAACGCACAATCTGCCGCCGAACGCCGCGCCGCAGAGTCTCGCCGGTTTCCGGATGGATGCGCGTCTCAGCCACCTTCAAGCCTCCTTGAACGAGGTGAGCGCGACGTCGACCAACGTCTCGCCCGCGAACTTCAGATACAGGTCACGTTCCTCGAACGGGGTCACGTAAGTGTCGTGCCAGCAACGGGGGTTGCGCGGGCTGTGCGCGGTCTCCGATTTCACGAAATCCTCGTCCTCCAGCGCCTGCACCACGGCCACCACATCTTCGAGCGTGAAGCCGAGCGCACGCGACGATCGCACCGCGCTCGTCGTGATCTCCAGCGTGTCCGGCGACGCGAACTTCGCCTTGACCGCGCCCAGATCGTGATGCGGCCGGCGCTTCACATTCATAGCTGCACTTCATACACCTTAAAGGTGTAAACGCAAGCCGCTCACCAGTGCCTGCCGTCTCCTTCCCCTTGAGCTAAGCGCCTCACCGGCGAACTTCCTTGCGATTCCCGCCCCATACGCCCAAGCTCGCTCGGCGGGAGGGCGTGATGAAGCATTATCGGGTGAACAAGCTGGCCAAGCCGGACGGAGCGGTGGTCAAAAAGAAGGACATCCTTGCCGCCGACGACAAGGCAGCGATGGCGCGGGCCGAGGCGGACCCGGACTGCCCGGTCTGCGACGTTCTCCACGCCGGCAAGAAGGTGGGATCGATCACCTGACCGCCCGCACCGGCCGCCGGCGCATCTAACCTGGATCAACGCAGGCTTTCGCGCGTTGGGCCGGGACAAGGAGTTTCCTCATTCCCGAAGACAAGCAGTCCCGCGCCGCCCGAAGAGATCGCCAGACTCGGGAGGTCGAGGAGAACCAGCGCCAGCTGCGCACCAGCATCGCGACGAGCCAGCGGCTCGTCGACGAGGCCGAGGCGATGATCAGGCGTCACCGCGACGAGTGCGACGAGGCCGATCGCGAGGATTGAGCCTGCGCGAGCGGCAAAGCACCGCCTGAGAACCCGTCGCTCCCTTCCCCCTCGCCGCTCCCCCTGCTAGTGGCCGTCGCGAACAGCGCCGGGCCCTGCGCACCCGACCCGGCGCCGCGTGCCACCTAGCGACGAGGGACCTATGACCGCCACCGGCCAGGACAGCCTGAACACCCGCTCCACGCTCGACGTGAACGGCAAGTCCTATGCTTATTATTCGCTGGCCAAGGCGGCCGAGAAACTGGGCGACGTCTCCCGACTGCCCTTCTCGATGAAGGTGCTGCTCGAGAACCTGCTGCGCTTCGAGGACGGGGTCACCGTCACCCGCGCCGACATCCAGGCCGTGGTCGACTGGCAGAAGACCAGGAGCTCGACCGCCGAGATCCAGTACCGGCCGGCGCGCGTGCTGATGCAGGATTTTACGGGTGTCCCCTGCGTCGTCGACCTCGCGGCGATGCGCGACGCGATCACCAAGCTCGGCGGCGACGCCAAGAAGATCAACCCGCAGGTGCCGGTCCACCTCGTCATCGACCACTCGGTCATGGTGGACGAGTTCGGCACGCCCAAGGCGTTCGAGAAGAATGTCGAGCTCGAATATCAGCGCAACATGGAGCGCTACGAGTTCCTGAAATGGGGCCAGACCGCGTTCGACAATTTCAAGGTGGTGCCGCCGGGGACGGGGATCTGCCACCAGGTCAACCTCGAGAATATCGCCCGCGGCGTGTGGTCGTCGAAGGAGATCCCGATGGGCGGCGCGGCGCGCTCCGGCGACCGCCGCGAGGATGACGAGTTCGTCGCCTTCGACCGCCGCACCGACCATGAGCGCCGCGGCGACATGGAAGTCGCCTATCCCGACACCTGCGTCGGCACCGACAGCCACACGACGATGATCAACGGGCTCGGAGTGCTGGGCTGGGGCGTCGGCGGGATCGAGGCCGAGGCCGCGATGCTTGGCCAGCCTGTCTCCATGCTGATTCCCGAAGTCGTCGGCTTCAAGCTCACCGGCCAATTGAAGGAAGGCGTCACCGCGACCGATCTCGTGCTCACCGCGACGCAAATGCTGCGCGCCAAGGGGGTCGTCGGACGCTTCGTCGAATATTTCGGCCCCGGCCTCGCCTCGCTGAGCCTCGCCGACCGCGCGACGCTCGCCAACATGGCGCCCGAATATGGCGCCACCTGCGGCTTCTTCGGTATCGATGACAAGACGCTCGATTACATGCGCCTTACTGGACGCAGCGAAGAGAATATCGCGCTGGTCGAAGCTTATGCGAAGAAGCAGGGCCTGTGGTTGTCGGCCGACCTGCCCGATCCCGTTTTCACCGACACGCTCGAACTTGACATGGGCACCGTCGTGCCGAGCCTTGCAGGGCCGAAGCGGCCGCAGGACAAGGTCGTGCTCACCGAAGTCGACGATGTGTTCAACGCCGACTTGAAGTCAGTCTATGGCAAGAGCGCACCGAAGCGCGTCGCGGTCGAGGGCAAGTCGCATGACATCGGCGACGGCGACGTGGTGATTGCCGCGATCACGAGCTGCACCAACACCTCGAACCCTGGAGTCATGGTCGCCGCCGGCCTCGTTGCCAAGAAGGCGAACGAGCGGGGGTTGAAGCCGAAGCCGTGGGTCAAGACCAGCCTTGCCCCGGGGTCGCAGGTGGTCACCGATTATCTGGCAAAGGCGGGGCTGCAGGAACATCTCGATGCGGTTGGTTATAACCTTGTCGGATATGGGTGCACGACCTGCATCGGCAATTCAGGACCGCTGGCGGAGCCGATTTCGGCCGCAATCAACGGCAATGATATCGTCGCCGCCTCGGTCCTGTCGGGCAACCGCAACTTCGAAGGCCGCGTCTCACCCGATGTCCGCGCAAACTTCCTCGCCTCACCGCCGCTCGTCGTTGCCTATGCGCTCAAAGGAACGGTAACGGAGGATTTCACGACCACCCCAATCGGCCAGGACAAGGACGGCAAGGACGTATTTCTCGCGGACATCTGGCCGACCAACCAGGAGGTGGCCGATGCGATTGCGGGAGCAGTCGACCGCGAAATGTTCAAGGCGCGCTACGCGCATGTCTACCAGGGCGACGCGCACTGGCAGAAGATCGAGGTCGAGGGCAGCGACACCTATCAGTGGCGCGCGGGCTCGACCTATGTGGCGAACCCGCCCTATTTCGAGGGAATGGAAATGACCCCGGCGCCGGTGTCGGATATTGTCGGCGCGAAACCGCTTGCGATCCTCGGCGACAGCATAACGACCGACCACATCAGTCCCGCCGGTAGCATCAAGGCAGACAGCCCGGCCGGGAAATGGCTGATGGAGCACCAGGTCAGCAAGGCCGACTTCAACAGCTATGGTGCCCGTCGCGGCCACCACGAAGTCATGATGCGCGGCACCTTCGCCAATATCCGCATCAAGAACGAAATGGTCCCCGGTATCGAAGGCGGGATGTCGCGCTACGGGTCCGAAGTTATGCCGATCTACGATGCGGCGATGCGCCACAAGGCCGACGGCACCCCACTGGTCGTCATCGCGGGCAAGGAATATGGCACCGGCTCGTCGCGCGACTGGGCGGCAAAGGGCACCAACTTGCTCGGCGTCCGCGCGGTGATCGTCGAGAGTTTCGAGCGCATCCACCGCTCGAACCTCGTGGGCATGGGCGTGCTGCCGCTGCAGTTCCAGGACGGGCAGACGCGCGAGACGCTGGGCCTCACCGGGGACGATGTCTTCACCATCACCGGGATCGCCGACCTCAAGCCGCGTCAGAGCGTGACCGTAAATGTCACCCGCCCCGACGGCTCGACCTTCGCCTTCGATACGCTTTGCCGAATCGATACGGCGAACGAGATCGAATATTATATGAACGGCGGCATCCTCCACTATGTGCTGAGGAAGCTCGCAGCCTGACGTGAAAGCGGGGGCGAGGGGCTATCTC
>JAEZFL010000155.1 GCA_023417515.1 Pseudomonadota bacterium | reverse complement strand
CGGTTCTTGGGCGCGAACTCCTCCAGATAGACCGCGGCGGCCACACCCACCGGCACCGACAGGAGGAAGCAGATCAGCATCATCCAGAACGAGCCGACCAGGGCCGCACGCAGGCCGGCCTGCTCGGGCTCGCGGCTGTCGGCGTTGGTGAACAGCGTCCAGTTGAAGCCGGTCTCGATGCGCCCCTGCTCCGCCAGCCGGTCGACCAGGGCGATGTCGCGGTCCTTCAGGCGGCGGTTGGCCTCGGGGATGCCCGGGTCGACCTCGCCCTTCAGGTACTGGTCGCGCTCGTCGTCCAGCAGGAAGCGGACCGGGACGGTGCTGCCGATCAGCGCCGGGTCGGCCAGCACCATCTGGCGCAGCTGGATCGCGCTGCCGCTGCTCAGCATGGCACGCAGCGCACGCCGGCCCTGCCGGTCGTCCATGTCGGGGAACGCCGCGACCAGCGCGTCGTTCAGCACCGCCTGGTAGTCGGCATCGGCCAGCGCTTCGGGATCACGGTTGCCGGACGGGTCGATCTCGGCCGGGTCGAGCCGGACATCCAGCACCGCGTAGCTCTGCTGGAACGCCCCGGCCCCGCTGCTGAGCACGGTGGCCAGCAGGATCGCCAGCAGGCCGATCGCCAGGATCACGGCACCCATGCCGATCAGCTTGAAGCGGCGTTCGCGGGCGTAGCGCCGCCGCGTGTGCGCGGCCACGACCGCTTCTGGGCGGGGCGGCCGCTGCGTGATCGCGGCGAACCGGCCCCCGTTGGACACCAGGTCAGTCATAGCGTTCCCGGAAGCGGTTGAGGATGTAGAGGGCGACGATGTTCAGGACCAGGGTGATGGCGAACAGCAACAGGCCGAGCGCAAAGGCCGCCAGGGTCTTGGCGCTGTCGAACTCCTGGTCGCCCACCAGCAGCGTCACGATCTGCACGGTGACGGTGGTGACCGCCGCGAACGGGTTGATGGTGAGGTTGGCCGCCAGACCCGCGGCCATCACCACGATCATGGTCTCGCCGATCGCCCTGGAGACGGCGAGCAGGACTCCGCCGACGACGCCGGGGAGGGCGGCGGGCACGAGCACCTTCTTGATCGTCTCCGACTTGGTCGCGCCCATGGCGAGCGATCCGTCGCGCATCGCCTGAGGCACCGCGGCAATGCTGTCGTCGGCCATCGACGAGACGAACGGGATGATCATGATGCCCATGACGAGGCCGGCGGCGAGCGCCGACTCGGTCGAGCTCGGGATCCCGATCGCCATCGCGAAGTCGCGGATCGCCGGCGCCACGGTGATCGCGGCGAAATAGCCGTACACGACGGTCGGAACGCCGGCGAGGATCTCGAGGATCGGCTTCATCCAGCTGCGCACGCGCGGGGCGGCATATTGGGTGAGGTAGATCGCGCTCATCAGCCCGAGCGGAATGGCGACGATCATCGCGATGATCGCTCCGATGAAGATGGTGCCCCAGAACAAGGGCACGGCTCCGAACGCGCCGGACGATCCCGCCTGGTCGGCGCGGATGGCGACCTGCGGGCTCCAGTTGAGGCCGAACAGGAACTCGACCGGCGACACCATCGAGAAGAAGCGGATGGATTCGAACAGCAGCGACAGGATGATCCCGAGCGTGGTGACGATGGCGATCAGCGAGGCGACGAGAAGCAGCGCCATGACGGTGCGCTCGACCCGCGTGCGGGCGCGGAACTTGGGTGAGACCCGGCTGAACGCGAAGGCGCCGCCGGCGAAGGCGACGAGCAGGGCGACCGCGAGGCCGATCCACCAGTAGAAGGAGATGGCGCGCTCATAGGCCGGAGCGAGGGTGAAGGCCTGCGGGTTGAAGGCGGTGGTCGAGGCGCCGGTGGCGAGACGATAGGCCTCGCCGAGGATCGCCTGGCGCTGCATGCCGAAGGCGGGGAGGTTCTGCGCCTCGGGGCTGGCGATGACGTCGGAATAGACGAAGCCGCCCGAGATGTTGCCCCACAGGATGAGGAACAGCAGGGCCGGGACCGCCGTCCACAGAGCGACGTACCAGCCGTGCTGGCCGGGCAGGGAATGGGGCCGCGGCTTGCCGGGCCCGCTGAAGGCCGCCGCCCGGGCTCGCGCTGCGAGCCAGGCGACGACCCCAAGGCCGACAATCAGCAGGATGAGAGCCGAGAAACCCACAAATTCCCCTGGTTGGCGTTGCCGCCCTTAGCGCAGCGCGGCGGCGGTGATGGGCTGCGGGCTCTGGACCGCCTGCAGCGCCGCCTGCCGCTCCGCGTCGGGCAGCGGAATCATGCCGCGCTGTACAAGATAGCCGCCCGGATTCCACGCCTGCGAATAAGCCGTGAGGAATTCGCGAAGGCCCGGGATGGCGTTCAGGTGCTCGCCCTTGACGTAGATGTAGAGCTTGCGGGCGCCCGGATAGGTGAAGTTCTGGATCGTCTCCGCCGTCGGCGCGATTCCGGCGATCGGGATGCCATGGACCCGCTCACGGTTCGCCTCGAGGAACGAATAGCCGAGGATACCGACGGTGCCGGCATTCTCGGAGACGCGCTGGACGAGCAGGTTATCGTTCTCGCCCGCCTCGATATAGGCGCCGTCCTCGCGGATCTGAGTGCACACCGTCTTGTGGCGATCGGAGTCGGTTTCCTTGAGCGCCTTGGTCGCCGCGTCGGTGTCGCACCCCTTTTCAAGGATCAGTTCGGCGAAGCTGTCGCGCGTGCCAGAGGTGGGCGGAGGTCCGTAGACCCGGATCGGGATGTTCGGCAGCGACGGGTTCACGTCGCTCCAGTTGCGCGCGGTCTGCGGCCGGCCGAACGGGTTGGCGGCGAGCGCGGCGTAGACGTCGCGCGCGGTCAGCTGGAATTGCGGGCTGTTGTTCGATTCGATCAGCGCGAGGCCGTCGATTCCGACGGGAACCTCGATGACCTGCTGGACGCCGTTGCCGTTGCACAGCTCGATCTCGCTCGCCTTGATGCGGCGCGAGGCGTTGACGATGTCGGGATGCTGAGCGCCGACTCCGGCACAGAACAGGTTGATTCCGCCGCCGGTGCCGGTCGATTCGACGATCGGCGCCGCGAAGCCCGCGCCCGACTGGCCGAAGCGCTCGGCAACGGCCTGGGTGAACGGATAGACGGTCGACGATCCGACGATGCGGATCTGGTTGCGGCTGGCGCCGGCGTCGCCGCCGGTCGGGCTGCCGCAGCCTGCGAGCGCGATGCCCGCCGCCGCGAGCGTGATGAACAGTCTCTTCATTGGGTCCCTCCGTGGGGGTGGAAAGCCGATTCTGATCGCGGGCCTAACGTCGCTCCGCGTGCTTCATCTGACAGTTCGGTGACAGTCTCGTGACAGTCGCCCGAACGCCTCAGAAATCGAGCTGTGCGCGGAGCGCGAAAACGTCGACCGGATAGTCGCGGTCGCCTCCCGCGGCGGGCAGGCGCGCGTCGCGATAATCGAGACGCGCATAGTTGGCGAGGAAGCGGACATGGTCGGTCGGGATCCAGGTCAAGCCCGCCTGCCAGCCGGCCTGGCGGCCGCCGGTCACGCCGTTCGAATTGAGGTCGAGATGGTCGTAGCGGACCGCGACCTGCACGGCGCCGAAGCCGCCTTCCTCGATCGCACCGCCGCGGCGCACGCGGGTCCGGTCGAAGCGGGCGCCGCGATAGCCGCGGCTCTCGCCGGTGATGAACCAGCCCAATTCGACATAGCCGCCGAACAGGCTCGGCTCCGCGCCGGTGCGGGTGTCGGTGTCGAGCCAGTGCGCCTCGGCAACAGCATGGAAGGGGCCGTGAATGACCGCCGCCTCGAGTCCGTAATTGGTCTCCTGCTCGACCGGCAATGCCGGCGTTGCGAGGAAGCGCACGTCGGTGGCGTGGAGCAAGGGACGCTGGCGGTAGCGGGTCGTGGTGCCGCGGTCGACGAGATCGCCGTTGTCGCGCCAGTGAGCCGACGCGCCGAAGTGAAGCTGCGTGTCCCCAACCTTCGGCGCATAGACGAAGCGGCCGTCAATGCTGATCGTGTCGTCGCCATCGTCGAGATCGCGAAGATTGTCGATGAATACGCCGGCTTGGGCGGTGATCGGGCCGCGCGCATAGGTCGCGGAAGCGCCGAGGCGGCGCTCGAAGTTGAAGGCGTCGGTGAAGGCGGAACGCTCGACGAACGTGGAGAAGCGCGAGCTGGTCAGCTCCTCGAGCGACTGGAAATTATTGTGCTGGCCGACCGTGAAGGTGAGCGGGTCGGCCGCCTTGTAGGTGACGACCGCGTCGGTGATTTCGGCGATCCCCTCGGCGAGGTCGATCTCGAACGTGTAGCCGAAGCCGCCCGGCGCGGTGCCTTCGACGCCGATGCGGGCGCGGCGGAGTTCGTCCATCCAGCCGAAATCGCCGGCGACCCCGTCGGGCGCGTCGACATGGCCGACGTCATATTGGACCCGGCCGCGCGGTTTGATCGACCAGCCGTCGGTCGAGCCGATCCGCGGCGCACCCTCGAAACGGCGGCTGTCGTCGTCCTGGGCGTAAGCGGGAGTCGCGGCGGCGATGGCGACGGCCGCGAGCAGGCAGGCTTTGGTAACCTTGGTCATGATCCCTCCGGCGATTTCGGAAGGTGATATGAAGCGCGGGTGACTCGCGAGCGTCAGTTGCGTGACACTTCTGTGACGTCCTGCGCGCGCGGCAGGTAAACGCGCACCGACGTGCCTTCGCCCAGCCTGGAACGGATATCGAGACGGCCGCGATGGCGCCCGACGATATGCTTGACGATGGCGAGGCCGAGTCCGGTGCCGCCGACCGAACGGCTTCGGCCGGCATCGATGCGGTAGAAGCGTTCGGTGAGGCGCGGCAAATGCTCGGGCGCGATGCCTTCGCCCTGGTCGATCACCGCCAGCCGGATGAGCTCGGCTCCGGCATCGTCGAGCCGGACCCGGATCGGCGTTCCGGGGCGGCCGTAGCGGACGGCGTTGGAGACGAGGTTGTTGACGAGCTGGGCGAGCTGCGACCGGTCGCCGGCGACGATGGTTTCACCGGCGTCGTTCTCGACGCGCAGCTCCGACTTCTTCTCGTCGAGAAGCTGCGCGCAGCTCTGCCGCACCTCCTCGATCAGCGGGAGAAGGTCGACCGGATCGCGCGGCAAGGTGTAGCGCTCGGCCTCGATCCGCGACAGCGACATGAGATCGTCGACCAGGCTGCGCATCCGCCGCGCCTCGTCGTGCATCACATTGAGGAAGCGCTGCCGGGTCTTGGGATCCCCCGCTGCGTCCTCGTCCTGCAGAGTCTCCAGGAAGCCGAGCAGGGTCGCCAGCGGCGTGCGCAGCTCGTGGCTCGCATTGGCGACGAAGTCGACCCGCATCTGCTCCGCGGCATGGGCCGGGCTGCGGTCGGCGAGCCGGACGATGCGGCTGCCGTCGGCAAGTCGGGTCACCGTCATCTCCCAGCGGTCGCCGGGGTCGCCGAGCCCGACCAATTCGGTTCGGGTCTCGCGCTCAGGCGGTTCGCCGGGACGGTCGGCGAGGTGTTCGGCGGCGCCGGGGTGGCGGATGGCGAGGCGCGTGTCGACTCCGGCGACATGGTCGCCGAGCAGCGCGCGGGCCGCCGGGTTGGCGAGAACCACCCGGCGCTCGCGGATGAACAGCAATGGATCGTCGAACGCGTCGAGGATTTCCGGGAGGTCGGGCAACGGCGCCTCCGTCTCTTCACTCGGGGCCGGCGCCTCGGCCGGCGACGGCGCGTCGGTCAGCAGCCAGATCGCCAGCATGAGGGCGGCGCCTGCCCCGACTGCGAGGAATTGGGCGAAAGGGGCGGCCGCGGCCGCTGCCCAGACCAGCGCGAGGAGCCCCGCGGTGGCTGCCAGAATCGCCCGAAACGTCCTGTTTTGCGTCACTTGGCCCCTTTCGACGCGCCCGCCGCGCTCGATTCGGCGCGGCTTTACAACTATTAAACGACAGCCGTGCAACAGGAAGGCGGATGAGCGCAGACGACGCCTCCAAGCCGAAGATTTCGGTCACAGACGCGCTGCCGACGCGGCGGACGATGCTCGCTCTGGGCGCGGTCGCGGCCTCGACCGTGGTGACGGTGCGGCCTGCCTTCGCCCAGACGGTGGGATCGGTGATAAACTGCGAGATTCCGGTGCCGTCGCAGCAGCTCGCCGGCCAATATATCGCCGCCGACGGATCGGTGGTCGCGCCCGGCACGCCCGGCGCGGTGCCGCCTGCCGGCCGGCCGCTCACCGGCGAGGAGGTGCGCGTCATGCTGAACGGCTCGACCCCGGCCGGCATGGATCCGCAGGCGACGCAGGCCTACGCCAATTACATCCGCCGGCTTCAGTCCGGGATGAGCGGCTTCACCTGCTATGCGTCGCTGATGCAGCGTTAAGTCCAACTCGGCACCCACGGTGGGTGGGTTGATGGGTGTGACATTAACCCGGCTGCGCTAGATCCCTCGCATGGCCGGTCCGACCTACATCGCCGATGCCGAAGGGCTGCGCACCGTCATGCTCGAGGGGCTGGCGGTGCTGTTTCATCCGCGCTCTGGACAGACGCATATCGTCGCGCCGCCGGCCCCCGAGATATTGAGCGCGCTCGCAGACGGCGAAGCCGATCTCGACGGCCTCGTCGCGCGCCTGAGCGAGCGGTTCGTGTTCGACGCGGACGAGGGCCGAGCGGCGATCGCGGCGCGGCTGGGCGAGCTCGAAACGGCCGGATTGGTGCGCCGGTCATGAGGCACCGCGTCGACCTTTCCGTCGGGCCGCTGACGTTCCGGATCGGCTCGGCGTGGCGGGGGCCGGTCGCTGCGCTTCGGCAGCTTTACGGCGGCTATCCCGCTGGCGAGCCCGCCGATTTCACCGTGCGGCTGGAGCCGGCGACGCCATGGCGCCGCTGGTTGCGGCCGTCGCTGGCGATCGAGGGCGATTATGTGCTTCCCGACGCCGCACCGCTGCCGCTCGCGCATGGCCTCGTCGCTGCCGAGATGGGCATGAACTTGCAGATGGCCTTGGGCGAGCGGCGCTACCTGCTGCTCCACGCGGCGAGCGTCGAGAAAGACGGGCGGGCGCTGATCCTCACCGGCGAATCGGGCGCTGGCAAGTCGACCCTCGCCGCCTGGCTCGGCGAGCATGGCTGGCGGTTCATGGGCGACGAGTTCGCCTTGCTGGAGCCGCAGACAGGGCTGCTTCATCCCTTCCCGCGTGCCGTGAGCCTCAAGAACGAATCGATCGATGCCATGCGGGCCTTCGTCCCGGAGGATCGGTTCGGGCCACGACTGGAAGGGACACCCAAGGGGACGATCCGCCATGTTCGCCCCAGTGCCCAGGCGGTCGCTCGGATGACCGAGCCGGCGCGGCCAGCGCTGATCCTGTTTCCGCGCTTCGGACATGCGGCCGAGATCCGCCCGGTCGGCCCGGCCGAGGCGTTCATGCGCCTGACCCAGGCCTCGACCAATTATGTCGCGATGGGCGAGCGGGGCTTCGACGCGCTCACCAGCCTTGTCCAGAATTGCCGCGGCCTGGCGCTCGATTATCCCGATGGCGACAAGGCCGCGGAGCTGATCGAGCTGATCTGGGCGGAGGCAGCGCGATGAGCGCCAGGCTTCTCGTCCGGGCGCTCCGCGATCCGGCGTCGCTCCGGCCGGACTGCGACTGGACCGGCCTCATCGCCGCCGCTCGTGCCGAGCAGCTGGTCGGAAGCCTCGCTTTCCGCCTCGAAGGTCATGAGATGCCGGAGCGGGTCGGGCGGCTGCTGGCGATGCACCGCGCCGAGGTTGAGCGGGTGAGGGTGCAGGCCTTGTGGGAGGCCGAGATGGCCCGGCGCGCGCTCGCGCCGCTCGGCGTGCCCGTGGTGCTCCTCAAGGGCACGGCCTTCCACGCCGCGGGGCTTGAGGCGGCGCAGGGGCGCAATGTCGGCGATCTCGACGTCCTGGTCCCGCGCGCAGCGCTTCGCGACGTCGAGCGGGCGCTGATCGCGCATGGCTGGGAGCGGATGAAGGAGGCCGACGGCTATGACGACCTCTATTACCGCCAGTGGATGCACGAGCTTCCGCCGCTCATCCACCGCGAGCGCGACCGAATGGCGGACGTCCACCACACCATCCTTCCATTGACCGCCCGGCCGACGCCCGACGCCGATGCCCTGATCGCCGACAGCGTCGCTCTGCCCGATGGGCTGCGCGTGCTCGGCCGGGAGGACATGATCGTCCATGCCGCCGCCCACCTCATCGCCGACGGCGATATGGCGGGCGGGCTGAGGAACCTCTGGGACATCGACCGGCTGCTGCGGGAATTCTCGCGCGTCGCAGGTTTCTGGCTGCGGCTCCGCGATCGGGCTGAACGTCATGGCCTCGGCCGCGCGGTCAGGCGTGCCGCGCGCCTCTCGCATGACCTCTACGCAACGCCGCTGCCGCCAAGCTGGCGTGGGCGGAACAGCGCCGACATCCTGTTCAGGCGCCGCCTGCTCGCCCGCAACGGCTGGGGCCAGCCGACGCGGCCAGTCACCCGTTTCGTCTTCTACGTCCGCGGCCACCTCATGCGGATGCCTCCCCTGATGTTGGCGCGACACCTCATCACCAAGGCACGGGCCAAGCCGGATCAGAGCGTTTCGAGCGCGCCGATCAGTTCAGAATAATCGTCGATCACCGCGTCCGCGCCGAGCTCGGCGACCGGTCGGTCGAGGAAGCCGAAGCTGACCGCGACGAAGGGCAGGCCGGCGGCCCGGGCGGTGTCGGCGTCGACGATCGAATCGCCAATGAAAGCGGCGCGGCCGCCGCCGGCGCGGGCGATCGCTTCGCGCAGCGGCGCCGGGTCCGGCTTGCGCACCGTCAGGGTATCGCCGCCGACGAGGGCGTCGAAGCGGTTCTCCCAGCCGAGCGCGTCGATCAGCAGCCGGCTCAGCCGCTCCGGCTTGTTCGTGCAGACCGCGGCTCGCACACCGCGCGCCTTCAGCGCATCCAGCGCGGCATCGACGCCGGCGAAGGCGGTGGTGCCGACGCAGATGTTCGCGGCGTAGAAGTCCATGAAATGCGGGAAGCCCTGCTCGACCAGCGCCTCGCCGGACTCCCCGCTCCTGGCGAGTCCGCGCCGGAGCAGGGCGCGGGCGCCATGGCCGACGAGATGGCGGACGGTCTCGGGCTCGATGGCCGGGCGGCCGAGCTGCTCCAGCGCATGATTGAGCGCGGCGGCAAGGTCGGGCGCGGTGTCGGCGAGAGTGCCGTCGAGGTCGAAGGCGACGGTATCGAAGGGGAAATCAGGCATCGCGGCGCCGCTTGGAGCGCAAGTCTGGAAATCGCAAGGGCGCCATGCCACAGCGCGGCTCATGACCGATCGACCCGTCGCCGCCATCATCCTCGCCGCCGGCAAGGGCACGCGGATGAAGTCCGACCTTCACAAGGTGCTCCACCCGCTCGCCGGGCGGCCGATGCTCGAGCATCTGATCGCGAGCGTCGAGGCGCTCGGCGGCCACGAAACCGTGGTGGTGGTCGGAAGCGGCCGCGAGCAGGTCGAGCCGCTCGTCCAGAAACATGGCGGCACGGTCGCGGTGCAGGAGCCGCAGCTCGGCACCGCGCATGCGGTGCAGCAGGCCGAGGCCGCGCTCGCCGGCTTCGAGGGCGACGTGCTGATCCTCTACGGCGACGTTCCACTCGTCAGCACGGCGACGATGCGGCTGATGCTCGACCGGCTCAACGCAGGCGACGCACCCGCCGTGGTGGTGCTCGGTTTCCGGCCGGCGGACACGCTCCGCTACGGCCGGATCATCGCCGATGGCGACGGCACCATTGCCAAGATGGTCGAGCACAAGGATGCCAGCGACGAGGAGCGGCTCGTCGACCTGTGCAATTCCGGCATGATGGCGGTGCGCGCCGCCGATTTGTGGCCGCTGCTCGCGCGCGTCGGCAACGACAATGCCGCCGGCGAATATTATCTCCCCGACATCGTCATGCTCGCCGCTGCGGACGGCCGGCGGTCGGTGGTGGTCGAGACCAGCGAGGCGGAAGTGGCGGGCGTCAATAGCCGCGCCGAGCTGGCGGTGCTCGAGGCCGCCTGGCAGCAGCGCCGACGCGCCGAGATGATGGACTCGGGCGTGTCGCTGGTCGCTCCGGAGACGGTGTGGTTCGCGCACGACACCAGGGTCGCCCGCGACGTGACGATCGAGCCGAACGTCTTCTTCGGTCCCGGCGTGACCGTCGGCGAGCGCGTTCGGATCCGCTCGTTCAGCCATATCGAGGGGGCGACGATCGGGGCGGGCGCGGAGATCGGCCCCTATGCCCGCCTTCGGCCCGGCACCGAGCTCGGGCCGGACAGCAAGATCGGCAATTTCGTCGAGACCAAGAATGCGAAGCTCGGCCGCGGCGCCAAGGCCAATCACCTGACCTATCTCGGCGACGTCGAGGTCGGCGCCAAGGCCAATGTCGGCGCCGGGACGATCACCTGCAATTATGACGGCTTCTTCAAATACGTCACGTCGATCGGGGAGGGCGCCTTCATCGGTTCCAACACCGCTTTGGTCGCGCCGGTCAGCGTCGGCCCCGGCGCGATCGTCGGCGCGGGAAGCGTCGTCACCCGCGACGTCGAAGCCGATGCGCTCACCGTCGCCCGCGGCCGTCAGGAAGCGCATCCCGGCTGGGCCAGGCGCTTTCGCGACAAGATGCTGGCAAAGAAGAACAAGGCTTGATCTGATATCATGATATGATATCAGTATATCATGGCTCGCATCCTGACAGACATTCCCGATGAGGACGTTGAGAAGCTCGACGCGCTGGCGGCCAAGTCCAAGCGGTCGCGGGCGGCCGCCATTCGTGATGCGGTGAAGCTGTATCTGGCCCAGAACGACAGCAGCAAGGACTGGATCGAGCGCTGGGCGGGGCTCTGGGAGGATCGTGACGATATCCCCGACGGGGTCGAATATCAGAGAGCGATTCGCGAAGACCGCCGCCCCTACGAAGATATCTGACTTTGTCCGTCCCGTTCTTCGACACCAACATCGTCATTGACTGGTTGAAGCGCCGTCCCCAGGCGGCGCTCGAGCTTTCCCGTTACAATGGTCACCGCATCAGTCGCGTCGTGTGGACCGAGGTGATGGCCGGGGAGGAGTTGGAACGGCGGGAACCCGTCAGGCAGGCGCTCTCGCATTTCGAGGTGGTGGAGATTGATGAACGCATTTCCACAGCCGCCGCCGATATCCGCTTCCGGTCCAAGATGAAGCTGATGGACGCGTACATCCTCGCCACGGCGCAGGTGAACGGCGCCATTCTCATCACCCGCAACACCAAGGATTTTCCGGTCAACATGCCGGGAATCCGGGTCCCCTACACGCTCTGAAGGAAAGAACGACTGCATGTGCGGCATCATCGGAATCGTCGGCGCGGAGCCGGTTGCGGAGCGGCTTCTGGAGGGGCTGAAGCGGCTCGAATATCGCGGCTATGACTCGGCGGGCATCGCCACCATCGTCGATGGAGCGATCGAGCGGCGCCGGGCCCCGGGCAAGCTCAGGAACCTTGCCGCCAAGCTTCGCGAAGCGCCGCTCGACGGCGACACCGGCATCGCCCACACCCGCTGGGCGACCCATGGCGCGCCGACCGAGGACAATGCCCACCCGCACATCGCCGGCGATGTGACCCTGGTTCACAACGGCATCATCGAGAATTTCAAGCCGCTGAGGGACGAGCTGATCGCCGCCGGCGCGACCTTCGCCAGCCAGACCGACAGCGAGGTCGTCGCCCACCTGATCGCGCGCGAGATCGACGCCGGGAAGAGCCCGCGCGAGGCGATCGCAGCGGTGCTTCCGCGGCTTCATGGCGCCTTCGCTCTGGCGGTCATGTTCCGGAGCGATCCCGACCTGTTGATCGGGGCCCGCCTCGGAGCGCCGCTGACCGTCGGCTATGGCGACGGCGAGAATTATCTCGGCTCCGACGCGCTGGCGCTGGCGCCGCTCACCCAGCGCATCGCCTATCTCGAGGAAGGCGATTGGGTCGCGGTCAGCCGCGACGGCGTCGAAATCTATGACGGCGCCAACCAGCGGGTCGAGCGGCCGATCGTCAACAGCGGCGCGTCGGGCCAGCTCATGTCCAAGGGCAACCATCGCCACTTCATGCAGAAGGAGATTTACGAGCAGCCGGTCGTCGTCGCTCAGACGCTGCAGTCCTATCTCCGCCCGCTCGAGCAATGCGTCGCGCTGCCCGACATGGACTTCGACCTCGCCACGGTCGAGCGGGTCGCCATCGTCGCCTGCGGCACCGCTTCCTATGTCGGGATGATCGGCAAATATTGGATCGAGCAGTTCGCCCGCCTGCCGGTCGAGGTCGATGTCGCGTCCGAGTACCGCTACCGCGACCCCATCCTGCTTCCGAACACGCTCGGAATCGTCGTCAGTCAGTCGGGCGAGACGGCCGACACGCTCGCGGCGCTTCGCCACATGAAGGCGAACGGGGTCACCACGGCCGGAATCATCAACGTGCCGACCAGCTCGATGGCACGCGAGGTCGACCTGCTGCTCTCCACCCATGCCGGACCGGAAATCGGAGTCGCCTCGACCAAGGCGTTCACCTGCCAGCTCGCGGTGATGGCCGCGCTCGCCGCGAACCTGGCGCGCGCCAAGGGACGGCTGCCGGCCGAGGACGAGCATGCGATCGTCCAGAATCTCACCGAGGCGCCGGCGGCGATGAGCGCGGCGCTCGCCCATGACGCCGAGATCGAGAAGATGGCCCACACCATCGCGAGCGCCCGCGACGTCCTCTATCTCGGCCGCGGCCCGGACTATCCGATGGCGCTCGAAGGCGCGCTCAAGCTGAAGGAGATCAGCTACATCCATGCCGAGGGCTATGCCTCGGGCGAGATGAAGCACGGCCCGATCGCGCTCATCGACGAGGCGGTGCCGCTGATCGTCATCGCGCCATCCGGGCCGCTGTTCGACAAGACGGTGAGCAACATGCAGGAGGCGCAGGCGCGCGGCGCCAAGGTGGTTCTAATCTCCGACTCCGACGGCATCGCCCAGGCCGGCGCGGACGCGATGGCGACCATCGAGATGCCCAAGGTCCATCCGTTGATCGCGCCCCTGGTCTATGCGATCCCGGTGCAGCTCCTGGCCTATCACGTGGCGGTCGCGAAGGGGACGGACGTCGACCAGCCGCGCAACCTGGCCAAGAGCGTCACGGTGGAGTGAAGGGGGGGGTGGATGGAGACTATTCTCTATGTCGTGATCGCCATGGGCGTGCTGCTGGTGATCATCGGCCTTGCCGGCGGCAAGAAGGGACAGCGCCGTCACGGCTCCGATAGCGACAGCTCCGACAGCTGGGACAGCGACAGCGACGGCGGATCGGACAGCGGCTGCGGATCGGATGGCGGCTGCGGCGGCGGCTGCGGCGGCGGGGACTGACCCTCAGCTCTTCTCGAACGTGAACACGCCGTAGCGCATCGCGCCGGTTCGGTAGGCGAGGATGAGGCGCGGCAGGCTCAAGGCGAAGCTGCGATTGCGCGTGGAGCGGCTGAGCAGCAGGCGGCGATAGCGGGCGGTCGTCAGCACGCGCCCGGCGACGCGGCGGGTGACGATGGTCCAGGTGCGGCGCACCTCGCGGCTCAGATCCTCGTAGCTCAAGGTGCGCAAGCCCGCGGCGTCAGCCCAGCCTTCATATTCGCCGCGAGTCCCCATGCCGGGGAGGCGGCCCTCGCTGCAGATCGGCTCGAGCAGGTGACGCACCGCCCAACGGCTCGGCGAGTCCTCCGATAGCCAGGCGCAGACCACGAAGCGTCCACCCGGCTTGAGCGTGCGAGCGGCCTCCCGGAACAGGCCCGCCTTGTCGGCCATGTGCTCGCTGCTCTCGATCGCATAAGCGTGGTCGAAGCTTGCGTCGGCCAGGCCGTTGGCGAGCCAGTCGCGGACATGGAAATCGAGGGCGCCGGGCCGCGCCCGGGCTACGCGCGCCTGTTCTTCGGACAAGGTGAAGCCGGTGACGCTGACTCCGAGCCGCTCGGCGAAGCGCGCCGCGGTGGCGCCGTAGCCGCAGCCGATGTCGGCGAGATGATCGCCCGGTCTCGCGCCAAGGCGCTCGGCGACGAGGTCGCTGAGAGCGTCGGTCGCCTCGGCGACGCTCTCGCGCCCGCTGCGCCACAGGCCGTGATGGACATGCTCGCCCCAGATCTCGCGGTAGACCGAATCGAGCTCGTCATAATGGCCGGCGACGTCCGCCTGCCCCTGCGGTGTCCGCGGCTCGATCACGAAAAACTCCCCTCCCGCTTGCGGGAGGGGGCGGGGACGGGGCTGTTCGACTCATGCACAGGCCCTCCCCTGTCGCCGCTGCGCGGCTCTTCCCCTCCCGCTTGCGGGAGGGGAGTGAAGGTGAGCACGCCGTCGGCGAGGCGTCCGAAGCGCAGGTTCATGAGATCCGCCGCGTAGCTTTGCCGCAATCGCCACGGGCCGCGATCGCCTTGCGTGGGAAGGTCGCCAAGAGCGCGCCGTACATAGGTCGACGTGAAGTCGAGAAAGGGACGCTCGACGATCGCCGGGTCGCGGCGCGGCATCACGACGACTTCGCCTCGCCGCCGCATCCGGTTGAGCACGCGGCACAGGAACGCCGCGGACAAGTCCGCCTTCAACGTCCAGCTGGCGTTGGTGTAGCCAAAGATGGACGCGAAGTTGGGCACGTCCGAGAAGAACAGGCCCTTGTAGGCCATGGTGTCGCCGAGCCGGACGGCCTTGCCGTCGACGCTGAGCGTGGCGCCGCCGGCGAGCTGCACGTGAAGGCCGGTCGCGGCGACGATGATGTCGGCGGGCAGGTCGGTGCCGTCCGCGAGGCGGAGGCCGCTCGGCGTGAACCGTTCGATCTCGCCGGTCGCGACGGCGGCGGTCCCGGCACGGATCGCGGCGAACAGATCCCCGTCCGGCGCCAGGCACAGCCGCTGGTCCCATGGATTGTAGCGCGGGGTGAAGTGGCGGACCTGATCGGCGCCGACCTCCCGCTCGGTGAGCTCCAGCAGCTTGGCCCTCACCTTGGCGGGGCGTCGGCGCGCGAGCCGGAAGAAGAATTGCTGGAGCAGAACATTCTTCCAGCGGGTCAGCCCTGCCGCGGTCCGGAGTGGAAGCACGCGCTCGAGCGCCTTGGCGATCTTGTCGCGCGAAGGCCGCGCCATCACGTAGCTCGGCGAGCGCTGGACCATGGTCACGTGCGCCGCGTCCTTCGCCAGCGCGGGCACCAGAGTCACCGCCGTCGCGCCGCTACCGATCACCGCGACGCGCCTGCCGCGCCAATCGAGGTCGCCGGGCCAGAATTGCGGTTCGACGATCGCTCCGGCGAAGCTTTCTTCGCCGTCCCAGCTCGGTCGGTTGGCGCGATCGTAGCTGTAATAGCCGGAGCACAGGATGAGGAACCGGCAGGTGCGGACGCTCCCGTCAGCCGCCTCCACCCGCCAATGGGCATCTTTGGACGACCAGGCGGCGTGGGTGACCTTCGTGCCGAAGCGGATATGCCTGTCGATGCCGGCTTCTATGGCGGTGTCCTCGATATAGTCCCTGATCTTGTGGCCTTCGGCGATCGCGTCCGGGTCGCACCACGGGCGGAAGCTGTAGCCCAAAGTGTGCATGTCGCTGTCGGAGCGGATGCCCGGATAGCGGAACAGGTCCCAGGTGCCGCCGATCGCCTGCCGCGCTTCGAGGATCGCGTAGGTCGCCCAGGGCGAGCGGCGCTGGAGATGATGGGCCATGCCGATACCCGACAGACCGGCGCCGACGATGATGACGTCGAAATGGTCTGGGTCGGGCGCCATGCCCAAGCGCTCGCACGCGCCGCCGCCACCGGTCAACACGTTGACGCTTGCCGCCGCATCGCGGAGAAGCGGGCGATGATCCTGACCCCGATGATCCTCACCGCCGCCGCTCTGCTGATGCAGCCCCCCGCCGAGCCAGCGCCTGCCGCGCCGGACCCCGCTTATCTCGCCGAGCAACGGCGGGCCCTGGATGAGCTGAGCCCGGCCGACGGCTGGCGCACCACCCCTTCGGGGCTCAAATATCGCGTGCTGATCGGCCGCGGCACCGGCGAGCGCCCCACCGTTCAGGACCAGGTGATGGTCCATTATGTCGGCCGCTTCGTGAACGGCGAGGTGTTCGACTCCTCGGTCGAGCGGCGCGAGGCGGCGGTGTTCCCCCTGGGACGCCTGATCCGCGGCTGGCAGGAAGGCATTCCGATGATGAGCATCGGCGAGCGCTGGGAGTTCGCGGTGCCCGCCGAGCTCGCCTACGGCACCGGCCGAGGCCCGATCCCGAATGGCGCGACCCTGTTCTTCAAGGTCGAGCTGATCGACATCGTCGAAGCGGAGGAGGCGCAGCGCTGACGCGCGCCGCATTCGAATGACCGGCCAAACGCTCACGCATCTCGACGCCCTCGAAGCCGAGGCGATCCACATCATGCGCGAGGTCGTCGCCGAGTGCGAGCGGCCGGTCATGCTCTATTCGTGCGGCAAGGACAGCTCGGTGATGCTTCACCTGGCGAGGAAAGCCTTCTTCCCGGCGCGGCCGCCTTTTCCGTTGCTCCATGTCGACACGACCTGGAAATTCCGGGCGATGTACGCGCTTCGCGACAAGGTCGCGTCGGAAAGCGGAATGGAGCTGATCGTCCACCTTAACCCCGAGGCCGAAGCGCTGGGCATCAATCCGTTCGACCATGGCAGCCGCCACACCGACATGTGGAAGACTCAAGGCCTCCGCCAAGCGCTCGACCTTCACGGCTTCGATGCGGCGTTCGGCGGCGCCCGCCGCGACGAGGAGAAGAGCCGCGCCAAGGAGCGCATCTTCTCGTTCCGCTCGGCGAGCCACCGCTGGGATCCGCGCAACCAGCGCCCCGAGCTGTGGAACCTCTACAATGCCCGCAAGGCAAAGGGGGAGACGATCCGGGTGTTCCCCTTGAGCAACTGGACCGAGCTCGACGTCTGGCAATATATCTATCGGGAGGCGATTGAGATCGTCCCGCTCTACCTCGCCGCGCCGCGGCCGACGGTCGAGCGCGACGGCATGACCCTGATGGTCGACGACGCGCGCTTTCCGCTGCGCGACGGCGAGCAGATCGTGGAGCGGACGGTGCGGTTCCGAACCATGGGGTGCTACCCCCTGACGGGTGCGGTCGAAAGCAGTGCGGCGACGCTGCCAGAGGTGATCGCCGAGATGCTCGCGGCCACGACGTCCGAGCGGCAGGGAAGGGCGATCGACCACGACCAGCCCGCCAGCATGGAGCGGAAGAAGGCCGAGGGGTATTTTTGAGCATGAGCCTTCCTTCGTCCTCCCTGTCGCGCAGCGATGGGGAGGGGGACCGGCGAAGCCGGTGGAGGGGCAATTGCGCACCGAGCCCCTCAACCACCCTTCGGGTGATCCCCCTCCCCACAAGCTTCGCTCGCAGGGAGAATAAGCAGTGACGACGGTCCCCCGCGACGCCCGCGCCGCGGTCGAGGCGTTCCTCGCCGCGAACCAGGCCAAGTCGCTGCTGCGCTTCATCACCTGCGGGTCGGTGGACGATGGCAAGTCGACGCTGATCGGACGGCTTCTCTACGACAGCAAGCTGCTGTTCGAGGACCAGCTCGAGGCGCTGGAGGACGGCGGTCTCGACTTCGCCTCGCTGGTCGACGGGCTCTCGGCCGAGCGCGAGCAGGGCATCACCATCGATGTCGCCTACCGCTATTTCGCGACGGCCACGCGCAAGTTCATCGTCGCCGACGCGCCGGGCCACGAGCAATATACCCGCAACATGGCGACCGGCGCCTCGACCGCGGACGCGGCGGTGATCCTGGTCGACGCGCGCAAGGGCGTTCTGAATCAGACAAGGCGGCACAGCTACATCGCGTCCCTGCTCGGCATCCGCGAGGTGGTGCTGGTCGTCAACAAGATGGACCTGGTCGGCTACGATGAGGACGTCTTCGACCGGATCGCGGCGGATTATCAGGCGGTGGCGGACAAGCTCGGCATCGCCGCGGTGCAGGCCATTCCCGCGGCGGCGCTACACGGCGACAATGTCAGCCGGCGAAGCGCGGCGATGCCCTGGTATCACGGCCCGACCTTGATCGAGCAGCTGGAGCGTATCCCGGTGCGGGCGGACGATGCGGCGTCGCAGCCGTTCCGGATGGCGGTGCAATGGGTGAACCGCGCCGGCCCGGATTTCCGCGGCTATGCCGGCAATGTCAGCAGCGGCCGAGTCCGGCCGGGCGACAGCGTGCGAATCCTGCCCGGCGAGGCGCGCTGCGTCGTCGACCGGATCGTCACCCTCGCGGGCGATCTCGACGAGGCGGTGGCTGGGCAGGCGGTGACCCTGACCTTCACCGAGGAAGTGGGCTGCGCGCGCGGCGACGTGATCGCGGCGGCCGCCGATCCGCCGGGAGTCGCCGACCGGCTCGACGCGATGCTGGTGTGGATGGCGGGCGAGCCGCTCGTGCCGGGCCGCGCCTACTGGCTGAAGATCGGAACTCAGATGGTCAGCGCGAGCGTCGCGCGCGTGGCCGAGCTTGTGGATATGGCCAGCCTCGAGCCGCGCTCCGGCGACGCGCTTCAACTCAACGATATCGGCCGCTGCGAGCTGGTGCTCGACCGGCCGGTGGTCGTGCTGCCTTATGCCGAAAGCCGCGACTTCGGCGGCTTCATCCTGATCGACCGGGCCAGCAACAACACCGTCGCCGCCGGCATGGTTCAGGCGCTGACTGATGCCCTAGGCGAACCGGCGGCCGACCATGGCCATGGCCGCATCCTGTGGCTGAGCGGCGCCGCGGACGAGCGCATCGCTTTCGCGCGCCGCTACCAGCAGCGCATGCAGGCGCGCGGTCGCCCGACCGTGGTGCTCGACGAGGACGGGCTTCAGGCCGGCCTCAACAGCGATTTGTCCGGACCCGAAGCGCAGCCCGAGCGCCAGCGCCGAATCCTCGAGCTCGCGCGGATGATGAGCGCGGCCGGCCTGGTCGTTCTCGTCGCTGTCGACATGCCGCCCGACGAGCGCCATGGCACGGCGGTCGACGTGTCCAAGGGCGAGCTGCCCGACGACTAAGCGAGGGCGCGCCGCAGGGCCTCGTCGTCGCCGCGCGGTGCCGGCTGTCCGAAGAAGCGTCCGAACGCGGGGCGGGCCTGCCCGATCAGCATCGACAAGCCGTCGACCGCGCGCAGGCCGGCAGCTTCGGCGGCTGCCAGCAAGGCGGTTCGCGCCGGTCGATAGACCATGTCCAACAGTGTCGCGCCGCGCGCCGCACAGGGAAGGGCGTCGAGGATCCCTTGCGGCATTGAAAGGCGGCCCGTCATGCCGAGCGGCGTTGCGTTGATGACGATCGACGCGCCGGCAACGGCCTCCCCGTCGAACGGCGCAATGGCGATCCTGTCCGGCTCACGCCGCCGCAGGGGCGCTGCCTTGGCGGCGTCGCGCGCCAGCAGGACGATCTCCCCTGCGCCTTGCCCGAGCAGATGGTCGATGGCCGGCGCCGCTGCGCCTCCTGCGCCCAGGATGACTGCCTTGCTCCCGGCAATGTCCGCCCCCGCAAGCGCGGCGGCGACGCCGGCGATATCGCTGTTGTCGCCCACCAGCGCGCCGCCGTCGCGGAACACGCAATTGACGGCGCCGATGCGCTCGGCGGCGGGGGTGAGACGATCCAGCAACGCGGCGACCGCGAGCTTGTGCGGGGCGGTGACGTTGCAGCCGCGCCAGACCGGGTCGTCGCGGCGCCCGGCGAGGAAGGACTTCAGTTCCGCCGGGGCGATTCGGGTCGCCCGGTAGCGGGCGTCGAGGCCGAGCATCTCGATCCAGCGGGCGTGGATCGCGGGCGAGAGGGAGTGGGCGATGGGATCGCCGATCACCTCCGCATAGAGTTCAGGCATCGAGCGGTTGGCGCTGTCGGCCCAGGAAGTCGGCGATCTCATCCAGCGCCACGTCGTCCGCCACGAAGGCGTGGCCGATGCCGCGCGCCAGGATCAGCCGCACCTTGCCGTCCGCCGCTTTCTTGTCGTGGCGCATCCGATCGGCGAGGTGAGCACCGTCGGAGTCGAGACCCGCTTCGCCGAGCGTCGTGGGCAGGGCGACCGAGCGCAAATGGGCTTCGATACGCTCGGCGTCTTCTGCGGCACAGAGGCCGCGCTCGGCCGAGAGCCGGAAGGCGAGGCACAGGCCGATCGCCACCGCCTCGCCGTGGAGCAGGCGGTAGTCGCTTTCCGCCTCGATCGCATGGGCGAAGCTGTGGCCGAGGTTGAGCAGCGCGCGGCGGCCGCCGGAATCGCGCTCGTCCTCGGCGACGATCGCCGCTTTCATCCGCACGCAGGCCGCGATGGCCTGCTCGCGTGCTTCCTGGTCGCCGGCGAGCAGGATCGCCCCGTTCGCCGCGCACCAGGAGAAGAAATCCGGATCCGAGATGAGCCCGTATTTGACGATTTCGGCATAGCCGGCGCGAAGCTCGCGGACCGGCAGGCTGTCGAGGCAGTCGGGATCGATCAGCACCAGGCTCGGCTGGTGGAAAGCGCCGACCAGGTTCTTGCCGGCCGGCGTGTTGATCGCGGTCTTGCCGCCGACCGAGCCGTCGACCATCGCGAGCAGGCTGGTCGGCACCTGGATCAGGCCGACCCCGCGCTTGAGGATCGCGGCAGCAAAGCCGGCGAGGTCGCCGATCACGCCGCCGCCGAACGCGACGATATGGTCGCCGCGGCCGACGCCGCGGGAGATGAGGTCGTCGATCAGGCGGGCGAGGTGCGACCAGTCCTTGGTTTCCTCGCCGGGAGCGATGACGATGCCGTCGGGCAGGATGCCGGCGCGGTTGAGGCCAGCGGTGAGCCGGTCGCCCTGGGCGGCGAGCACGTTGCGGTCGGTGACGACGACGATTCGCCCGTCGCGGGAATAGGGCGCGAGCATCTGCCCGGCCCAATCGAGACCGCCGGATTCGATGCGCACCGGATAGGAGCGCTCGCCGAGCTCGACGTTCACCAGGGTCATCGCCGCTCCCCGCATTGCGCGCGGTCGAGAAGCTTATGGTCCCCGAGCACCAGCGCCATCATCGCCTCGATCACCGGCGCGCCGCGAATGCCGACGCAAGGGTCGTGGCGGCCCGTGGTGGAGATTTCGGTTTCGCGGCCGGTGCCGTCGACCGTGGCCTTCGGCTTGGCGATCGAGGACGTCGGCTTGAACGCGGCGCGCAGCACGATGGGCTGGCCGGTCGAGATGCCGCCAAGGATGCCGCCGGCATGGTTGGAGGCGAAGCCGGGGCCGCCGTTTCCGGAGCGCATCGCGTCGGCATTGTCCTCGCCGCGAAGACGCGCCGCGGCGAAGCCTTCGCCGATCTCGACGCCTTTGACGGCGTTTACCGACATGGCGGCGGCGGCAAGATCCGCATCGAGCCTTGCGTAGACCGGCGCACCCCAGCCGGGGGGCGCGCCCGTGGCGACGCATTCGACGACTGCACCCAGCGACGAGCCTTCGCTCCGGGCCTGCGCGATCGCCGCCGTCCAGCGCTCCGCCGCCACGGCATCGGGGGAGAAGAAGGGGTTCGCGTCGATCTGGGCCTCGTCGAAGCCGGCGGGGTCGATCGGGTCGCCGCCGAGCTCGACGAGATAGGCGCGTATCGTGACCTCTGGGATGACCAGCCGCGCGACCGCACCGGCGGCGACGCGGGCGGCGGTCTCGCGGGCCGAGCTGCGTCCGCCGCCGCGCCAGTCGCGCAGGCCATATTTGGCCTCATAGGTATAATCGGCATGACCGGGCCGGTAGCCGGCGGCTTGTCGCGCATAGTCGGCGGGGCGCGCGTCGACATTGTCGATCATCAGGCTGATCGGTGTCCCGGTGGTTCGGCCCTCGAACGTGCCGGAAAGGATTCTGACCCGGTCGGGCTCCTGGCGAGCGCTGGTGACGGCGCTTGCGCCGGGACGGCGGCGGTCGAGCCAGGGCTGGATGTCGGCTTCGCTCAGCGCCAGCCCGGGCGGGCAGCCGTCGATCACCGCGCCGATCGCCGGCCCGTGGCTCTCTCCCCAGGTCGAGAAGCGGAAGACTCGGCCGAAGCTGTTGACCATCAGGCCTCCTCGATGCGCGCGCCGAGGCCGCGCATCAGGTCGGCAAAGCCGGGAAAGCTGGTCGCAATCATCTCGGCGCCGTCTACGCATACCGGTGCCGCGCTGGCCAGCCCCAGCACCAGGAAAGCCATGGCGATGCGGTGGTCGCCATGCGTCGCGATCTCGGCACCGCCACGAACCGCGCCGCCGCGGATGCGCAGGGTGTCGCCTTCGATCTGAACTGCGACGGCGCAGGCGGCGAGTCCCGCGGCGATGGCGGCGAGGCGATCGCTTTCCTTGTGCCTGAGCTCGCCGAGCCCGTGCAGCACCGTCTCGCCCTCGGCAAAGGCAGCAGCGACGGCAAGCAGCGGATATTCGTCGATCATGGCCGGCGCGCGGTCCGACGAGACCTCGATACCGCGTAGCTTCGAGTAGCGGGCAAGGATGTCGCCGACCGGTTCGCCGCCAAGCTGGCGCGGGTTCGTGACCTCGATCGCGCCGCCCATGCTCCGGAGGCATTCGAGCAAGCCGATGCGGGTCGGATTGATGCAGACGCCGCGCAGAGTGATCTCCGAACCGGGGCCGAGAAGCGCGGCAACGATCGCGAAAGCGGCGGACGAGGGGTCACCCGGGACTTCGATTTCGGTGCCGCGCAGACCCCGTTCCCCGGCGAACAGTGGAAGCATGCGCTCCGTGTGGTCCCGGCTCGGCTGCGGCTCCTTCACGTCGGTCGCGCCGTCGGCGCCGAGGCCGGCGAGCAGGATCGCCGACTTGACCTGTGCCGATGCGACCGGTGCTCGGTAGTGGATGCCTCGGAGACCGCCGCCGTGGATGGTGATCGGCAGCGTGTCGCCGCCCTCGATCCGTGCACCCATTTGCCGCAGCGGCTCGGTGACACGCCGCATCGGTCGGCTCGACAAGGAGGCGTCGCCGGCAAAGGTCGCGCTGATCGGCCGGCCGGCGACGGCGCCCATCAGCAGGCGCGCGGTCGTGCCGCTGTTGCCGCAGTCGATCGGCCGCTCGGGCGAACGCCACGCGCCGCCGCGCACCCGCCAGACATCGCCGTCGCGTTCGACCGCCGCGCCGAGGGCACGCACTGCCTCGACGGTCCGCATGACATCGCCGGACTCGAGCAGCCCGCGGATCCGGGTCTCGCCCTCGACCATCGCGCCGAGGATCAGAGCGCGGTGCGAGATCGACTTGTCCCCGGGAACCGCACTGGCGCCGCGGAGCGGGCCTCCCGGATAGGCGGTCAGCTTCATGGCCGGCTGATCGTCCGCCGGAGCGCTGGTGGCAAGCTTTACTGGTCCTGGGGCCGGCCCTAGACGCGCTCCTGCAACATTGCCGGGCTATCCGGCGCCCGGGAGCGTCGCGGGAGAGACGGGTTCGATGTCGGTTGAAATGAGCAGGGAAGGCGTCGCCAGGTCGTACGACCGCCTCGCGCCGGTCTATGACTGGCTGTTCGGCCCGGTCTTCCGCAAGGGCCGCGCGGAATCGATCCGAGTCGCCGAAAAGGCGGCCGGCAAGGGCGGCCGGATCCTCGAGATCGGCGTCGGCACCGGCATCTCGCTGCCTCATTATTCCAGGGACACCCGCCTGGTCGGCGCGGACATCTCCGAGGACATGCTGAAGGTCGCGCGCAGGCGGATCGAGAAGCTCGGCCTCGCCAATGTCGAATCGATCGAGGTCGGCGATGCCGAGAATCTCCGCTTCGAGGACGATAGCTTCGACGTCGTCATGGCCCAATATGTCGTCAGCGCCGTGCCCAATCCGCACAGGGCGCTCGACGAGTTCGCGCGCGTGGTGAAGCCGGGCGGCGAGATCGTCATCGCCACGCGCCTGGGCGCCGAGCGCGGTCTCCGCAAGAGCGTCGAGAAGTCCCTGATGCCGGTCACCACCAAGCTCGGCTGGCGCACCGACTTCCCGTTCGCATTGTTCACCGACTGGGCAGCCGGGCGGCCCGACATCCGCCTGCTGGAACGCAAGCCGCTGCCGCCGCTCGGCCACTTCGCCCTGCTGCGCTTCGAGAAGCTTCGGGACGGCGCCCAGGCTATCGCGGCCTGACCGGGCGACCTATAAATGCCGCGGGCCAACACGAGGGCGTCGATGCCGAGCTTCCGGGAAGAATTGGCGACCCAGCGCTGGGACGATCATCGTTTCTATCACCACAGCCTGGTCAATCAGAGCCTTCACTTCGTGTCGGCGTGCACCTTCCTGCTCTGCTACGCCTTGCTGTTCGTGGACGCGGCAATGGCGAGCCTCGTCGCCTGGACGGTGGCGATGTGGACCCGCCAGTCCGGCCACTTCTTCTTCGAGCCGAAGACGTACGACACGGTCAACGACGTGACCCATGCGTATAAGGAAGAGGTCAAGGTCGGCTACAATCTGTTCCGCAAATGGGTGCTGATGGGCGTCTGGGCGGGGCTGCCGCTGGCGCTGGTCATCGACCCAACCTTCCTCGGCCTGTTCGTGCCCGCGGAAACCTGGTGGCAGCTCGCGCGCCAGATCGGCTGGCTGTGGCTCGGGCTCGGTGTCGGCGGCCTCGCTTTCCGGGTGGTCCAGCTTTGCCTGACCCGCGGAGTCCAGACCGGCCTCGTGTGGGGAAGCAAGATCGTCACCGACCCGATCAACGACTTCAAGCTGTACCGCAAGGCACCCGCCCGCCTGCTGCGCGGCGAGAAATACGACCACGGGCTGGTCCCCGCGGAATAGCCGAGGGCGCCGCCGATGTGGCGGCACCCGTTTCGCGTCAGAAGATGATCCAGAGGATGATCAGAAGGAGAATGAGGCCGCCGAGGCTGATGCCGATACGCATGACTTGCTCCCTGTCGTTACGGGAGCTGAACGGCGTCGAGCCCCGGCCGTTCCCGCTTATTTGTAGGCGATCGCCGCGCTCGCCGGTCCGGTCAGCGGCAGAACCTCGCAGCGCTTGAAGCCGGCTTCCAGGCACCAGCTCTCGAAGTCCGCGCCGGTGAAGTCGAAGGCGTCGCCGAACTCGATCAACATGTTCAATGACATCATCAGCCCGAACGCGTTCTGACGGCGCGCGTCGTCGATGATGTTCTCGATCGCCACGAAGGCGCCGCCCTCGGGCAGGGCGTCATAGGCCTTGGCGATGAGCTGTTTCTTCTTGTCGAGGTTCCAGTCGTGGAGGATCATCCCCATGGTAATGAGGTCGGCCTTGGGGAAATCGTCCTTGAAGAAGTCGATCCTACCGGTGGCGAGGCGGCCGTTGAGGCCGGCGCTGCGGATGCGCCGCTCCGCGATCGGCTGGACGACGGGCAGGTCGTAGGACACCGAGCTGATATGGTCGTGGCGCTGCGCCACGATGGCCGCGAGCTGCCCGGTGGCGCCGCCGATGTCGGCGTGGGTCCGGTAGGCCGAGAAGTCGAACTTCTCGGCGAACGCGTTGAAATTGCCCATCGACACGCCGGTCATCGCGTCCATGAACTGCTCGAGCCGGGCCGGATCGGCGTAGAGCTCGTCGAACATCGGCTTGCCCGAATGCTTGACCTCGTTCTGCGGCTGGCCGGTCTTGAGCGCCGGAGTGAGATCGGCCCAGAAGCGGTAGAGCCGGGCATTCGCCATCTCGAGGATGCCGCCGACATAAGTGGGCTTGTTGCGGTCGAGAAACTGGGCGGTGGCCGGCGTGTTGGCATAGCGGGCCTCGGCGCCGTCGCCGTGGCGCTCGATCATGCCGATCGCGACCAGCGCATCGAGGAAATCGTAGGTGCCGCGCGAATGCAGGCCCAGCGCCTGCTCGATCTCCGCGCCGGTCAGCGGCCCGCCGGACAGCTCGGTGAACAGGCCGAGCTCGACCGCGCTCAGTAAAACCTTCGACGGCCAGAAGCCCATGCCGATCTGCAGGATCTGCTCCGGCCCAATCCCATTATGCATATCAAATCTCCCGCGCTCTCGTGGAAAGCGCGGGGAGATAAGGTGCCCTGCCTGGAAGGCAGGTGCGACGCGATCAGCGCCGCCGGGGCCTCGACCGAGCGACCAAAGCCGCTCGTTGTGCGACCTAGCCCCTCCTCTTCAGAGGAGGGGTTGGGGTGGAGGTGAGCGAAGGGGCTCGATGCCCCTGGGCGAGCCTTCGAAGCGCCTCAGGCCCATCGAGGGCCTTCGCCGCTCCCTCCCCTTGATCCCCTCCCCTGAAGGGGAGGGGTGAGCGGAAGTTAGAAACCGACCCTCAGAGCGACCGACGCACCGCTTCGATCGCCCTGGTCCTGGCCGATCGTGGTCGATCCGGCGACCTGAACGGCGAGGCCGTTGGTGATCTGCAAATTGGCGCCGAGCGAGACTCGGCCATAGGCCTCGTCATCGCCGGTCACGACCCACTGGTTGACGATCTCGGGCGCCGCCGTTCCCGCGTAGCGGATGGTGCGCGGATCGTCGTCGAGCGCCTTCTCCACCGTCGCGGACAGGAACGGCGCGACGCGGCTGCCGGCAATGTCGAAATCGCCATTCAGCTCGACGCCGAGGCTGCCGACGAGCCGGTCGATGTCCTGGCCGGACACATTGAGCGTGAGCACGGGGTCGCCGGTCTCGGTGAAACCGTCAATCTCGGCCTTGGCATAGCTGATGCCCGCGACCGGGCCGACGCGGACCTGGCCGAGGTCGAACAGATAGCCCAGCTGGCCGCCCGCGACGATCGTATCGGCATCGGTCTCGCCCTGGATCTCGTCGATCACCGCGTCGCGGCGGATGTCGAGATTACCCTGGCCGATGCCTCCATAAGCCTCGACGAAGGCGCCGCCGCTCGACCAGGAGGCGTAGACGCCGACCTGGACCATGTCGCTGTCGATGCTGCCGGTGCCGCTGAGGAAGCGGGTGTCGCCCTGCGACAGGCTTGCCGCGGCGCCGACCAGCCAGGGGCCGCCGTCATATTCGACGCCGCCCGTCGCGCTCCATCGCTCGGCGCGGTAGGCGAGGCTGGTCTGGGTGTCGTCCATCCGCCGCTGGCCGTAATCGGCGCCGAAGAAGACGCGCAGCGGCGGACCCTCGCCGGCTGCGTCCGCCGAGTTGAGGTCGAGCCGGTCCTGCAGCGACTGGCCGAACGAATCCGCGGCGAGCATCACTGTCGCGCCCTGGGCCTCGAGATGCAGCGGGGCCTCGAGCTGGCGCGCGGCATATTGGCCGATGATGGCGAAGCCGGCCGAGGTCAGGTGGAGCTGGTCGACATAGAAGAGATAGCTGTCGAGCAGCTCCGGATTGGTGGTCACGCAGGCGATCGGGCAGGCGTCGGCGCTCTGCAGGCCATAAGCGGCCGGGTTGGCCCGGACCCGCTGGCCGATCAGCGAGAGGTCGAGATAGTTCACGATCACGCCATTGTCGGCATAGCCGGCCAGGGCCTGGCGCACCGCCGCGTTATAGCTGCTTGAATAGGCGCTCGCGATCGGCGCGATGGCGGTGCCGCGGATCTCCGGGAGATCGCCGGTATTGCCGGCCAGCACGGTCATCTGCCGCACGCCGGCGGCGACCAGGGCGTCGAAATTGCGCGTCGCCGCGGTCGCCGCGAGCGCCGCCTGTGCCGGAACGCCCGCCTGGAGCGTGGCGAGCTGGGTCGCCGTCGGGGTGACTCCGAACTGGCGGGCCCAGGCGCGGGCGTCGTTGGCGCCGATATTGACCAGCAGCAGATCGCCCGGCGCGAACGTGCCGCTCGAGCGCGGGAAGGCGGCGGGGCCGCCGCCGGCGAGGAACGACTGGACCTGGACGTCGAAGACCTGGACCTGCGGGATCGTCGTGCTCGTCGGCAAGGTCACCGCGCCGCCAATGCCGTAATTGAGCACCGGCGTGCCAAGCAGCAGCGACAAGGTGTCGACCAGGTTGGTGCCGTTGCTGAAGCGCCCGTTCGGATAGACGGGCGGACGCGGCTGGCCGGTGAGCTCGAACACATTGCCGTCGTCGATATAGGAATCGCCGAGGGCGATGATGCGGTCGACCCGCTGCGCCTGGGCCGGCGCGGCCGCCGCGACGCCGGCGACCAACATGGCCGACGTGGCCAACAAACGCGACGCGAACTTTCCCATTTCTGCTTTCCCCTACGTAAAGGCCGCCGTCTGACGCAGCGTGCCGAAAACCTCCGCTCGGATCATCGTGAACGGGCAATAAAGCGTTGGCAAGGCGGGTTCATCCGCAGGGAAGAAGAAGCTGTGGACTTCAGCCGGAAATCTTCCGCCCGAGCGTTTCTTTCAGGATCCGGCGCTTGATCTTCTTGTCGGTCAGGCGCGCGTCTTGGGTCCACCAGCCGTCGTCCCGCATGTCCCTGGCGGCAGCGACGAAGCGCTCGCCGACCGCCTCGAAATCGGCGTCGCTGTAATTGAGGCTGAAGATCAGCCTGCCGGTCCCGACCCAGCTGAGCATCAGCCCGTGGGCGCGCAGATAATATTGGAACATCCAATTGTAGCGCGACGGCTGCTCGTAGCCGACGGTCCAGATGCTCGACAGGTTGGTGACGCGCGGCGGCAGCTCCTCGGCTTCGAGCCGCGCATTGAGCGAAGCGGCGCGGGCGTTCCAGCGCTCGTCGATGCCGTCATAGATGGCGCGGATTTCCTCGCTTTCGAGCCGGCGCAGAAAAGCGTTCATCGCGCCCATCACATAGGGATGCGAGTTGAAGGTGCCGCGTGCGATCAGCGGGTCGGCCGGCTTGTCCTCCTTGAAGCGGCGCATGAGGTCCGCGCGGCCGGTGAGGACTCCCACCGGCAGGCCGCCGCCCAGCGACTTGCCATAGGTGATCAGGTCCGGCGCGACTCCGAAATATTCCCGGGCGCCGCCGGGCGCGAGGCGGAAGCCGACGAACACCTCGTCGAAGATCAGCACGATCCCGGCCTCGCGGCATGTCTCGGCGAGGCGCTCGAGCCACGCCCCATAGGCCGCGCGGTCGGCGGGCTGCGACGAGCGCCCGGCCACCAGAGCGGAATCCGCCGGCGCGGCGCTGTTCGGATGAAGCGCCTGGAGCGGGTTGACCAGCACGCAGGCGATGTCCTTGCGCGCCTTGAGCACGTGCAGGGTCTGCTCGGACATGTCGGCGAGGGTGTAGGTGCGCTCGGCGGGAACGGGGTTGCCGATGCCCGGCTGAACCTCGCCCCACCAGCCATGATAGGCGCCGGCGAAGCGGACGAGGTGCGACCTGCCGGTGTGATAGCGGGCGAGGCGCACCGCCTGCATCACCGCCTCGGTGCCCGACATGTGGAACGACACCTCGTCCATTCCGGACACGGCGCGAAGCCGCTCGACATTGTCGGCGACGACGGGATGGAACAGGCCGAGCACCGGGCCGAGATCGGCGACCATGGCGGCGCCTTCGGCGATCGTCTCCTTGTAAAAATCGTAGCCGAACAGGTTGACGCCGTAGCTCCCGGTGAGGTCGTAAAAGTCGTTGCCGTCGAGGTCGGTGACCGTCACGCCCCGCGACGACTTCACGAACACTCCGCTCGGCAGCTTGTCACGGACGATTCGGCTGAACTGGAACGGCACCCGGTAGGTCGAGGTGAACTGCAGGTCTGACAGGCCCTCGCGCGTCTGCATGCTCAGCTCCAGGGTCCTGGCGAAGCGGCTGTGAAAGTCCTGCGACAGCCGCTCGAACGCCGCGCGGCGGCGGTCCGCGATCTCCAGCGGCGGATCGTCGGCGGTGAAGAACTTGCCTTCGTCATAATCGTAGAAGGGGATCATTCCGGCGACCCGCTTGGCCGCCCTGGCATGGCCGGCGAGGCCCGGATGCTTGGCGCGGGACAGGTCGAGACGCCTCTTGCCCCTGGCCAGGCCGAGGGTGAGGAGCGCGGCCGCCGCCGAGGCGACGGCGATATTTCGGCGTTTCATTCGCGTGACCTGCTCTATATGGGCGCCGCCGCCACGGCGCCCGTTCGGAAACCGACTGCTCGCAATGCGCTCTGCCCTGCACCGACTTGTCGCTCAAGAGGATCTCAATTTCCTCCTCACCAACCGCCTGCCGCGGCGGCTGACCACGCGCTTCATGGGCTGGTTCTCCAGGATCGAGAATCCGGTGGTGCGCAAGACCTCGATCGCGGCGTGGAAGCTGTTCACCGACCTCGACTTGTCCGAGGCGGCGACGACAAGGTTCCGATCGATGCACGACGTGTTCACCCGCCAGCTCAAGCCGGGCGCGCGGCCGGTCGACCCGCATCCGGACATCCTTGCGAGCCCCTGCGACGGCATCGTCGGCGCGTGCGGCCGTATCGACGGCGAGCATCTCTACCAGATCAAGGGCTTTCCCTACACGCTTGGCGACCTGCTCGGTGAGGAAGCGGAGGGCGGCACGTTCCGCAACGGCCGCTTCGTGACGATCCGGCTGACGAGCTCGGACTATCACCGCTTTCACGCGCCTCACGATCTGGTCGTGGACGGGGTCACCTACATTTCCGGCGACACCTGGAACGTGAACCCGATCGCGCTGAAGCGCGTGGAGAAACTGTTCTGCAAGAACGAGCGCGCGCTGGTCCACTGCCGCCTTCAGCCGTCGGGGCACCCGGTCATGCTTGTGCCCGTCGCCGCGATCCTGGTCGCCAGCATCCGCTTCCATTTCGTCGACACGGTGCGCCACCTGCGTCCTCGCCACGAGAGGAACCGGCGCCGCACCAACCTCCACAAGGCCCGCGCGATGCGCAGCCGGCGGCGCGGCGGCGGCGCCAGGCTCGGCGTCGTCCACCGCATCCCTTGCCTGGCCGACATGGCCAAGGGCGAGGAGATGGGCTGGTTCGAACATGGCTCGACCATCATCATGTTCGCGCCCGACGGTTTCGATCTCGCCGACGGCATCGGCGAAGGCACTCGGGTCAAGTCCGGCCAGGCGCTGATGCGGCTCCCCGCCGAGGGCTCTGTCGACGCGGCGGAATAGGAATCGGCTTGTCGCACAAGTCGCGCGGCTCGACTGTTCCGTCCCCGTAAGAACCGCAGCGCAGGAACCAAAAAGTTAACGCCGCGTTCGGCGGGCCAATCGGCTAAACTGTTCGAATTGCGCACGCTTTGTTTTGCGCCCTGTCCCCGCTCCGCACGCTGAAGCGAAGCTTCCGGCGCCGTCCCGATTTGTCTCGGGATGATTCTCCTCGCGCGGTTCGCCCTCTCTTGGCCGGGAAACAGCGGAGGAGAATGCCTGATGTGCCGGATCTGCGCGGGTCGTGACCAGGGGACCGTTCAGAGCTTCTGGGAAATCCTCGATTTCAAGGCGGTCTACGGGTTCGTTCCGGACTGGGTCGGCGACGGCAAGCCGGCGGTCGGCGTCCCCGCGCTGCTGATCACCACCGACAATGTCCCCGACGCGCCCGACACTGTCGGCAACAGCAATCCGGTCCTCACCGTCACCGGGCCGGGCGTGACCACTCCGATCGTCTCCACGATCGACACGATCGGCGACCAGGATTTCTACCAGGTCACGCTCACCGCCGGGACCACCTACGAGTTCGGCCTCTATTCCTTCAACGGCGGCCCCAATCTGGTCGGCCTCACCGATCCTTATCTCGAATTGTACGGGCCCGACGGCGCCAGCTTCATCGTCAGCGCCGACGGCGGCGCCGACACGCTCTACAACGAGCTGAATTCGGGCTTCGACGTCCTCTTGACCTATACGCCCGAGGAGAGCGGCAGCTATTATGTCAACGCCCGCGCCTTCTCGAACAGCGGGCTCACGCCGACCGGCGATTCCGTCGGCGACTACGAGCTGTTCGTCCGCGTCCAGGATCCCAACGATCCCAACATCTACAGGCCCTATTACGACGTCGACAGCCCGCTCTATGCGATCGACTGGGGAACCCAGGTCAACCGCGTCAACCAGTCGGTCCGCAATCCCGACGGCGACGAGGGCACGCGCGATACCGGCAACGCCCCGGGGACGCCGACCTATACGAGCCTGATCGACATTCCCGCCCTCGCCGACGCGCAGGGCAAGGACATCGACGGCAAGAACGTCATCACCGTCTATTTCGCCAAGCCCGGCGACATCTTCGTCTCCAACGACCCGACCAATCCCGGCCTTCCGCCCGCGACGATCACCGCGGTCGCCATCCAGGACTATGAATATAATGCGGTGTGGGCCGCTCTCGGCGAGTTCGAGAAGGTCGCCGACGTCGTCTATCTCGAGGTCCAGGACCGCAGCCAGGCGGACTTCATGTACACGAGCTACACGGGCACGCCCGGCCCGGTCATCTCGCTGCTCGGCTCGATGAGCCCGCCGGACGAGAGCGACGAGGGCCTCGCCCAGTTCAACTCGAACGACGAGCGCTGGAACGCGCGCGATCTCGCCCAGGGCGGCTTCTCGTTCGTCACCCTGATCCACGAATTCGGACACGGCCACGGCCTCGCCCATCCGCATGACAATGGCGGACGGTCGGGCATCATGAACGGCGTCGAGCCGGAGAGCGAGACGTCGGTGGCCGACTACACGACCGGCGATTTCGAGCTGAACCAGGGCGTCTTCACGATGATGTCCTACGAGGACGGTTGGCAGAGCTCGCCCTACGGCAACGCTCCGACCAATGTCGGCTACGGCTATCTCGGCGGGCTGATGGCGTTCGATATCGCCGCCATCCAGGACAAATATGGAGTCAACGAGGACTGGGCGACCGGCAACGACACCTATGTCATGAAGGACGTCAATGCCGCCGGCACCTATTTCTACTCGATCTGGGACGGCGGCGGCTCCGACCAGATCGTCTATAACGGGGCGCGCAACGCCACGATCGATCTGCGGGCCGCGACGCTCCAGTATGAAGTGGGCGGCGGCGGCCGCGTCTCCTTCGCCAACGGCATCCATGGCGGCTACACCATCGCCAACGGAGTGACGATCGAGAATGCGACGTCGGGCGCCGGCAACGACACGCTGATCGGCAACGACGCCGGCAACAGCCTTCGCGGCAATGGCGGAAACGACCATCTCGTCGGCAATGGCGGCAACGACTTCCTCGACGGGGGCGCCGGCATCGACCGGCTGGAAGGCGGCCTCGGCAACGACCGCTATTTCGTGGATGCCGGCGACACGATCGTCGAGCTGGAGGGCGAGGGCGTGGACGTCGCGTCCGCCCGCACCAGCTACGCGCTTGGCCTCGGCGTCTCGATCGAGCTGCTCAGCACGGCCGACTACCGCGTGACCGACCGGATCGACCTTACCGGCAACGAGCTCAACAACCAGCTCGTCGGCAATAACGGAGTCAATCACCTGCGCGGCGGCGCCGGCCTCGACACGCTCAAGGGTCTCGAGGGCAACGACACGCTCGACGGCGGCGCCGGCGTCGACCGGCTCGAGGGCGGTCTCGGCAACGACATCTATTATGTCGATGCCGGCGACATGGTGGTCGAGCTTGCCGGTCAGGGCCTCGATTATGTCTGGGCGCGGACCAGCTACACCCTGACCGCCGGCGCCGAGGTCGAGGTGCTTGGAACGGCCGACTACCGGCTCACCGATGCGCTCGATCTCACCGGCAACGAGTTCACCAACTCGATGACCGGCAACAACGGCGCCAACACGCTTCGCGGCATGGGCGGCAGCGACAATATCAAGGGGCTCGACGGCAACGACGTGCTCGACGGCGGCGCCGGTCTCGACCTGCTGACCGGCGGCGCGGGCGCGGACACATTCCGCTTCGCCTCGGCGAGCGACAGCGTGCGCGGCGCGGCCGATCGGATCCAGGACTTCCTGTCCGGAGTCGACAAGATCGACCTTTCGCCGATCGACGCCATCGCCGGTACCGCGGCCAACGACGCCTTCACCTTCGTCGGCAGCGCGGCTTTCTCCGGAGTCGCCGGGCAGCTGCGCTACGAGGTCGTCGGCGGCCTCGGCAATCTCTACGGAGACACCAATGGCGACGGCCTCGCCGATCTGCATATCGTGGTGACGAACGGCGCGCCGATCGTGGCCACCGACTTCATATTGTGAAGCCCCGGGGCGGCGGCTAGACCAAGATCGTTTCAGGCTGGAATCAGCCTGAAACGTGAATCTTGGTCTCAGATATATGCGAGAGCCTGATTCACGCCATCGGCCGAAGCGCCGCAGGCGCTTCGACCTCAGACGATCAGGCTCTGGGCGATCAGGCCGCCGCTTTTTCTCCGCCGCCTGCGGCCATGGCGGTCATCGTCACATAGTCGAGCTTGCCGGTGCCGAGGACGGGTAGCGCGTCCACGACCCGCACGTCCCTGGGCACCGACAGCTCGGTCACGCCGTTGCCGCGGGCCCATTGCTGGAGCGCGGCGGCACTGGCGGTCGGCTCGGTGCTGAACAGGACGAGCTGCTCGCCCTTCTTGGGATCCGGACGGGTGACCACGGCGTGGTCGGCGTCGGGCCACAGCGCCGCCGCATAGCCCTCGACCGCGGGCAGCGAGACCATCTCGCCGCCGATCTTGGCGAAGCGCTTGGCGCGGCCGCGGATGGTGACGAAGCCGTCCTCGTCGATGGTGACGATGTCGCCGGTGTCGTGCCAGCTGCCCTCGGGTGGCTGGAGCACGCCGGGCGCGTCGGCCTTCAGATAGCCGGCCATGATGTTCGGGCCGCGGATCGCGAGGCGCTTGCCATTGTCGATGCCGGGCACGTCGTCGAGCCGCGCCTCGACACCGGGCAGCAGGCGTCCCACTGTGCCGGGGCGGAAGTGCATCGGCGTGTTGACCGCGATCACCGGCCCGGCCTCGGTCGCGCCATAGCCTTCGAGGATGCGGAGGCCGAACTTGTCCGCATAGGTCTTGCGGGTTTCGTCGCGCACCCGCTCGGCGCCGGCGAAGATGTAGCGCAGCGCGTAGAAATCATAGCTGTGCGCCATCCGCGCATAGCCGGCGAGGAAGGTGTCGGTGCCGAACAGGATCGTCGCGTTGCTGTCATAAGCCAGCGCCGGCACGATCCGATAATGGAGCGGGCTCGGGTAGAGCAATGTCTTCACGCCGTTGAGGATCGGCAGGAGCGTCCCGCCGGTGAGGCCGAAGCTGTGGAATACCGGCAGGGCGTTCAGAACGATGTCGCTCGGGTTGAAGTCGATGCGCGCGGCGAGCTGCAGGCAGTTGCTGAGCAAATTGCGGTGGGTGAGCACCACGCCCTTGGGCAAGCCTTCCGAGCCGCTTGTGAACAGGATCACCGCCGGTGCGTCGGGCGACAGCTTGCGGCGGGCGAGCAGTCGGCGGGCGAAGCGGGCGCCGATCATCGCGCGCAGCTTGGCGCCGGTGCCGATGGTCGCCGCCGCGTCCTCGAGATAGAGGATCGAGCGGCCGTCCTCCTCGAGGCCGTCGACGACGTCGTGGAGCTTGGCCTGATCGACGAAGGCGCGGGCGGTGACGATCGTCCGCACTTCGGCGGCGGTGCAGGCGGCCTTCAGGTTGGTGAGGCCGGCCGTGTAGTTGAGCATCGCCGGCACGCGGCCGAGCCCCTGCAAGGCGAAGAAGCTCACCACCACGCCGTTGACGTTGGGCAGCAGCAGGCCGACCGCCTCGCCCTCGGCGGTGCGCGCCTTGAAGACCCGGCCGAGCGCCTTGGTGCCCACGATCAGGCGCGAATAGCTCAAAGGCTCGCGCTTAATGTCCTCGACCACCTTGGCCTTGCCGCCGTGGATCGCCTTGGCGTCGAGCAGCGCCTCGTAGAGCGTCCGGTTGGTGTCGGACGTCTCGAAGATCATTCCGCTCATCACGTCGTAGAGCTGGCGGCCGGCGGCGGCGCGGCGCGCCCGAGCGCTCATCTCGCCCTCGACGGCGAACCGGCGCGGCGGAAGCACGGTGAGCTTGATCTTCGGGAACGACCGCAGCCGCACCTTGCCCTTCAAATGGCTGAACCGCGTATATTGGGCGCCGTCGATGCGCACCGGGACGACCGGGGCATCCGCCTTGTCGGCGACCATGCCGGGGCCGTCGAACACCTTCATCAGAGCGCCGGTGACGGTGATCCGGCCTTCCGGGAAGATGACGAGAATGTTGCCCTCCTTCACCGTCCTGACCATCGCCTTGGCGGCCATCGGGTTGGTCGGATCGACCGGGAAGGCCTTGAAGAGCTTCATCGCCAGCCGCGCCCACCAGCGCCGGGCGATGTGGCTGTGAATCGCAAAGGTCGGCTTGCCGGGCAGGAAGGCGGCGAGGAGCAGCCCGTCGAGGAAGGAGACGTGGTTGACCACGACGACCGCGGGCTGGCCGGGCTTCGGCATATGCTCGGCGCCGGTGACCTCGACCCGGTAGAGAAGCCGCAGCAGGCCTTTGACGAGCGACTTGATCACCGTCTCCGGCAACAGCCAGCAGGAGATAAGCGCCACCACGAGCGTCGCTGCCCCCATGGCGCCGATCACCCCAGGCACGCCGATCCCGCCGGCGACCATTGCGGCGATAATGCCGATCACCACCACGCCGACCGCCGCGTTGACGATGTTGTTGGCGGCGATCCGGCGCGATCTTTCCTCGGCCGGCCCGCTGGTCTGGAGGATGGCATAGAGCGGCACCACGAACATGCCGCCGGCGAAGGCGATTGCGAACAGGTCGACGAGGATCCGGATCGAGGCGAAGGAGCCGACGAAGCTGCGCCAGTCGGAGCCGATCTCGCCGGGCACGAAGCCGCGAGTCGCCAGCCACAGGTCGATCATGAAGGCAGCGAGGATCAGCGCCGAGATCGGCACGTAGCGGCCGGAAATCTCGCCCTTGAGCAGCCGGTTCACGGTCACCGATCCCAAAGCGACGGCGACCGAGAAGACGATCAGGAACAGGTTGGCGACGCTTGGGTCGCCGCGCAGAACGCCGTCGACCAGCGGCGTGAACTGCGACAGCATCACCGCCCCGATCGCGAAGAACCAGCTGATCCCGAGGATGCACAGCCACACTCCCGGGCCGTTCTTCGCGACCGCGATCAGCCGCTTGCTGCTTCGCCACGGGTTGAGGTCGATGGCGATGCCCGCCGCCGACGAAGGCGCGGCCGGAATGGCGAGGGAGGCGAGGAAGCCGAGAACGGCCAGGCCCATCGCGGTGAGGCCGGCATACCAGGGCACGATGACGCCCGCCATGAGCTGGCCCGACAGGATGGCGAGGAAGGTGCCGGCCTCGATCAGGCCGGTGCCGCCCATCACCTCGTCACGATGGAGGTGCTGTGGGATGATCGCGTACTTCGCCGGGCCGAACAGCGTCGAATGGCAGCCCATCAGAAACAGGCCGGCGAGCAGCAGCGGGATCGACTGCAGCGCGAAGCCGGCGAGGCCGATGCCCATGATTCCGATCTCGGCCGCCTTCACCCAGCGAATCAGCCGCGCCTTGTCCCAGGCGTCGGCGATCTGTCCGGCGACCGCCCCGAACAGGAAATAGGGCAGGGTGAACAGCCCGGTCGCGACCAGCGCCAGCATCGCCGCCCGGTCCGGCTGCCCGGCGAAGATCGTATAAGTCGCGAGGAACAGCATCGCGAACTTGAACAGATTGTCGTTCAGAGCGGTGAGGAACTGGACGACGAACAGCGGCCCCAGCCGGCGCGTGCCGAGCAGCGAGAATTGCGGTGCGGACATTCGGTGACCTCCCCGGCGCCGGACGACTCGACGCTGCTTCTCTCATTAAATTGATCACTGTTCAATATAGAAATTAGACAGTGATCAATTTGTCGCCTAGGGCAACCGCATGGGCCGCCGATCCGATCATAGCAGGACAGAGCTTGAAGCTTTATTCCTCGCTGCGGGCGAGGCGCACATGGCCGAGGCCGGCTTCGCCCGCTTCTCCGCGCGCGAGGTGGCCAAGCGGATCGGCTATTCGGTCGGGACGCTCTACAACCTGTTCGGAAGCTACGACCGCTTCGTCCTGGCCATCAACACGCGGACCTTGCTGGCCTGGACCGAGGCGCTGGAACAACGGCTGAGCAATGCCGGGCCCGATCGCATCGGGGCTCTGGTCAACGGCTATTTCGACTTCGCCGAGGGCAATCCCAACCGCTGGATGGCGCTCTACGACCACCGCATGCCGGCCGGCGAGACGCTGAGCCCAGAATTCGACGAAGCGTTCGGGGGGCTGATCGGCCTCATCGAGCGGGAAGTCGCGGCCGTGCTCGGCAGTCCCGTGGATGAAGTGACCCACGCGCTGACCGGCTCGCTTGTGGCGATCGTCCACGGCCACTGCACCTTCGCTCTCAACGGCACCTACAAGAGCTTCGGCGGCGACCCGCGCGCCGCGGCGCTCGCCCGAATCCGCGCCGCGCTGACCGTGGCGCATTATTAGCTCCTCCTCTTCAGAGGAGGGGATTGGCTGGAGGCGAGCGAGGGGGGCTCGATGCCCCTGAGCGAGCTTCGAAAAGCGCCTCAGGCCCATCGAGGGCCTTCGCCGCTCCCCACCCCTTAATCCCCTCCCCTGAAGGGGAGGGGTGGTTTTCACTTCGGCAGCGACGGAAGCGCGCGTTCGAGACGCGCTACCGCCTCTTCCAGCGTCTCATCCCGCTTGGCGAAGCAGAGGCGGACGAGGTGGGTGACCGGATCCTCCGGATAGAAGGCCGAGATGGGAATGGCCGCGACTCCGGCCTCCTCGACCATCCAGTCGCAAAAGGCCCCGTCGCCCATCGCGATTCCGGAGGCGGCGAGGTCGAGCGACAGGAACCAGGTCGCGGCGCTCGGCTGGGTGGCGAGGCCGATTCGGGCGAGGCCGGCGGCGAGGCGGTCGCGCGAGCGCTCGAAGCCGCCGCGGCTGTCCTCGATCCACCTTCCCTCATGCTCCAGCCCCTGGGCCACCGCATATTGCAAATTGGGCGGGGTGGTGAAGGTCAGGAACTGGTGGGCCCGCGCCAGCACTTTCGCGAGCGAAGGGGCGGCGCACATCCAGCCGACCTTCCAGCCGGTGAGCGCGAAGATCTTGCCGGCCGAGCCGATCTTGACGCTGCGCTCGGCCATTCCCGGCTCGGCCATCAGCGAGCAGTGGCGGGCGCCATCGAACACGACATGCTCCCATACTTCGTCGCAGATCGCGATCAGGTCGTTCGCCACGCAGAAGCGGGCGAGGGCGGCGCGATCCTCCGCCGACGCGATGGTCGCGGACGGGTTGAGCGGGTCGTTGAAGATGACGAGCCTGAGCTTCGGCGAGGCGGCGGCTTCCAGGGCCTGCGCCGTGATCCGCCATTCCGGCGGCTGCAGCCGGACGTAGCGCGGCACGCCGCCGGCGCGGCGCACGAGCGGGCCGTAAGCGTCGTAGAGCGGCGGGAACATCAGCACCTCGTCGCCGTCCTCGACGAGCGCGAGGATGGCCGCGGCGATCGCTTCGGTGGCGCCGGAGGTGACGACGACGTCGTCGGCGGCGAGGCCGAGGCCCTGCTGGCGCGCATAATGCGACGCGACCGCCTGCCGCAGCTCGGGCAGGCCCATCATCGGCGGATATTGGTTGGAACGGGTCAGCAGCGCGTCGGCCGCGGCCTGGAGCAATGCGGGCGGGCCGGCGCCGTCCGGAAAGCCCTGGCCGAGATTGATCGCGCCGGTCTCCCGGGCGCGCATCGACATGCGCTCGAAGAAGGAGATCGGCATTGCGGCGTAGAGCGGGTGCATCGGTTTTCCTCGTCATCCCGGACCTGATCCGAGGTCCACCTTCTTCAGGGTTCCGGCGTAGGAAGAAGGCGGATGCCGGATCAAGTCCGGCATGACGGTCAGGTCCGGATCGGCAGGTCGACCCAATGATCGAGCAGGTCGGCGGCATCGCGGTAGATCGCTACCGCACCGGCGCTGCGCAGATATTCCTCCCGAAAGCCGCCGGAGAGCACGGCGATGCAGTCGAGGCCGGCACGTTTCGCGGCGAGTACGTCGTAGGGCGTATCGCCGATCACGATCGCCTCGTCCGGCTTAAGGCCGCCCTTCTCTAGTGCCGCCTCGAAGATGTCGGGGCAGGGCTTGGACGCGTCGACATCGTCCTTGCCGGTGGTGAAGGAGATGAGGTCCTTGCCGAGAAGCCCGACATAATGGTCGACCTCCTCGCTTCCGGCGGACGAGGCGAGGACGACCTTCAGGCCCGCATCCTTGGCGCGCCGGAGCAGGTCGCTGGCGCACGGGAACGGCCGCGCCGTCGGCATCAGCTCGCCCTTGTAGATGTCGCCGTGGCGCCCGTCGATCGCGTCCCGCTCGTCCTCGCCCGCGTCGGGCAGCAGGCTCGGAACGAGATTGTCGCCGCCCTTGCCGATCTGGCCGTGGATCTGTGCGCGGTCGAAGTCGTGGCCATGGTCGCGGAAGGCGCGCTGCCACGCCTCCACGTGCATGTCGTTGGTATCGACGAGGGTGCCGTCGAGGTCGAATAGGATTGCGCGCAGCCGGGTCATGCCGGCCCAACGCGCCGGCCCGTCAGTTCAGTTCCCGGCCGATCGGATAGAGCAGGTAGCGGTCGTCGAAATAGGCCGAGCGCTCGTAGAACCATTGCAGCCGCCGGTCGGCGTCGCGCGCCAATTCCGGGTCGGCTGCGACCGCGGCGTCGAAGGCGTGGCCGAGCTCCGGATCCTCCGCGACCATGCGCCGGGCAAGCGGCTCGACCGCATAGCCCTCGATATATTCGGTGCGCTGGAGAATGTCGGGAAAGAAGCCCCAGGCGAGCAGCGAGTCCGGGCTTTCCGGCTCGAGCAAGGCTGCGGCGACGAGCGCGAGCGGCTGGTCCGCCGGGATGCGGACCGATCCGGCCTGGAAGGTCTCGGCGCGCTGTTCGCGTTGCGTGTTCGCGACGCGTAGCGGCACATGGCCTTCGCTCGCCGGCTGGAGCTGCGGATTGACCAGGCGCGCCATCTCCAAGGTGACCGTACGTGGCGCGGTAAGCGTCTCGAACTGCACGCCGTGGAGGCGCAGCCGCTCGATCACCTCGGGCCGGCTGGCAGGGACCCACCAGGCGCGGGGCAGGGCGACCGTCAGGGAGGGCTCCTGAACCATCACGCGCATGGTGGAATTGAGCGGCCGGCCGAGCCAGCGCACTTCCTGGCGACCGGAAATGGAGGATTGATAGGTCTCGTAGGCAATTCCGCGCCACGGGATGGTCGGCCCCGGCTGCTCGCTCGGCCTCCAGCCAAGAACGACTTCGGACGGGCGAGAAGCACGATCCGCCGCAATCGCCCGACGCAGGCTCGCCCCGTCGGCGCCGGCGAGCCGAAGCGCCTCCTCGATCAGCACATAGGTGCCGAGCACGCGCTGGCGGTAGGGCTTCAAACTGTGGTTCTCGACGAGCACCGTCGGCACCCGCGCGAAGTCGCCATAAGCGTGGCTCAGCCGCGGCTGCGCTGCGAAATCGACGATTCCGGCGGCGGGGTCGCGGTCGTCGATCGCGAAGATCAGGCCCGACGGGATATGGCCGGCGCGGCTCAGCGCGCGGTCCATGTTGGGCCGAAGCACCGTGTCGAGCCAGCGGCCGATCGCCGGCGACTGGGCGTAGCGGCCCTCGCGGCCCTGGAAGCCGTAGGTGATGTCGTACTGGTAATCGATGCCGTCGGTGACGTGGATGTCGAAATAGAGGATTGGGTCGACGCGGCGGATGAGGCCGATCATCGCCTGCATCTCGGGCGCGTCGGCCTTCAGATAATCGCGGTTGAGATTGATGTTGCGCGCCGTGGTTCGCCAGCCCTGAGAGCGCGGACCGCGCTGGTTGGGCCGGTTGAACGGCGCGGTTCGCTCGTGGCCGTCGACATTGAAGATCGGCACGAAGACGAGGTCGACGTCGTCGATCAGGCTAGCCCGGCCGCGCTGCGTGATGTCGCGCAGGAGCATGAGGCCCGCGTCCTTGCCGTCGATCTCGCCGCCATGGATGCCCGCCTGGACCAACACCCGCGGGCGCTCGCGGCCGTCGTTGCGGCTGGCCACAACCGCGTAGAGCTCGCGCCCCTCGGAGCTGCGCCCGAACGGCTCGATGCGCAGCAGCGGCGAGGCGGCGACGAGGCGGTCGATAAAGGCGCGCGTCTCCGCATAGGTCGGCGTCGTCTCGAAGCCGCTCGCTTCCGCCGGCGTGATCCAGGGATGCCCGCGCGGCGCGATCAGCCGCTCGCTCGCGCCGTTCCAGGCCGGTGCCGGGGGCAGGGGGGCTTCCACCTCCATGCGCTGGGCGGCAGCAGGCGCCGCCGCCAGCAGAAGGGCCGCGGGCAGGAGGAGGCGTGCGATCATGAAACGGAAATCCGTTTGGTCAGGTCCTGTTCTTGCGGATGATCGCGAACAGGATGAGCAGGAAGGCGGCAAGGCGGATCGCATAGACCCAGCTTCGCTCCTCGACCGGGATGTTGCCGAGCGCCAGGATCGCCTGGACCACGCCCAATAGCAGGAAGGCGATCGCGAACGACTGGAACAGGAAGTCCCGTGTCCGCCGCCAGAAGCGCAGGAAGAACAGGGCGCAGGCGAAAAAGCCGAAGGTGACCGCGCCGGCAAGGAAATCGAGAAGTGTCATGCCTCCTCCTCGCTATGGCGCCAGATGAAGCCGAACAGCAGCACTCCTACTGCGCCCAGCGACAGCAGCAGCCGGATCAACCGGAAATCGGTGTCCGGTGGCGTCAGGACGAGGTCCAGGACCACCACGAAATTGTTCGCGGCCAGGAAAAGGAAGCAGAGCGAGCTCCACAGGAGGAGCGGCGCGCGCGCCTTCCGGTAGTTCCGGGCGAGCAGCCAGGCGCACGCCGCACTGGTCGCGAAGCAGAGGAAATAGACGATGGCGGGAAGGATCTCGGCCATGGTCAGCCCTTCTTGAGCTTGAATGAATCGGCAAAGGCGGTGATTCCCGGGTTCGCGGCGGCGACGATCATCCGCCGGACCGCGTCGGGGCTTCGAGCATAATATTGCTCGGTGCCGTCGACGAGCTCGTCGAGCGCCGGGTCGACCGGCTGGTAGCGGGCGGTCCCGCCTTCCTCCACCATCACCAGGCCGGCGACGCACAACCGTTCAAGGCTGTTGTTGACCACCAGGTCGCTCGCCCGGAGCGCCATCACGATGTCGCCGCGATTCCACCAGCGTTCTGAATCGCGGCGGAGCAGAAGCAGCGTCTCCAGCGACCAGGTGGAGCGAAATGTCGCTCTGATGAAGCTCTCAACCTCTTGTTCGGAGGGCATTCGTCCCAACGTTCTCGCTTTTCCTCTTCCCGCCGCCCGTTCCGGGGTACCTAACCCCCCCGGCTCGTGAGGCAACCCCTGGCCGCCCGCTTTTACGATTTTGTTGGAGCGTTTCGCCAAGGCTGGGCTATGGATGCACCGCGAGGCCGGGGGGCCTGCCAACACTTTGAGGGGGGAGGATAAAGTCTAGGAGTAGCACGTGAACGCCGAGAACCCCCGCGAATTTCTCGACCGCCGCCAGCTCGTCGCTGCTCTGCGCAGCCTCCGACGCGGCGACTTCTCCGTTCGCCTCCCCGACGACCTGGCCGGGGTCGATTCGGAAATCGCCACCCTGTTCAACGAGGTGGTCAGCCTCGAAGAGCAGATGACCAACGAGTTCGAGCGCCTGTCGCGGGTCGTCGGCAAGGAAGGCAAGATCAACCAGCGCGGATCGGTGCGGGGCGCGACCGGCGGCTGGGAATCCAAGCTGAAGGCTCTCAACGAGCTGATCGACGACATGGTCCAGCCGACCGCCGAGGTGTCGCGAGTCATCGGCGCGGTCGCGAAGGGCGACCTCAGCCAGTCGATGACCGTCGAGATTGACGGCCGCCCCCTGCGCGGCGAGTTCCTGCGCATCGGCAAGGTCGTAAACACGATGGTCGATCAGCTCGCCTCGTTCGCGTCGGAAGTGACCCGCGTGGCGCGCGAGGTCGGCACCGAGGGCAAGCTCGGCGGCCAGGCGCAGGTGCCGGGAGTCGCCGGTACCTGGGCCGACTTGACGGACAGCGTGAATCGCATGGCCGGCAACCTCACCGGCCAGGTCCGCAACATCGCCGAGGTGACGACCGCGGTGGCGCTGGGCGACCTGTCCAAGAAGATCACGGTGGACGTGAAGGGCGAGATTCTCGAACTCAAGAACACCATCAACACGATGGTGGACCAATTGAACGGCTTCGCCAGCGAGGTGACTCGCGTGGCGCGCGAGGTCGGCACCGAGGGCAAGCTCGGCGGCCAGGCGCAGGTGCCCGGAGTCGCTGGCACCTGGGCCGACCTTACCGACAATGTGAACCTGATGGCGGCGAACCTGACCGGCCAGGTGCGCAACATCGCCGAGGTGACGACCGCGGTGGCCAAGGGCGATCTGTCCAAGAAGATCACCGTCGACGTGAAGGGCGAGATCCTCGAGCTGAAGAACACCATCAACACGATGGTGGACCAGTTGAACGGCTTCGCCAGCGAGGTGACCCGCGTGGCGCGCGAGGTGGGCTCGGAAGGCAAGCTCGGCGGCCAGGCCAAGGTGGAAGGCGTCGCCGGCACCTGGGCCGACCTGACGGACAGCGTGAACCTGATGGCCGGCAACCTCACCGCGCAGGTCCGCAACATCGCCGAGGTGACCACCGCCGTGGCGCGCGGCGACTTGTCCAAGAAGATCACCGTCGACGTGAAGGGCGAGATCCTGGAGCTGAAGGACACCATCAACGTCATGGTGGACCAATTGAACTCCTTCGCCTCCGAGGTGACCCGCGTGGCCCGCGAGGTGGGCTCGGAAGGAAAGCTCGGCGGCCAGGCCAAGGTGGAGGGCGTCGGCGGCACCTGGAAGGACCTCACCGACAACGTGAACGACCTCGCCGCGAACCTGACCGGCCAGGTCCGCAACATCGCCGAGGTGACGACCGCGGTGGCGCTGGGCGACCTTTCCAAGAAGATCACGGTGGACGTGAAGGGCGAGATCCTCGAGCTGAAGAACACCATCAACACGATGGTGGACCAGCTCAACTCCTTCGCCTCCGAGGTGACTCGCGTGGCGCGCGAAGTGGGCACTGAGGGCAAGCTGGGCGGCCAGGCGCAGGTGCGCGGAGTGGCCGGCACCTGGGCCGACCTCACCGACAATGTGAACCTGATGGCCGCGAACCTCACCGGCCAGGTCCGCAACATCGCCGACGTGACCACCGCCGTGGCGCGCGGCGACCTGTCCAAGAAGATCACCGTCGACGTGAAGGGCGAGATCCTTCAGCTCAAGGACACCATCAACACCATGGTGGACCAGCTCAACGGCTTCGCCAGCGAGGTGACCCGCGTGGCGCGCGAGGTGGGTACCGAGGGCAAGCTCGGCGGCCAGGCCAACGTGCCCGGAGTCGGCGGCACCTGGAAGGACCTCACCGATAACGTGAACCTGATGGCCAACAACCTCACCAACCAGGTTCGCGGCATCGCCGACGTCGTGACCGCGGTGGCGCAGGGCAACCTCAAGCGCAAGCTGACCCTCGACGCCAAGGGCGAGATCGCCGCTCTGGCCGAGACGATCAACTTCATGATCGAGACCCTCGCGACCTTCGCCGATCAGGTGACCAACATGGCCCGCGAGGTGGGCATCGAGGGCAAGCTCGGCGGCCAGGCGCGCGTGCCGGGCGCCGCCGGCCTGTGGCGCGACCTCACCGACAACGTGAACGCGATGGCGAACAACCTGACCAGCCAGGTGCGCTCGATCGCCGACGTGGCCACCGCCGTGACCAAGGGCGACCTCACCCGCTCGATCGCCGTTGAGGCGTCGGGCGAGATGGCCGCGCTCAAGGACAACATCAACGAGATGATCCGCAACCTCAAGGAACAGACCTTGAAGAATGCGGAGCAGGATTGGCTCAAGACCAACCTCGCCCGGTTCAGCCGAATGCTTCAGGGCGAGCGCGACCTCACCACCGTGTCGAACCTGATCATGTCGGAATTGGCGCCGCTGGTGAACGCGCAATATGGCGTGTTCTACGTCACCTCGCGCGACAATGACGAGCCGGTGCTCGAGCTTGCGGCGAGCTACGGCGCCGAGAGCAAGGAGGAGCTCAAGGCGAAGTTCAAGCTGCGCGAGGGCCTGGTCGGCCAAGCGGCCGCCGACAAGCGGCCGATCCTGCTCGAGAACGTGCCCGGCGACTTCGTCCGGATCGGCTCCGGCCTCGGCCACGCCACTCCCGCGAACGTCACCATCCTTCCGGCGCTGTTCGAGGACGACGTGAAGGCTGTGATCGAGCTGGCCTCGTTCAGCGAGTTCAACGAGACCCACCAGAGCTTCCTCGACCAGCTCATGGAATCGGTCGGCATCGTGCTCAATACGATCGCCGCGACGATGCGCACCGAGGGCCTGCTCAAGCAGTCGCAGCTGCTCACCCAGGAGCTCCAGGCGCGCCAGACCGAGCTCACCACCAAGCAGGAAGAGCTGCACAACACCAACGAGGAGCTTCAGGAGAAGGCGCAGCTTCTCGAGAATGAGAAGAAGCAGGTCGAGGCCAAGAATATCGAGATCGACATGGCCCGCCGCGCCATCGAGGAGAAAGCCGAGCAGCTCGCCCTCACGTCGAAGTACAAGTCCGAGTTCCTGGCGAACATGAGCCACGAGCTCCGGACTCCGCTCAACTCGCTGCTCATCCTGTCGAAGTTGCTGTCGGACAACCCGCATGGCAATTTGAACGAGAAGCAGGTCGAGTTCGCGCGGACCATCCACTCGGCGGGCTCGGACCTGTTGAGCCTGATCAACGACATCCTCGACCTGTCGAAGATCGAGTCCGGAACGGTGTCGATCGAGATCGGCGAGATGCCGATGAACGGGCTCAAGCTTCATATGGAGCGGACGTTCCGCCAGCTTGCGGCCGACAAGGACCTCGATTTCCAGGTCCGGGTCGACGACAGCCTGCCGGCGACGATCCGAACCGACGAGAAGCGCCTCCAGCAGATCGTCCTCAACCTGCTGTCCAACGCCTTCAAGTTCACGTCGCACGGCAGTGTCACGCTCGACGTCAAGCCGGCGACCGGCGGCTGGAGCCCCAGCCACCCGGTGCTCCGAGCCGCCGACAAGGCGATCGAGATATCGGTGACCGACACCGGCATCGGCATTCCGGAGGACAAGCAGAAGCTGATCTTCGAGGCCTTCCAGCAGGCCGACGGCACGACCAGCCGCAAATATGGCGGCACCGGCCTCGGCCTCTCGATCAGCCGCGAGATCGCCCGCCTGCTCGGCGGCGAGCTGCAGGTGAGGTCGAAGCCCGGCGAGGGCTCGACCTTCACCTTGTTCGTGCCGCTCAACGCCACGGCGTCCGTCGCCGCGGGCCCTTCCACCACCACCGCCCGCTACGACAATAGCGGCGCGATGGTGCCGCTGGCGCTGCCGATCGGCTTCGACGTCAACGACGACCGCGACGATCTCGGCGATTCGCCCTTCGTGCTGATCGTCGAGGACGATCCGACCTTCGCCGCGATCCTTCTCGATCTCGCGCGCGGAGTCGGTCTCAAGGGGGTCATCTCGACCGCCGGAGCGGGCACGCTGGCGCTGGCCCGCAAGCTGAAGCCGCATGCGATCACGCTCGATCTCGGCCTCGCCGACATTGACGGCTTCGTTCTGCTCGATCTCCTGAAGCACGACCCAAAGACCGCGCAGGTGCCGATCCACGTCATTTCCGGCGCCGACAAGATCGCCAAGGTGATGGAGATGGGCGCGTTCGGAGTGACCGAGAAACCCGCCGACGAGGCCGCTCTGACCAAGGTCTTCAAGAACCTCGCCAAGGCGGTGAAGAAGGACCGCAAGGTCGTCGATCTGCTCCCCGACAAGTCGAAGAGCCACGAGGTGCCCGAGCTTGCCGGCGCCAAGATCCTCATCGTCGACGACGACATCCGCAACATCTACTCGCTGACCAGCGTGCTGGAGAGCTACGATGTCGAGGTTCTCCACGCCGAACGCGGCAAGGACGGGATCCTGATCCTGGAACAGACTCCCGGCATCGACATTGCACTCATCGACATCATGATGCCGGAGATGGACGGGTATGAGACGATGCAGCAGATCCGGCAGCGGCCGCAGCTCGCCGAGGTGCCGTTGATCGCGGTCACGGCCAAGGCGATGAAGGGCGACCGCGAGAAGTGCCTCGATGCGGGCGCGTCGGACTATATCGCCAAGCCCGTCGACATCGACCTGCTGCTCGCGCTGCTGCGCGTGTGGATCGCGCGGTCGCGGGAAAATATGGTGCGCCCCGGCGCATCGCCGCTACAGGGTGCTGCCGAGTAACGCATGGCCTCCATCAAACCTGCTGCCACCAAAGCCGCGCCGGCGGCCACGACCAAGCTCGCCCCGGCCAAAGCGCTCGGCGAGCGCGCCCGCGTCCTCGTGGTGGACGATGACGAGCGCAACCTCCTCGCCATCCGAACGGTGCTCGAGGATGTCGCCGAAGTGGTGGTCGCCACCTCGGGCGAGGAAGCGCTTCGCCACCTCCTGAAAGGCGAGTTCGCGGTCATCCTGCTCGACGTCTACATGCCGGGCATGGACGGCTACGAGACGGCCCAGATGGTCCGGGCGCGCGAGCAGACCAAGCGCATCCCGATCGTCTTCCTGTCCGCGGTCAACAAGGACATGGAGCATCTGCTGCGCGGCTATTCGATGGGGGCCGTCGACTATGTGTTCAAGCCGGTCGACGCGACCGTGCTCAGGTCCAAGGTCGCGGTGTTCGTCGACCTGTTCAACATGACCAAGGAGGTCGAGCGCAAGGCGAGGGCCGAGCAGGAGCTGCTCGACGCGAACCTCAGGGCCAATGCCGAGCTTCTGCGCACCGAGCAGGAGCTGCGGCGGGCTCAGCAGCGCCAGGCGGCGATCATCGAATCGCTGCCGATCGTGCTCTATCTCGAGCCGCTGGACTGCTCGCCGCGGCGGCCGGACTTCGTCAGTGGCGATTTCAGGGCCGTCACCGGCTTCGATTTCGCCGAGCTTCGCGAACAGCCGAACCTGTGGGCCGATCGCCTCCACGAGGAGGACCGCGAGCGGGTCATCGCCGCGATCGAGGCGCGCAAGGATAACGGCGTCGGCTCGGTCGAATATCGCTGGCAATGCGCCGACGGCAGCTGGAAGCACTTCCACGACCAGTCTATCCTGCTCAAGGACGCGTCCGGCAAGCCGGTCGAGTTCGCCGGCACCCTGATGGACGTCACCGACCGGCGCCTGCTCGAAAGTCAGCTCGTCCAGGCGCGCAAGATGGACGCGATCGGCCAGCTCACCGGCGGAATCGCCCACGACTTCAACAATCTTCTCGCGGCGGTGCTCGGCGGCCTGTCGATCATCGAGAAGCGCCTGCCGCTCGAGGAGGAGCACAAGAAGATCCTCGGCATGGCGCGTCACGCGGCCGAGCAGGGGTCGGAGCTGGTGCGGCGCCTGCTCGCCTTCGCCCGCCGCCAGCAGCTGCGGCCGGACCGGATCGAGATCGATCACCTCGCCAAGTCGGTGTCGGACCTCGTCGCCCACACCCTCGGCGGCCTCGTCGAGGTCGAGTGGCAGATCGGCGAGGACCCCGGCTGCGCCTTCGCCGACGAGGCGCAGCTCGAGCTCGCGCTGATGAACCTCATCATCAATGCACGCGACGCCATGCCCGACGGCGGCACGATCACTGTCGCCGCCGACAAGTGCAAGGTGGAGCCGGACCAGGGCGAGGCCGACCTCGCGCCCGGCGACTATGTCGTCCTGTCGGTCAGCGACACCGGCCACGGAATCGCTCCGGACATGATCGAGCAGGTGATGGAGCCGTTCTTCACCACCAAGGAAATCGGCAAGGGCACCGGCCTCGGCCTGTCCATGGTCTACGGCTTCGCCAAGCAGTCGGGCGGTGCCATCCGAATCGCGAGCCGGCTCGGCGAGGGCACCCGCGTCGAGATCTGGCTGCCGCGGGCCGAGGCGTCAGCGGAGCCCACGGCCGACAAGGCGCGGGAGACGGCCGACCAGCCCGAAACCGACCCGCTCAACATCCTGCTTGTCGACGACCATGACGGCGTGCGCGCGATCACCGCCGGCCTGCTCGGGGACATGGGCCATCGGGTGACGACGGCCGGGGACGGGCCGGAGGCCCTGGCCCTGATCCAGACCGCGGCGGACGGCTTCGATCTGCTCGTCAGCGACTATGCGATGCCCAAGGTGTCGGGCGCCGAGCTGATCAGGCAGGCACGCGAGCGGATGCCGGGGCTGCCGGCGATCATCATCACCGGCTATGCCGACAAGGAATCGATCGGCGAGCGGCCCGACAATGTCGCGATCCTGTCCAAGCCGTTCACGCCGGAGCAGCTGCGCTCCTGTCTCACCGCGACGGTCGAAGGCGCCAGGGCAGCCGCCTGAGGCAAGGTCCGGCCGGCCTGCGTCCGCGCCGAACATGAACCTCCGACTTCCGGCAAATTCAGGCTGGCGAAGGCCTCGCGGCGTTAAGGCGCTCTCAAATCACGCATTTGCGAGGATCCGACCGATGCTGTTTCGTGCTGCAACCATCTTCGCGCTGTCGCTCGCGGCCTATGGCGGTGGCGGCTCGGCGAGCATCGCCGAAGCGGCCCAGGCTCCCCCTGCGGGCGCCTGGACGATCGGGCCGATCATCCGCGGGCGCAATTATTCGCACGGCATGCCGCTTCACCCGACGGCGCTGCGCGGCGGCGGCTTCGCGATCGATCTGCCGCAGGCGCCGGGCAGCGTCCATTATGTCACCTTCCGTCACGGCTCGCTCGCCGGCAAGAGCCGCATCGTCATGCGCTACCGGATCGAGGCCGATCCCGGTGTGCGCATCGTCCCGCGCACCAATCCGGCGCAAGCCTCGATGATCACGCCCTTCTTCCAGCGCAGCGGCGACAATTGGAGCGCGCGCGGGCGCTATGAGGCCTATCGCTGGTACGGCACCTTCGCCACCCAGTCGCCGCTTCGTCCCGGCACGTTCGAGATGGTCGCGCCGCTCAACGGCAACTGGACCGCGGTCGAACGGTCGAGCGCTCGGACCAATCCCGCGGGTTTCCGCGACGCCATCGCCAGTGCCGACCAGGTCGGCTTCGTCCTCGGCGGCGGCGACGGCTACGGCCACGGTGTCTACGCCACCGGCCGGGCCCGCCTGATCGTCACCGAGTTCCGGGTCGAATAGTCCCGGCTCAGGCCGGGACCACATCCTGCTCGATCGCGCCGAAGATGGAGTGGCCGGTCTCGTCCTCCATCCAGATGCGCACGCTGTCGCCATGTTTGAGGAAGGGCGTCGCGGCCTTGCCGTCGAGGATCGTCTCGACGGTGCGCAGCTCGGCAAGGCAGGAATAGCCGCGCCCGCCGCGGTCGACCGGCTTGCCGGGCCCGCCGTCCTCGTCGCGATTGGAGACGGTTCCCGATCCGATGATCGAGCCCGCGCCCAGATTCCGCGTCTTGGCGAGGTGCGCGATCAGCGTTCCGAAGTCGAAGGTCATGTCAGTGCCGGCGTCGGCGCGTCCGAAGGGCTGGCCGTTGAAATCCACCCTGAGGATTCCGTGGAGCTTGCCGTCCTGCCATGCCGAACCGAGCGCGTCGGGCGTCACCAGCACCGGCGACAGCGCCGAGGCGGGCTTGGACTGGACGAAGCCGAAGCCCTTGGCGAGCTCCGCCGGGATGAGGTTGCGAAGGCTCACGTCGTTGACGAGGCCAATAAGTTTGATGTGGCCGAGCGCCTCCTCGCGAGTGCAGCCCTGCGGCACGTCGTCGGTTACCACCACTACCTCGGCCTCGAGATCGCAGCCCCAGCTCTCGTCGGCGAGCGGGATCGGGTCGCGCGGCCCGAGCAGCTCATCGGAGCCGCCCTGGTACATGAGCGGGTCGGTCCAGAAGCTCTCCGGCATCTCCGCCCCGCGCGCCTTACGCACCAGCTCGACATGGTTCACGTAAGCCGAGCCGTCCGCCCATTGATAGGCGCGGGGCAGGGGGGCGTCGGCCTGGCGCTCGTGGAAGCGCATCATCGGGATGACCTCGTGGGCGAGGTCGGTGGCGAGCAGTTCGAGCCGCGGCGCGACCTCGGCCCAATCGTCGAGCGCGGCCTGAAGCGTCGGGGCGATATGGGTGGCGTCGGCACACCAGGCGAGGTCGTCGCTGACCACGACCAGGCGCCCGTCGCGGCCGCCCTTCAAGGAACCAAGCTTCATTCAGGCAGCCTCGCTTTCGGAAAGCCGCCCCAGGCGGCGTCATAACCCTGCTGGAGGGCGTCGCTCTCCAGCGCGTATCGGGTCGGGCGGTAGGGCCAGCAGGTCTCGACCATGAAGGCCATCGTCCCCTCGATCTTGTGCGGCTTCAGCTCCGCCTCGCTCGCCGCCTTCCAGCTCGCCACGTCGGGGCCGTGGCCGGCCATCAGATTGTGAAGCGACAGGCCGCCGGGCGCGAAGCCCTCGGCCTTGGCATCATAGGCCCCATGGATCAGGCCCATGCACTCGCTCATCACGTTGCGGTGGAACCAGGGCGGGCGGAACGTGTCCTCGGCCACCATCCAGCGCGGCGGGAAGATGACGAAGTCGGCATTGGCGCGGCCCGGCACGTCGCTCGGCGAGGTCAGGACGGTGAAGATGCTGGGGTCGGGATGGTCGTAGCTGACCGTTCCCATCGTGTTGAACAGGCTGAGATCATATTTCCACGGCGCGAGATTGCCGTGCCAGGCGACGACGTCGAGCGGGCTGCGGTCGAGCTCGGTGATCCACAGCGACCCGAGCGACTTCTGCACAAGCTCGAACGGCTCGTCGCGATCCTCGAACCAGGCCCGCGGAGTCAGGAAGTCGCGCGCATTGGCGAGGCCGTTGGAGCCGATCGGGCCGAGGTCGGGAAGGCGGAACAGGCTCCCGTGATTCTCGGCGACATAGCCGCGCGCCTGGCCGTCCGGCAGCATCACCCGGAAGCGCACCCCGCGCGGGACGAGGGCGACCTCGCCGGGCTTGAGGTCGATCCGGCCGAGCTCGGTCAGCAGCTCCAGCCGCCCCTGCTCGGGGATGATCAGCAGCTCGCCGTCTGCGTTGAAGAAGGCGCGCCGCTCCATGCTTTTGGTGGCACGGTAGATGTGAACCGCGACGCCCTCCAGGTCCTCGGGCGAGCGGTTGGCCATCATCGTGACGAGGCCGTCGACGAAGTCCGTCGGCTCGCCCGGCAGGTCGAGCGGGTCCCAGCGCAGCCGGTTGGGCGGCAGCGGCTCGTCCGCCGTGCCCGGCGCGAACAGCTTGGCGCCCTCGTAACGCCGATAAGGCGGATGCTCCGCCGACGGCCTCAGTCGATAGAGCCACGACCGCCGATTATGGTCGCGCGGCGCGGTGAAGGCGGTCCCGCTCAGCTGCTCGGCATAGAGCCCGAACGGCGGCCGCTGCGGCGAATTGCGCCCCTTCGGCAGCGCCCCCGGCACCGCCTCCGTCTCGAAATGCCCGCCAAACCCGGGGAAATAGGCCGCGTCGGTCAAACCCGCCCCGTCATGCTGAACTTGTTTCAGCATCCATCTGTCCTCCTGCGCCGAAGCGTCGTCGAAATGGACCCTGAAACAAGTTCAGGGTGACGATCTGGGATCACGCCTCCGCCTTGGCCGGGATCACCCCGCGGCGGATTTGGTCGAGCTCGATCGACTCGAACAAGGCCTTGAAATTGCCTTCGCCGAAGCCCTCGTTGCCCTTGCGCTGGATGATCTCGAAGAAGATCGGGCCGACCATGTTCTCGGTGAAGATCTGGAGGAGCAGGCCCTCGCCGGTCTCGGGCGAGCCGTCGATCAGGATGCGGCGGTCGCGCATCGCCTGAACGTCATGCTCGTGGTGCGGGATGCGCTGGTCGATCATGTCGTAATAGGTGTCGGGGCTGTCCTGGAATTTCACCCCCGCGGCGCGCAGGGCATCGACCGTCTTGAAGATGTCGTCGGTCGCGAAAGCCAGATGCTGGATGCCTTCGCCCTTATATTCCTTCAGATATTCCGCGATCTGCGAATAATCGTCCTGGCTCTCGTTAAGGGGGATGCGGATCTTGTCGTCCGGAGCGGTCATCGCGCGCGACAGGAGGCCGGTCTGCTGGCCCTCGATGTCGAAATAGCGGATCTCGCGGAAGTTGAAGATGCGCTCGTAGAACGTCGCCCAATGGTTCATCCGGCCTCGGTTCACATTGTGGGTGAGGTGGTCGAGCGTGTGGAGGCCGGCGCCGGGCCCGCACTCCGCGATCGTCTCGAAATCCTGCTCGTAGAGCCGCTTCTGGGCGGCCGGGTCGACGAGATAGAGATAGGAGCCGCCAATGCCTTCCAGGGTCGGCAGGTCGAGATCTCCCCTGGTTTCGGTGGCGCCGCGCTCGACCGCGAGCTTGAGCGCCTTGGCGGAATCCTCGACTCGGAACGCCATCGCGCTCGCCGACGGGCCGTGGGCGGCGCGGAACTCGGCGGCGTGGCCGGTCGGCTCCATGTTGAGGATGAAGTTGATGTCGCCCTGGCAATAGCGGCGGATCGCCTTCTCGCGATGGTTGCCAACATGGGTGAAGCCGAGCCTGGTGAACAGGCCGGCGAGCGCCTCCGGATCCGGGCCGGTGAACTCGACGAATTCGAATCCGTTGAGGCCGATCGGGTTCTCGCGAACCGCTTGCTGCGTCGCCATGGCGCGCTCCTTTCGTAAGCAATCTGACAGGTCGGCGCCCCTCCTACTCCCAGCGCCCGTTGCAGGGAAGAGGAGCGCCAAGACTGGCGAAAAAGCGCGATTCGTGCGATGGCTGCGGCAGCCGAGAAGGAGGCGCGCGCTTGAAGCTCACTCCGTTGCTGGCCGCCCTTGGCCTGGCGATCTCCACCGCCTCGCTCGCCGCGCAGGTCGGCACCGGGCCGGCGGCGGCGAGGGCCGATCCGACCGAGCGGCGCGTGTGCCGGTCATATCAGCGCACCGGATCGAATATCCGCGTCCGCCGAGTCTGCCTTACCGAGAGCCAATGGGCGCAGCGCGACCGGCTCGACCGCGAGCGGGTCGAGGATGTCGGCAACCGTCCCAACATGGCGTGCAGCTACGGCGGGACCGCCAGCTGCCAATGATGCGGGGACGGGCGGGGTCGTCCGTCCTGGGCGGCCCTGTCAGGGACACCGGCATTTGCCTCGTGCCGCGATGCTGTTAGCACAGCGTCGCGGGAGCATCCGATGACCCTCGATGACGACGACTACAGGATTCTGGCGGCGGTTCGGGCCGAGCTCAGGAGCTTCGCCCATTTCACCGAAGAGGTGGTGAAGTCGGCCGGGCTCACGCCGCGGCAGCATCAGGTGCTGGTCGCGCTGCGGGCGGCGGAGGGCGGCGAGCTGACGATCGGCCAGCTCGCCGAAACCCTGTTGCTGAAGCCGCACAGCGTCAGCGGGCTCGTCGACCGCCTGCAGGCGACCGGCCTGGTCGAGCGGGTGCCGTGCGAGAATGACCGCCGAAGCGTGATCCTGCGCCTGTCCGGCAAGGCGAAGCAATTGATGAGCGCGCTGTCGCTCACCCACCGCGACGAGCTTCGGCGCATCCGCCCGCTCCTGATCTCGCTCCTGTCGCAACTCGACTGACCCGGTCCCGGGCCGCGGCCGCGGTCAACCCTTTGCTTGAAAAAATATCGTAATGCGATAGAATGTCGGCTGCGCCGCCGTCTCGGTCGGCGCAGCAGCAGGAGCAGGAGATGTTCCCGGACAAGGAGCGCCGCCGGCGGGCGCGCGCATGACCGACGTCGTCGCAAACCCGAACCCGTTCGAGGCGCCGGGCGCGGCCGAGCAGGACCATGTTGATCACCGGCCGGGCTTCGTCGCGCGCTGGTTCCTGTCGACCAATCACAAGGACATCGGCACCCTCTATCTGATCTTCGCGATCGTCTCCGGGATCGTCGGCGGCGCGCTGTCCGGCATGATGCGTCTGGAACTCGCTCAGCCCGGAATCCAGTATCTCGAAAGCTGGGCCGGCGCCGGCGGCCTCGATGAAGCGCGCCATCTCTGGAACGTAATCGTCACCGCGCACGGGCTGGTCATGATCTTCTTCACCTTGATGCCGGCAATGATGGGCGGCTTCGGCAACTGGTTCGTGCCGCTGATGATCGGGGCGCCCGACATGGCGTTCCCGCGCATGAACAATATCAGCTTCTGGCTGCTCGCGCCGGCCTTCATCCTGCTGATGGGATCGATGTTCGTGCCCGGCGGCTCCGGGGACGGCGCCGGCACCGGCTGGACGCTTTATGCGCCGCTCTCGACCAGCGGCCATTCCGGACCGGCGGTGGACATGGTGATCCTCGCCGTGCACCTCGCCGGCATCTCGTCGATCCTCGGCGCGATCAACTTCATCACCACCATCTTCAACATGCGCGCGCCGGGCATGACCCTGCACCGGATGCCGCTGTTCGTCTGGTCGGTGCTGGTCACCGTCTTCCTGCTGCTGATCTCGCTGCCCGTGCTGGCCGGCGCCATCACCATGCTGCTGACGGACCGCAACTTTAACACCCACTTCTTCGACGCCGCCGGCGGCGGTGACCCCGTCATGTACCAGCACCTGTTCTGGTTCTTCGGTCACCCCGAGGTGTACATCCTGATCCTGCCGGGCTTCGGCATCATCAGCCACATCGTGTCGACCTTCTCGCGCAAGCCGGTGTTCGGCTACCTCGCCATGGCCTACGCC
>JAEZFL010000119.1 GCA_023417515.1 Pseudomonadota bacterium | reverse complement strand
GGCGCGCCCCTCCACCGCCTTCGGCGGTCCCCCTCCCCGGCAAATGCCGGGGAGGAGAAGATGGTGACGCCTCGCATCGCCAAGGCTAAGCGCCCCGGACCATGTCCGCGCCGCGTTCCTCCAGCATCGCAATCCCATTCGCCGTCGGCACGCTCGGAATCGCCTGCTTCTCGGCGATGGACGCGGTGATGAAGCATCTCGTGATGACGATCGGCGCCTATAATGCGCTGATCTGGCGAATGGGGGCGGTGGCCCTGCTCGGCGGAATCGCATTCGCGGCCCTGCGCTCGCCCTGGCCCTCGCGCCCGGTGATGCGGATCCATGTCATCCGCGGCCTGGTCAGCACGGTGATGGGCTTCCTGTTCTTCTGGGGCCTTGGGCGCGTGCCGCTGGCGCAGGGCGTCGCGCTGGCCTTCATCGCCCCGCTGATCGCGCTCTACCTCGCCGCCGTCCTGCTCCACGAGCGGATCGAGCGGCGGGCGATCCTGGCATCCTTGCTCGGCCTCGCCGGGGTCGGCGTGATCTTCGCGGGACAGGCGCGGGCGGACCTGGGGCCGGAGGCGCTCATCGGCTCGCTCGCCATCCTCGCCTCGGCCTGCCTCTACGCCTACAACATCATCCTGATGCGCCAGCAGGCGCTGGTCGCAGGACCGCTGGAAGTCGCTTTCTTCATGAGCCTGTTCACCACGCTCGGCCTTCTGCCCGCAGCGCCCTTCTTCGCGGTGCCGCCGGACGTCGAGCACGTGCCGGCGATCGCGGCGGCCGCCTTGCTGTCGTTCGGATCGCTGATGCTCCTCGCCTGGGCCTATGCGCGGGCCGAGGCGCAGCATCTCGCGCCGGTCGAATATACCGCCTTTATCTGGGCGGTCCTGTTCGGCTGGACGTTCTTCGCCGAGCCGGTACAGCCGCTCACATTGCTCGGCGCGGCGATGATCGTCGGGGCGTGCCTGTTCGCGGCGACCCGGCGGCGGCCCGATGTCGGCGCCGAAGTCGAAGGCGGCGTTCCAGGAGGTGCATGATGGCGTGGTTCTGGCTGATCCTTGGCGGCATGTTCGAAGTGGGGTTCACCACGTCGCTGCGCTTCGTCGACGGCTTCCGCAACCTGCCCTGGACGCTCGCCTTCCTGGTCTCGGTCGGGATCAGCATGGCGCTGCTCGAGCTCGCCGCGCGCACCATTCCGATGGGGACGGCCTATGCGGTGTGGGGCGGGATCGGCGCGGTCGGCACCGTGCTGGTCGGAATCTTCTTCTTCGGCGAGGCGGCGGGGGCGCTTCGAATCGCGCTGATCTTCGGGATCGTCGCCTGCATCGCCGGCCTGAAGCTGATCCACTGATGGCCTATGACGAAGGCCTCGTCGCCTGGGTGCAGGAAGGGCTCGAGCCGCTCGGCACGGTGACCATGCGCAAGATGATGGGCGCGGCGACTCTCTATCTCGACGGGATCATCTTCGCGGTCGCCGACGACCAGCTCTGGTTCAAGTCGGATGCGGAGTCCGACGCGCTGTGGGACGAGGCCGGGTGCGAGCGTTTCACCTTCACCGCCAGGGACGGCCGGGTCGAGGTGATGAACTACCGGCGCGCTCCGGACGGCGTCTATGACGATTCCGACGAATTGCAGCGCTGGGCTCGGCTTGCCGTCGAGGCCGGGCAGCGCTCGGCAGCCAAGAAGCGCCCCAGAAAGGGTTAATTCGTTTCAAGCCGCTGTCCCGGAGCGGGATTGCTAAAAATTCCCTAACTGTTGCAAAAACGGCTCATCGCTCAGCGGAAACGGCTCGCCGCCTAGGCTTTCATGGTTAGCGGGCGGTTGGTTTAGCTGCGATCCTGGCCGCACAGACCCCTGCGGCGATTTCGGTACATGCAACCTCTCCTGTAGAACGGGCGTTGGGCAGCCAAGTCGAGTTCGAAAGGAGCCAATTGTATGGCGACCAGTATCTTCGAGGCACGCAGCGGTAGCCTCCCTTCGCGGCCTCATGAGCGGGGCTATCACGTCGTCTATCGCGACCATGAGACCAATCACTGCCCCGGCTGCGGCCGCAGCCAGTGGCTGATCGGCCGGCTGATGGCCGAGTGCGCCTTCTGCGCCACTGCATTGCCGCTCGAGAACGGAGCGCTGATGGGCAGCCAGACCGTGCGTCATACCCGCCGCGACTATCAGCACCCGCTCGCGGCCTGATCGATTCCCCGCCGGGGCCCTCTCCCCTCCCCCCAGGGCCCCGGCCACCCCCCGAATTAACCGTCCGTTGAACATGACCGGGTTATCCGTTTCCCATGGCGGGAAGCGGATCTTTGCTGTGGTATGCGGCGGGCCTGGTCGGCCTGATCTCACTGACGCCCGCGCTCGATCAGGCGGCGCCTGCGCCCGAGCGCGCTTCCGTCGCCGCGGGCGGCTTCACCATCCTGCGCGCGCCCGACGGCCAGTTCTACACCGACGTCAATATCGGAGCGGAACGGGTGCGCATGCTTGTCGATCCCGGCGCCTCGACCGTATTGCTCACCACTGACGACGCGGCGCGGCTCGGCATCGAGTCGGGCGACGGCTTCACCCCGGTCACGCTGGCGACCCTCGCGCTCGGCCCGATCGCGGCGGCGAGCATCGACGCGGTGGTCGCCCCCGATCTTCCGGTATCGCTGCTCGGCCGCTCGTTCCTCGACAAGGTGTCGGTCAGCGTCGATTCCGAGCGGATGGTGCTGCGCTAATCACCCGGGGCGGCGGACTGGTCCTCCGCTAGGACTTGCGCCGCACGGGTACCGGCGCGTTGCAGATGTCGACTCCGCCGGCGGGCCGGTTGAAGAAGGGGCCGCCGCGATTGGCGCGACCCCGGACATAGTTGTTGAAGGCCGCCGTGTCGGTGCGCATCGCCTCGAAGCGCGGCCGCTCCGCCTCCGGCATGTCGCTGGCGAGACGGATTCGGCGGATCGGGATCGGCGTCTCGCCGCGATCGGCCTGGTAGAAGCCGAGATCGCCCGTGCCGCGCGGGCGGGCGGAGAGAAGCGCAATCCCCTCGATCACCCGGCCGACATTGGCGATGTTGCGGTCGAGATGGCGTGGGCCGTGGCCGATCACCGCGTAAAGCTCGCCGCCGGTGCCGGTGTCGGGCGCGAGGTCGCGGCCGACGCCGACGCTGGCGTAGCAATGCGGCAGCCAGGCGAGGCCCGCTGAGCGATCGAATCCGACCGGCCAGCCGCCGGCATAGCCGACGGTGCCGGCATAGGGGTCGGGATAGGGAAGATCGAGGAGCTGAAGCCCGGCGAGCGGCCGCTCATATTCGGCCGGCGGGCGCTGGACGACGCCTTGCGGAAGCGGCACCTCGGCATCGCCATTGCCCCACTGGGCGACATAATTGTCCTGCACTCGGTAGATCGTGGCGTTGTTCCACCAGCCGGCGCGGGCGAAGGCGCGCATGTTGGCGACATGGACCGGGGCGAATTCGGGCGCCAGCTCGATGATGACCCGGCCGCCGTCGCCAAGCTCCATCACCATCAGATTGTCGGGCGCGATCTCGCGCCAGTCGGAGGCTGCGCTGCTGGCGATCACCGCGGACGGCTCGGTCGCGCCCGGGATCGGCATCGGCCGCCACCGTGACGGTTCCTGGGTCGTGGATGCAACGGAGCAACTCGCGAGAAGAAGTGCCAAAGCGGCGGCGGTCAAGCGCATCCCAGTCCCCCTGTTTCAGGCGGACAATCTTCCCGGCTCGGGGAGGAAATGCAATCGGCTGTGGACAGCCGTCGGGCGGCAGCCTTCCCAAATGAAAAGCGGGCCCCGTCGCCGGGACCCGCTCTTCATGCCTGCCCGAATTGCTTACAGGACGAAGTCGGTCACTGTGAGCAGGGTGTTCGTCTGGATGACGAAATCCGCCAGGCCGTCGCCGTCGATATCGCCTTCCGCGAAGAAGCTTCCGCCAGACGCATAGGAGCGCAGCTGACCGGCTGCGGTGAAGGCGCCCGCCCCGATGAAGGCGAAGGCGTCGTCACCGCCGCCGGCGATGGCGTCGAGGCCCGACAGGTCGATCTTGTCGCCGCGCCGGAAGTCGGTCACCTGGTCGGTGCCGCCGAGGTCGGTGAAGACGAACCGGTCGTTGCCGTTGCCGCCGTGCAGGACGTCGTTGCCGGCACCGCCATTGAGGACGTCGTTGCCGTTGCCGCCGAGCAGCGTGTCGTCGCCGGCGCCGCCGTGCAGGACGTCGTTGCCGTTGCCGCCGATCAGCATGTCGACCCCGGCGCCGCCCTCGAGCGTATCGTCGCCGTTGCCGCCGTCGATATGGTCGGCACCGTCGCCGCCGCGCAGGGTGTCATTGTCGTTGCCGCCGTCGATCACGTCGTCGCCGGCATCGCCATCGATGGTGTCGGCGCCATTGCCGCCATTCAGGATGTCGTTGCCGGTCCCCCCGATCAGCATGTCGCTGCCATTGCCGCCGTCGAGGACGTCGTCGCCGGCGCCGCCGATCAGCATGTCGTTGCCGTTGCCGCCGATGAGATAGTCGACGCCGCCGAGGCCGGACAGATAGTCATCGCCATTGCCGCCGGTGAGGCGGTCGTCGAACTGGCTGCCCTCGAGACCTTCGATGCTGATCCACACGTCGCCGGCGGCGTCGCCACCCTCGGGCCGGCCGAAGGTCATGACCATTCCGGCCGCGGAGGTCGCGTAGCTGACGATGTCGAAGCCGTCGCCGCCGTCGAGGAGGTCGGCGCCCTCGCCGCCGATCAGCACGTCGTCGCCGTCATTGCCGTACAACTTGTTGACGACCTCGTTGCCGATGATGAGGTCGGCGCCGCTGCCGCCGATCGCATTCTCGATGATCGCGCCATAGGCGATTCCGACATTGTCGGTCAGACGGCCGACGATCGGTGCGGCGAGCAGAACCGCCATGTTCGCATCATAGGTCGCCCGAGACACCGGCCCCATGCCGGCGGCAGCGCGGTTGGCGTTGACCTGCTCGAACGACGGCGCCGTGTCGTAGGTGACTCCGCCGATGCTCGACAACATGCCCTGGCGAAGGTCGATCAGCTGCTGCGTGGCGTAGCCCGACGTGTCGAGCGTGTCCTCGCCGCCGGCGTCCCAGATCGCCATGACCGGAGCCGGAGTCAGATCGAAGTCGAACGAGTCGCGGCCGGCATTGCTGTTGAAGCCGTAGACCGTGTCCCCGGTGCGGGTGGTCATGTCCGCGCCGTACATCGCCTGGATCGCGGCGATGTCGTGGATTAGCGGCACGCCCGAATAGACCGTCGTCGAGATGTTGAAATCGAAGTGGCGCGCGCCGAGCGAGCTCGCTTCGAAATAGGACATGACCGTATAGGCGCGGGTGTCCTGATAATATTCGGCATGGTTGCCGTAGCTGAACGTCACTCCGGGGGCGGCGTTGTAGCCGCCGGGATGCGACAGGCCGAGGCTGTGGCCGACCTCGTGGGTCAGGGTCTGGAGGCCGTAGCCGCCCTCGTCGAGCTGGAAGTTGCTCGGCTGGCTGGCCGAGATCCAGACGTCACCGACGATCCATTGCGCCTGCTCGTTGACGATCGGATTGGTGCTGACAGTTCCGAACGGCAGGCGCGAATAGGCCTGGGTCGTCGGCGCGCTGGCGAGGTTGCCGAAATTGATGTCGGCATTGTCCGCGTTGGTCTCGACGAACGAGATCGCGGCGACATCGTCCCAGGATTGCATCGCCTCGCGGGCGGCCGCCCGCTGGGCCGCCGTGAACGGCGCGAAGTTGAAATATTCGGCGAGACCGAAACCCTGGTTGCCGACGAAATAGACGTAGCCGTTGTCGAACAGCTCGGCCTGCGAATTGAAGAAGCCGAACGTGATCGTGGTCGGATCCGTGTCGCCGCGCTGGATCGCCGGATCGATCGTTCCGGTCCAGTTGGCGCCGGTGCGGTTGAGATGGTCGGCGATCTGCTCGGGCGACCAGATCGGCTTGCCATTGGATCCGATGGTTCCGGCAAGCGGGTCCGCCGAAACGAACACGCGGTCGCCGAGATCGCCGATATAGACGTCCGGGCTCACGACCTCGCGGTCGGCGACCCGCGGGTCGGCGCCGTCCTGGCACGCGCTGCAACGGCAACCGATGTCGCCACTATGCTGAATGATCTCGCTCATTGTTTCCCCTCCTAGGAATTATCAGTTGATTCTGCGCGGACGCCGCGACGGTGATCGCCACGGCAGCACTTCGTCGAGCGCGCCTCGAAGCGCCTCGGTCAGTTGGGCTTCGTCACCCGCGGGCACGGCCCTCGGCGCGGGGCCGAACAGGATCGCCGTGCGTGCGCCTGCGTTGCGGAACGGACGAAGCGAGAAGGCGAGGACCGGCCGGTCGCCGACCTGCTCGGCCATCGCATGAAGAAGCAGAACGAGCGCAGCCGGATCGAGCAGTGCCGGGTCGCCGATCTGAACCACGGAAACCGGAACCGGCGCGCCGTCGGAGGCAAGGCGTTGCAGACGCTCGCACAAGGCGGCCTGGCGATCCAGCGCGACTCCGGCGCTGCCGGTGAGCAGGCAGACGACGTGGACACGCTCGACGCCCTCGACGATTGCGGGAGGCGGCGATCCCGGACCCTGGGCGACCTGCGGCTGATCGATATTGGTCATGCCGGGCTCGCCGATGACCGGCCCGGAGCAGCCGAGCAGCAAGGCACCGGCGAGGAATGGCCATGACGGCGGTCGCATTGAATCGGCAATTCCCCCCAATCCCCGGAAGAGCCCGGAAATGCCGGGCCGCGACTCTTAAGTCCTTTTGCTAAATACAGAAGCCGGCCGCGTCAAACCGATTGGAGACAAGTTTCTCCTCCGTTCCAATTCGGCTCACCAGATGCTTACGCGTTGCTCCGGCGGCAGATAAAGCGCGTCGCCGGGCTTGACGTCGAAGGCGCGGTACCAGGCGTCCATGTTGCGAACGATTCCGTTGACCCGGTAAGCCGGCGGCGCATGCTCGTCGGTCAGCACGATCGACCGCATGAGCGTGTCGCCGATATGGCTGGCCCAGGTCTGCGCATAGGACAGGAAGAAGCGCTGGTCGCCGGTCAGGCCGCCGACGACGGGCGGCTCGCCATGCTGGGCGACGTGGCGGCGATAGGCCTCGTAGGCGATCTCGAGCCCGCCGAGGTCGCCGATATTCTCGCCCATCGTCGCCTCGGCATTGACCCGGAATCCCGGCACCGGCTCGTAGGTGGCGAACTGGCGGCCGAGCTGCTCTGCGCGCTCGTGGAAGCGCTGCGCGGCGGCCGGGGTCCACCAGTCGCGCAGCCGCCCGGCGCCGTCGAAGCGGCGGCCCTGATCGTCGAAGCCGTGGCCGAGCTCGTGGCCGATCGCGGCGCCGATCCGTCCGTAATTGACGGCGGCGTCATAGCCCGGGTGGAACAGCGGCCGCTGCAGGATCCCGGCCGGGAACGTGATCTGGTTGGTCAGCACGTTATAGGACGCGCCGACGGTCTGCGCGGTCATGTCCCACAAGCTTCGGTCGACCGGCTGGTGGAGCCGCGCGATCTCGCGGTCGAAGTTGAAATCGCCCAAGCGCATGATGTTGCCGACCATGTCGCCGCGGTCGAGGCGCAGCTGGCTATAGTCGATGGTTCGGTCCGGACCGCCGACCCGGGCGCCGAACGCGTCCAGCTTGGCGAGCGCCTCGCGGCGAGTCGGTTCGTCCATCCAGTCGATCCGGCGCAGCCGCTCGGCGAAGGCGCCGCGCAGATTGCCGATCATCTCTTCCACGACCCGCTTGCTCTCGGCCGGGAAGTGGCGCGCCATGTAGATTCGGCCGACCGCCTCGCCGAGCGCGCCGTCGGTGAGCTGGACTCCGCGCCGCCAGCGCTCGTGCGGCTGGTTCATGCCGTTCAGCACCTGGTTGTGGAAGGTGAAGGCGGCCTGGTCGAAGGCGGACGACATGTAGGGCGCGAAGGCGTCGATGAAGTGGAAGGTGAGCCACGCCTTCCAGGTGTCGAGCGGCACGTCCTCGAGCAGGCGGCCGGCGGCCCGGATCGCGCTCGTCTCGGCGACCAGCACGGTATCGACGTCGCCCATCCGGAGCAGGCGCAGAGTGTTGGGCCAGTCGAACTCGGGCGCGAGCCGCTGCAGCTCGGCCACGCTCATCCGGTTCATGCTCTGCGACACGTCGCGGCTTCGCTCGGGCGGCCAATGCGCTTCGGCGAGCCGCCGCTCGAGCCCGAAGATCGCCTCCGCCTTGGCCGGCGCGCCGTCGATACCGGCGAGCTGCAGAAGCTGAGTCACGTAGCTTCGATAGGCGGCGCGGTAGCGGTCGAACTCGGGGCCTTCGCGAAGATAGTAATCGCGGGTCGGCATCAGCGTGCCGGCCTGACCGATGGCGACGATGTGGCGCGTCGGATTGCCGGGGTCGGGAATGACACCGATTCCGAACGGCATGTTGTAGCCGTTCTCGCTGAACGTCTTGAGAAGGTCGGCACGGCTCTGGATGCGCGCGATCCGTTCGAAATAGGGCCGCAGCGGAGTCACCCCCAGGCGCTCGATCGTCGCCATGTCCATGAAGCCGCGATAGAGCTCCGAAATCTGCTGCGCGGCCGGGTCGCCGGCCGGATTCTCGACGATGGCGCGGACCTGCGCCTCGACATCCTCGTTGAGCTGGGCCTGGATCGAGTAGGAGAATTCCTGGGCGCCGCCCGAAACCCGGATGAAGCGCATCCAGGCGCCGTTGGCGTAGAGGTTGAAGTCGTTGCCGGGGCGGACGGTAAGGTCGCGCGCGGCGAGGTTGATGCCGGTCTCGTTGAAGCCGAGCAGCATCGCCACGGCCTGCTCGCGCGTGATCTGCGCGGGCGCCGGGGCCGGCGGCGCGGGGCTGGCGAAGCCCGAGACGGGGCTGGCGAGGATCAGCGCGGCGGCGAGCAGCAGGCGAAGGGTCACGGGCACTCCACGAGAAAAAAGGGGCCGGTTGCCCGGCCCCTCGGAATCATTACCAGATATGGACGCGCTGCTCCGGCGGCAGATAGAGGGCGTCGTCCGGAGTCACGTTGAAGGCGCGGTACCAGGCGTCGATGTTGCGGACCGCGCCGTTGACCCGATATTCGTCCGGGCTGTGCGGATCGGTCAGCACCCGCTGGCGGGTCGCGCCTTCGCGCTGCTTGCTGCGCCACACCTGCGCCCAGGACAGGAAGAAGCGCTGGTCGCCGGTGAGGCCGTTGAGGACCGGCGGCTCGCCATGCTGGGCGACATGGCGGCGATAGGCGGCGTAGGCCATTTCGAGGCCGCCGAGGTCGCCGATATTCTCGCCCATGGTGAGCTGGCCGTTGACGGTGAGTCCGGGCAGCGGGCTGTACTGATTATATTGCTGGCCGAGCCGCGTGGTGCGCTCGGTGAAGCGCTCGGCCGAGGCCGCGGTCCACCAGTCGCGGACTCGGCCGGTCGGGTCGAAGCGGCGGCCCTGGTCGTCGAAGCCGTGGCCGATCTCGTGGCCGATCACCGCGCCGATCGCGCCGTAATTGACCGCCGGGTCGGCATTGGGATCGAAGAACGGCGCCTGGAGGATGCCGGCCGGGAAGGTAATCTGGTTCATCAGCGGGTTGTAGGACGCGTTGATGATCTGCGGGTTCATGCCCCACAGGCGGCGATCGACCGGGTTCGGGAAGCGCGACAGCTGCAGGTCCCAGCCGAACTGCGCGGCGCGGACCATGTTGCCGAGCAGGTCGCCACGGTCGACCTGGTAGTTGGAATAGTCGATCCACACTTCGGGATGGCCGATTCGCGGCTCGAACGAGTCGAGCTTGGCGAGCGCCTGGGCGCGGGTCTCGTCATCCATCCAGTCGAGCGTCCGCAGCCGCTCGCCGAACGCGGTGCGCAGATTGGTGATCAGCTCGTCCATCTGGCGGCGGCTCTCGGCCGGGAAGTGGCGCTCGACATAGATTCGGCCGACCGCCTCGCCGAGCGCGCCGTTGACCAGGCCGAGGCCGCGCTTCCAGCGGTCGCGCTGCTGCTCCTGGCCGGCGATGGTGCGGCTGAAGAAGTTGAACTTCGCCTCGTCGAAGGCGCGCGGCAGGTAGGTCGCGTAGCTGTTGATGAAGTGGAAGGCGAGATACTCCTTCCACGTGTCGAGCGGCACCTCGTCGAGCAGTCGGCCGATGCCCTGGATCGCGGTCGTCTGGGTCGCGATCACGGTCTCGGCGGCGCCGAGGCCGCGGCGCTGGAGATAGGTCTCCCACTCGAACTGCGGGGCCAGCTCCATCAGCTGGGCGCGGGTCATGGGGTTGTTGATCGCGGCGATGTCGCGGCTGCGCTCCGGCGTCCAGTGCGCCTCGGCGATCTGGCGCTCGAGGGCGATGATGCGGTCGGCCTTGGCGGCGCCGTCAGGAATCCCCGCGAGCGTGTGGAGCTGAATGATGTAATCGCGGTAGGCGGTGCGGTAGCGGTCATATTCCGCGCCCTCGCGCAGATAATAATCGCGGTTGGGCATGCCGAGGCCGCTCTGGCCGGCGACCGCCGTGTAGCGGGTCGGATCGGCGAGGTTCGGGATGATGCCGACCCCGACCGGCGACACGAAGCCGGGAGTCGCGAAGGTCGCGAGAAGCTGGTCGCGGTTGGCGATGCCGGCGATGCGCTGGAGATAGGGCTGCAAGGGGGCGGTGCCGCGCGCCTCGATTCCGGCTTCGTCCATCCAGGCGGCGTAGAAATCGCCGACCTTGCGCTGCGCCGGGTCGCTCGACGCGGCAGCGTCGGTGACGATCGCGCGAAGCTGCTGCTCGATGTCCTCGGACAATACGGTCCACAGGCTCCAGCCGGTGCGATCGGCCGGAATCTCGGTGTTGTTCAGCCAGGTGCCGTTGGCATAGCGGTAGAAATCATCGCCCGGATCGACGGCGACGTCGCGCGCGGTGAGGTCGATTCCGAACGTGCCGTAACGCGGCTGGCCCTGGCGCGCGGCCGAACCCGGCGCGACCTGCGGCGGGCGGGCGTCCGCGGCGCGCGGCTGCGATTGGGCATAGACCGGCGCGGTGCCGGCGAGCAGCAGGATAGCGCAAAGCGCAAAGCGATGATTTCTCATGATAATCCCCTCCGGTAAGGACAGGGGACGAGACTTTGCGGTTTGCGGCGAGTCGTGCAAGCAAAATCCGTATTAGGGGCGCAACTCACCTTCCGACCGGGTGCTCGGTGCGCCCTTGCGGAAGCTCGCCGATCGTCTCCCCGGTGACGCCCCACATCCGCACCGCGTCGGTACCGGTGGCGACGGCGAGCGGACGGCCGCTCCACAGCGACAGGAAGACGTGGATCTCGTCCGGCAGCTCGGAATCGCGGGCATTGACGACGAGCGGGCGCGGGCGCTGGCCGGCGGCGAGCGGCGTCAGGCGCAGGTCCGTGCATTCGTCGGCAAGGGCGACGGTCTCCCCGACGCTGCCGTCGACGGCGACCTCGGTCCGGTAATGGCCGCCGGCGGGGACCCTCTCCGCGGCCATGCGCGGACTGATGCGATAGACCAGGACCGGCGCGTCGGCGGAAGCCGGCGGCAGGATGATGGTGTTGAAGTCGCTGCCGCCGCCGCAGGGCGTGCGCTGGAGGTCTCCGACCGCGGTGCGCGCCCGGGCCATGCGCAGGGCGTCGCCGGCCAGAGCGGGGCGGCTGCCGGCCTCGAACACTTCCGGCGACACGGCCCGGCCGCCGAGCATCTGGCTGCGATAGACGGCGACGTAATCGTCGCCTTCGCGGGCATAATAAGTGACCGTGACGGCGTTGCCCTCGGGTTGCGCGACCCAGCCGACGATGCCGGCGGCGGCGGGATCATCGATTCGGGACAGCATGTCGCGCGTGGTGACCGCGCCGGCGCGGTCGATCGCCGCGATCAGGCGGCCGCGGCGGATCGCCTCGGCAATGGCGGCGCGGTGCGATTCGGTGAGCTGAAGCGGCGGAGCGGCGGGCGCCGCCACTTGCGCCCCGGTCTGCGCCGCGGACTCGTCCTGCTGGGCGATAGCCGGAGCAGCGATCGCCGCGGAGGCGGCGAGCAGGAGGAGCTTGCGCATGTCGATCATCCCTTAAATCGTTGAATTGGCTTAGGCCCCGGCTCCTGGACCGGCAAGTTGCTCGCTTCGCCTGTCGCCAGCATGAACGTCACGCCGGCAGCGTGGCTTGGGAAGCGAAGGTGACGTATCGCGCGGTCATGCGGTCCGGGAGCGGAAATCGGGGCGAGGCGGCGCCTTATGGGAGGCGAGGCTTCCTTGTCCATGCCGTGGTGGCCGCACTCGCCGTGCCGATCGCGGCCGCCGGCCAGCAGCGGCGGTGGGTCGGCGAGGAAGTCCACATCTTCGCACTGGGCGACAGCCTCACCGCCGGCTTCGGCCTGCCGCGCGAGCTCGGCTTCGTGCCGCAGCTGGAAGCGCATCTGAGACGACACGGCGTGCCTGCTCGCCTCGTCAATGCCGGCGTGTCGGGAGACACCGCGGCGCAAGGGCTTCGGCGGCTCGCCTTGACGCTCGACGGGCTGCCGCGGAAGCCGGACCTGGCGATCGTCGCCCTGGGCGCCAACGACATGCTTCGCGGCCTTCCGGTCGCCCGGACGCGCGCCGCCCTCGCCGCGATCCTCGCCGAACTCGAGCGGCGAGAGGTGAAGCGGCTCGTCGCCGGGATGATCGCGGCGCCCGATCGCGGGCCGGATTATGCGCACGCCTTCAACCCGATGTTCGCCGAACTGGCGCGCGCGTACGGCGCCGGCTTCCACCCATTCTTCCTCGAAGGGGTCGCGGGCGATCGCGCGCTCAACCAGGCCGACGGCCTCCACCCCAATTTCCAGGGCGTGAAGCGGATGGTGAGTGCGATCACGCCGCGGGTGATCGAAGCACTCGCTCAGTAGCGGCAAGTCTGACGCCGCGACTCAAGCGTTGCGTGTCTCGCAACGCAATCATTCGGCCGCCGCGCCTTCCGCAACGCCACAGATCCTGCCAGATGGATCGGGATAACCGCGCCCTACAGCGCGTCCAATCCAACAGGAGGCTATCATCCGTAAGTTACTTCTCGCCGCCGGTTCCGCGGCGCTGCTCGCCGCCGGCACGCCGGTTCTGCTGTCTTCAGCCCCGGCCGAGGCCGCGCCGGCCGCCGCCGCCGCGCAGGCCGCGCCGCAGGTCCGCTCGGGCGCCTACGCCCTCGACAAGAGCCACGCCAAGATCATCTGGTCGGTCTCGCATTTCGGCTTCTCGACCTATTATGGTGAGTTCACCGACTTCGACGCGCGCCTGAACCTCGACTCCGCCAATCCCGAGCGCAGCCGGCTCAACGTGACGGTCAACACGCCATCGGTGGCCACGCACAATGACGCGCTTGATGCGCACCTCAAGAATGCCGACTTCTTCGATGTCGCCAACCATCCCACCGCGACGTTCAACTCGACCGCGATCCGCCGCACCGGCGCGACGACGGCCGAGGTGACCGGCGATTTCACGATGCTGGGAATCACCCGGCCGCTGACCCTGAACGTCACCTTCAACGCGGCGGGCGACAATATGGCGGGCGTCTATACCGCCGGCTTCTCGGCGACCGGCACGATCAAGCGCAGCGACTATGGCATGAATTATGCCCTGCCCGCGCTCAGCGACGAGATCGCGCTTCAGATCAGCGGCGAGTTCAACCTCGCCTCCTGAGCCTCGGGCCCGCGTCGCAGGCTGCTGCGGCGCGGGTCAGGCCAGGCAGATGGGATCGCCGAACTGAAGTCCGACACAGCCGTCCTTCACCCAGCGCACCGTCGCGCTGAGGGGGGCGCAGCCTTCGAACGTCACCACGACTCGATCATCGACCAGCGGGCGGGCGGCCACCTTCAGCATCGCACCGCTGGTCGAGATGTTGCCGACCCGCGCCGCGTAGGAGCCACCGGCCCTGAGGAACAGGGTCGCACGCTGGCCTTCCGAGCAGGCGTAGCGCGGCTCGGTGCGCTGCTCGACCTGCGGCGGGCGCAGGAGATTGAGCAACGGCACCCGCCGCAAGATGGCTTCGTCCAATTTCGCCAACATCGCCCCACTCCCGCATACGACAGGGTGGGGACCGTAAGTCCCCACTCCCTAACGAGAAATTACTGCGCCGCTGCGGATTGCGAATCTTCCCAGAAATAGGGCGGGCGCTGGCGGTTGCCGGTGACTTCCTCGTTCAGCGTCTCGGCATTGTAGAGGCGGCCGTTGACCATGACATGGGTGATGTCGTCGCTGTTGCGGATGTCGGCGATCGGATCGGCCGACAGCACCACGAGGTCGGCGAGCTTGCCCGGTGCGATAACGCCGAGATCGCGGAAGCCGTAGGCGCGTGCGGCGTCGACGGTCGCATGCTGGAGCGCCTCGAGCGGCGTGGCGCCGCCGCGGACGTGGCTCCACAATTCCCAATGTGTGCCGAGCCCCTGCTGCTGACCGTGGCCGCCGGTCGCGACCAGAACGCCGCGCGCGTCGAGCCGGTCGGCCTCGCGGGCATTGACCTGGTCGACGAACTGGTCCGGCGGCGCGGTCTGGACTCGCACCCGGTTGGCGAGCTCGCCCGGCGGCACGTGGCGGGTGAGCAGGGGATGCTGCCACACCGGCTCGGCCTGCGCCCAATAGGGATCGCCGGCGAGACCGCCATAGGTCACCACCAGAGTCGGGTTGTAGGCGACTCGGCTCTGGCTGAAGAAGCTCAGCACGTCTTCGTAGAGCCTCTCCTGGGGCAAATTGTGCTCAAGCACGGTGTTGCCGTCGGCGATCAGGGTCATGTCCATGGTGAACAGCGATCCGCCCTCGGCGACCGAGGCGATATTCTCGGCCCGAGCTGCGGCGACGACCTGCTGGCGTTGGTTGCGGCGCGGCTGGTTGTAGTTCTTGACCGAATGGGCGCCCTCGGCGCGCAGCCGGCGGACATGGCCGAGCGCGTCGTCATAGCTGTCGATCTGGGCGTACACGCCCGGGCTGCGTGCGCCGTAGACCACTTCGCCGGTCGAGAAGAGGCGCGGGCCCTGGATGATTCCGGCGCGCTGCATCTCGGCCGCGGCGAACACCTCGCTCGCCGTGCTCGACGGGTCATGGATCGTCGTCACGCCCAATGCGAGGTGCGACAGGATCGACCAGTTCTGCTGCGGCACCAGCTCGTCGACTCCGTAGGGGCCGTGGCCGTGGCCGTCGATGAAGCCGGGAACGATGGTGCGCCCGGCCATGTCGACCTGGCGCGCATCGGCCGGGATCTGGGTCGTGGCGCGCGGACCGACGGCACGGATCCGGTTGCCCTCGACGATCGCGACGCCGTCGTCGATGATCCCGCCATTGTCGTCCTGCATGGAGACGATGCGCGCGCCGACCAGCGCGACCACCCCCTGCGGCACGTCGGCGGGGACGGTCATCGACAGGTTGGTGCCCTGCGTCGGCGCGGTGTAGCTCGCGCCCGGCGCCCGGCTGATCAGGGCGGCGGTGTCGGCGGTGAACAGGGTCGGGCCGAACGCCCAGCTGAACGTGCGCCCGCCGGTGCCCCAATGGCCGAACTGGCCGGCATGGCGGGTGGCCCGGGTGACCGGCAGCGGGCCCGACCGGCTCGACAGGTTCATCGTCGCCGCCCCGTTGAAGAAGGGCGTGACGAACCAGTTGTAATTCTCGCGGAAGGCGAGCGCGCGGCCGTCGGGCGAGACTTCATAGCCGGTGATGAGGTCGCCCTCGGCATGGACGCGGCGGTTGCCGCCATTGAGGTCGACGCTGACCAGACGGCGCTTCTGGTTCTCGGAGACCTGGAGGAAGACGCGGTCGTTGAGGTTCGCGAAATGCGGGTTGGCGCCCGAGCCGACGACCCGGGTCGCTGCGCCGCCGCCCGCGGGCACGCGGTAGATACCGGTCTCGCCCGAATAGAGCTCGGAGGTCAGATAGCCGCCGCTGTCGCGCTCGAACACGATGGTCTGGCCGTCCGGCGAGAAGCGCGGGCGGCGATAATGGCCGGGCGCCTGGGTGACGGTGCGCAGGTTGGAGCCGTCCGGCGACACGGTGCGGATGTGGCCGAGAGTGCGGTCGTTCCACGAAGCGAAGGTGATTCGGCTGCCGTCGCGCGACCAGCTCGGCCACAACTGGAAGTCGCCGTCGGCCGCGGTCAGCGGGCGCGCCGACCCGCCGCTCATGTCGCGGATGTAGAGGCGGCCGAGGCTTTCGTAGACGACCTGGCGGCCGTCCGGAGAGACTGAGGGGAAGCGCACCATGCGGGTGGTCACGGTCGGCGGAGCGACGTCGACCTCGGGCCGCGGCGGGTCGATCAGAGCGCGGGTGTCGCTGACTCGGAACGGGATGTCCGTCGCTGCGCCGCCCGCGGCGTCGATTCGACGGATACGTCCGCCGGCCCAGAAGACGATCGAGCGGCTGTCGGGCGTCCAGTCCATCGTCGGATAGACGCCATGCACGGCCCAGGTCTCCTGCAAATCCTGGTCGAGATCGTCATAGATGCGCCGCTCGGCGCCGGTGGCGAGGTCCTTGACGAAGAGGCGGCTGCGGCCGCCCTCGCGGCGCACGAAGGCGAGGCTGCGCCCGTCCGGCGAGGGGGTCGGCCGCACCGCACCGCCGGGGCCGCCGGCGATGGTCGTGCGCTCCCCGGTCGCGACCGTGTAGCGCTCGATCGCGAACACCTGCTGGTTGGAATCCTGGGCATATTGGAAGGTGCCGCCCGGGGTCGTGTCGCGCGAGAAATAGATGTGGGCGCCGTCCGGGCTGAACACCGGCTCGCCGAGCTCCTTCTGGTGCTGCGGATTGGGCCGCTCGACGAGCGCGACGCCATTGCCCTGCCCGCTGGCGTCGTAGAGCCAGATCTCGCCGGTACCCAATGAGCGCTGGGTGGTGAAATGCTTGCGCGCGGCGATGAAGCGGCCGTCGGGGCTCCAGGCCGGAGCGTTGGTCAGGGTGAAGGTTTCACTGGTGATCTGGCGGACGCCGCTGCCGTCGGCGTTCATCACCCAGATATTGTCGCCGCCGCCGCGGTCGGAGGTGAAGGCGATGCGGCTGCCGTCGGGCGAGAAGGTCGGCTGGTGATCGAAGGCGAGGCCCGATGTGAGCCGGCGCGGCGTGCCGCCGGCGATCGGCATCGTGTAGATATCGCCGAGCATATCGAACGCTATCGTGCGGCCGTCTGGCGACACGTCGACATTCATCCAGGTGCCTTCGTCCGTGTCGATCCGCACCTCGCGCAGGCGCTGGCCGGGAGGGGCATTGACGTCCCAGGCCGGCTGGCTCGCCGAACCGCTGCCGCCGCGGCCCTGCTGGGCGGTGGCGAGGCTCGTGCTGGACAGCAACAGAAGCGAAACGGCGGCGAGGCCCCTGAACATTGATTACCCTCCCTGAGCGAGTCTTTGCCCGCTTGTGTTCTGGTTCGTGATGCGGACCCGCTGCACCATTCGACCAAGGCAGGCAAGCGATCGACGAGGCGCGGCCGTGCGTCACCGGCCCGGGAGCGGCGGGAATCCGCCTGATTTACAGCAAGATCAGCCATTTGGCGGGAACGACACCGTATTTCCGCGGTTCGTTTGACGGCCGGAGCGATCTGCCGGGGCTAAGAGTGGAGCGGCAATGACCGACCGACATCCGACGCTCGAACTGTGGGGCGGCGCCGAATGCACGGTGGTGCGACTTGGAGACGAATATCGCGACCAGGCGGTGGAAACCGGCCATCACGACCGGCTCGAAGACATCGACCGGCTGGTCGGCCTCGGAGTGAAGGCGGTGCGCTTCCCGATCCTGTGGGAACGGGTGGCGCCGGAGCGCATCGATCGGCTCGATTTCTCCTGGACCGACGCTCGGCTCGAGCGCCTGCGCGAAGCCGGGATCCGGGTGATCGGCGGCCTTCTCCATCACGGCTCGGGGCCGCTCTACACGGACCTCCTCGACCCCGCTTTCCCGTGGAAGCTGGCGGATTATGCCGCCCGCGTGGCCGAGCGCTATCCGTGGATCGAGGACTGGACCCCGGTCAACGAGCCGCTGACCACTGCGCGCTTCTCGGCGCTTTACGGCCACTGGTACCCGCACCGCCGCGATTATCCCGGCTTCCTCCGCGCGCTGTACGGTCAGTGCCGCGGGACGCTCGAGGCGATGCGGCGAATTCGGGAAGTGGTTCCGGGCGCGCGGCTGGTCCAGACCGAGGACCTCGGCAAGACCTTCTCGACGGCGCCCCTGCGCTACCAGGCCGCCCACGAGAACGAACGCCGCTGGCTCAGCCTCGATTTGCTGTGCGGGCGAGTGACGCTGGCCCACCCGCTGCACCGATTCCTGACGGAAGTCGGCATCGGCCGCGGGGAACTGGCGGCGTTCGAGGACGGCGAGGCGACGCCGGACCTGCTCGGCATCAACCATTATCTGACAAGCGAGCGCTTCCTCGACCACCGCACCCATCTCTATCCGGGCCACGAGGTCGGCGGGAACCGGCGCGACACCTATGTCGATGCCGAGGCGGTCAGGGTGAAGCGGCTGGAGGACGATACCGGCTTCGCGCCGCGGCTTCGCGAGGTGTGGGAACGCTATCGCCTGCCGATCGCCATCACCGAGGTGCATCACGGCTGTAACCGGCCGGAGCAACTGCGCTGGTTTGCCGAGGTGTGGGAGACCGCGGGCAGGCTGCGCGAGGAAGGCATGGACCTGCGCGCCGTCACCTTCTGGTCGGCTTTCGGCAATGTCGACTGGCGCTCGCTGCTGACCGAGCGGAACGGCTTGTACGACACCGGCGCCTTTGACGTGCGCGGGCCGGAGGCGCGGCCGACCGTCGTCGCCAGGGCGGCGGCGGCCTATGCCCGCGGCGAGGAGTTCGACCATCCCGTGCTCGACAGCCCGGGCTGGTGGCGCCGGCCGCCGCGCCTCTATCCGTGGAGCGGCAGCTGCAAGCCGATGGAATGGCACGGCCGCAAGCTGCTGATCACCGGTGCGACCGGCACTTTGGGCCAGGCGCTGGCACGGATGTGCGAGGAAAGGGCGATGCCCTTCTGCCTCACCACCCGCGACGAGCTCGACATCTGCCGGCCGGAGAGCATTTCGGCGGCGATGGAGCGTCACGAGCCCTGGGCGGTGATCAACACGGCGGGTTTCGTGCGTGTGGCCGACGCGCAGGCGGAGCGCGACGCCTGCTTCGCCTGGAATTGCGACGGGGCGGCGAACCTTGCCGAAGCCTGCGCGCCGGCGGGCATCCCGCTGGTGACCTTCTCGTCCGATCTCGTCTTCGACGGCCGCAAGGGCTCGCCCTATGTCGAGGACGACCCGGTCTGCCCCGGCGAGCCGTACGGCGCGAGCAAGGCCGAGGCCGAGCGCCGGGTCCTCGCCGCCCATCCCGGCGCGATGGTGATCCGGACGGCGGCCTTCTTCGGGCCGTGGGACCGCTACAATTTCGCCTGGGCGGTGCTGAGCAGCCTCGCCGATGGCCGTCGCTTCACCGCCTGCCCGAACAGCGTCGTATCGCCCACCTTCGTGCCCGATCTGTGCCACGCGACGCTCGACCTGCTCGTCGACGGTGAGACCGGCCTGTGGCACCTCGCCAACCAGGGCCGGATGAACTGGCACGAATTCGCGGTGCGCGTCGCCGAAGCGGCGGGGCTCGATACGCGCCTGATCGACGCTGCCCCGCAGGCCGAGCAAGTGCGCGACACCACCCTCGCGAGCAACCACGGCGCGCTCCTCCGCCCGCTCGACCAGGCGATCGCGGATTATGTCGCGGAGATGCGGGATGCGCTCAGCGCACCAGAAGCCGTGGCTGCGGAGTAAGTCGTCATGCCGGACTTGATCCGGCATCCACCTTCTTCCTGACCAGCCGAAAACAAAGGTCGACCCCGGATCAAGTCCGGGGTGACGATCTCTCCGTTCGCGGCCCCTCTACCGCCTTCCGGCGGTCCCCCTCCCCGGGAAATGCCGGGGAGGATAAGGTTCTACTCCGCCGCCTGAACCAGCTCGGCGGTGACCGTCTCCCCCACCTCGGCGGCGCGCTTGGCGGCGTCGAGGCGGCGGAAGGTGGCGAGCGCCTGCCCGACGACCTGATCCATATTATAGTAGCGGTAGGTCGCCAGGCGGCCGACGAAGGTCACGCCGGGAGTGGCATCGGCCAGCGCTTCGTACTTCTTGAACAGTGCCTGATTCTCCGCGCGCGGGATCGGGTAGTACGGATCGCCCTCCGCCGACGGATATTCGAAGGTGATGCTGGTCCGCGCGTTCTGCTGGCCAGTGAGGTGCTTGTACTCGGTGATGCGCGTGTAGGGCACGTCGGGCGAGGGATAGTTCACCACCGCGACCGGCTGGCTCCATTCCTGCTCGAGCGTGCGATGCTCGAAGCGCAGGCTGCGGTAGGGCAATTTGCCGAAGCGGTAGCCGAAATATTCGTCGATCGGCCCGGTGAAGACGATGTGGCCGGCATCGACCTCGTCCTTCACCTCCGCCCAGTCGACTCCGAGCATGACGGTGATGTTGGGATGATCGAGCATCTTCTCGAACATCGCGGTATAGCCGTCGGCCGGCATGACCTGGTGCTTGTCGCCGAAATAGCGGTCGTCGGTGTTGGTCCGGGTCGGGATCCGCGCCGTCACCGCCTTGTCGAGGCCGGACGGGTCGATGCCCCATTGCTTGCGGGTATAGCCCTGGAAGAACAGCTCGTAGAGCTCGCGCCCGACCGCGTTGATCACGACGTCCTCGGACGTCTTGATCTCGGCGACCGGCTCGGCGCGCGAGGCGAGATAGGCCGCGGCCTCCTCGTCGGTCTTGAGGTCGAGGTTGAACAGCTTGTTGAGTGTCGTCCGGTTGATCGGGATCGGCACCAACTGGCCGCGCACCTCGGCGAGCACGCGGTGCTCGTAGGGCCGCCACGCCGTGAACTGGCTGAGATAGTCGACGATCTCGTCGGAGTTGGTGTGGAAGATATGCGGCCCGTACTGGTGGATCAGAACGCCGGCGTCGTCGCGCTTGTCATAGGCGTTGCCGGCGATGTGCGGGCGGCGGTCGATGACCAGCACCTTGGCGTCGTGCTGGCTTGCCAGCCGCTCGGCGATCACCGAGCCGGCGAAGCCCGCGCCGACGACCAGATAGTCGTAAGTCGGCTTGTCGCCTTCGATGATCATCGGCGCTCTGCTCGCCTCGCCGTCCATCGCCTCGTCGATCAGGCTGTTCATCCGGGCGAAGCTAGTGTCCCAGCTGATATTTGAAAGCTTGACGTCGACCTCGGCGAGCCAGTCCTGATTGTCGCCCTCAGCGAGTGCAAGCGCGGCCTCGCAGGCGGCGACGAACTCGTCCGCACCTTCGGCGATCTTCACCGCTTCGAGGTCGGAATAATGGCGCATGACGTCCTTGATCGGAGTCGACACCACCGGCTTGCCGCCCGCGAGATATTCGGGGGTCTTGGTCGGCGAGATGAAGCGAGTGGATTCGTTGATCGCGAACGGCATCAACGCGACGTCCCAGCCGGCGAGATAGGCGGGAAGCTCGGAATAATCCTTGCCGCCCAGGAAGAAGAGGTTGGGACGGCGCGGAAGGTCGCCAGGGCTGATCTTCACCACCGGGCCGACAATGACGAGCGACCAGTCAGGCCGGGCGTCGGCGACACGCGCCATGAGCTCGAGGTCCATGCGCTCGTCGACCACGCCGTAGAAGCCGAGCCGCGGCCCCGGGATCGGGATCTGGTCGACCGGGGTTTCGGTCGGAGCGCGCGCCTGCATGAAGTGGCCGCGGTCGACGCTCGACGGAAAGGGGTGGACGTTGGGATGGCGGTCGCGCTTGGCCTCGTAGAGGCTGAAGCCGCCGGTGAAGACGAGATCGGCCTGCTCGAGAAGCGCCTGCTCGAGCGGCAGCAGCCGCGGCGGGGCGAAGCGGAACGCCGACAATTCGTCCATGCAGTCATAGATCGTGCACGCCGACGGCAGATGCGCCGAGAAGGCCAGCATCATCGGCGTGTAATACCAGCGGATCAGCGCCTCGGGCGTGTCGGCGAGATAGGCGTCGAGCAGCCCGCGAAGCGCCTCTTCCTGCGCCGCCTCGTCCAGCCCGGCGGGCAGATGAGGCGTGACGACCTCGACGCCGGTCTTGTCGCAAATGCGGCTGTGGGTTCGCGGTGCGAAGTCGCCGAACTCGGGCTCTTCCCAAAAAATCACGCGGCGCTCGGCGGCGAAGCGGCTCATCAAATGCTGAGGCCGCTGGAACACGAAATTCCACCGTAGGTGGGAGAAGCAGATAAGTGAATTGTCGGAAGTGCCGGCATCAGACAAGGGCCCGCGCAGGGCCGCGCGATTAACTTCGATCAATGCTAAACCCCTGAAATAAAAGTGGACGTTTCGAAAACGTAGCGAATCGTCTGGGGGTTCCGCCCGGCGTCGGCGAATGAAATTAAATCTGCGCCCGGAGGTTTGCTACCGGTCGGGAAGCGCCCGTTTCAGTTCGTCCAGCCACGGCTCGGCGGTGCCGTCGCTGGGCGCGCGCCAGTCGCCGCGCGGGCTCAATGCGCCGCCCGCAGACACCTTGGGCGAGTTGGGGATGGCGCTGCGCTTGAACTGGCTGATCTGGAAGAAGCGGAACAGGAAGACCTCGAGCCATTTGACCACCGTGCCGAGGTCGTATTCGCGCTTGAGATGCTCGGGATAGTCGAACGGCCACAGCCCGGCGGACCGGTCCTTCCAGGCCTGCCAGGCGAGGAAAGCGACCTTGGACGGCTTCTGGCCGTGGCGAAGGATGTGCCACAGGAAGAAGTCGTGGAGCTCATACGGGCCGATCTTGTCCTCGGTCGACTGAATGGCGCCTTCGTCGTCGGCCGGCACCAGCTCGGGACTGATCTTGGTGTCGAGGATCGCCTGGAGAACGCGGTTGGTCTCGGAGTCGAACTGGTTCGACTTGATGACCCAGCGGACGAGATACTGGATCAGAGTCTTGGGCACGCCGGCATTGACGCCGTAATGGCTCATCTGGTCGCCGACGCCGTAGGTGCTCCAGCCGAGCGCCAGTTCCGAGAGGTCGCCGGTGCCGATGACGATGCCGCCATGCTGGTTGGCGA
>JAEZFL010000108.1 GCA_023417515.1 Pseudomonadota bacterium | reverse complement strand
CCCGAGCAAGCTCGGGGAGGAACTGAGCTCGATCAAGCTCGGCAAGAACCCCGCCAGGGTCTTGCCCGCGCCGGTCGCCGCCACCAGCAGAACGCTTCGCCCGGCCCGCCCGGCTTCGACCATCTCGAGCTGGTGCCGCCGCGGCGCCCAGCCCCTCGCCTTGAACCAGTCCGCGATCACCGGCGGCAGCGCGTTGCCGCCCTCGCCAGCTTCTCCTAACGTCGGCGAATGGAGCCCCGCCTCATCGCGCGCGCCGCCGCGCTCGGCCTTGCCGCGACGGCGTTGCTCACGGCGGTCGTCGTCGCCTGGGTGCTGGTCTATGCCTATGTCGTCGCGCCCGGCCATCCGCCCGCTCTCTATCAGGCTTATGCCGCGCGTGTCGCCCCGATCGCTGGGATCCTTGGCGGCATCCCGCTCTTCGCCCTGGCCGGCCATCTCGCGGTTCGCCGCCACTGTTACGACCTGGCGCTGGCACTGACGCCGGCCGCGACCTTCATCCTGGTCGACCTGGTCCTGCTCGCGTCATTCCAGCGCGCCGCCTTCACCGCCTGGCTGCCGCTCCTGATCTCCTGGCTCAGCAAGCTGGCCGCGGGCATGCTGGGCGGCCGCCTGACAGCGCGCGAGTCTTCCTAGATGCGGTCCTCGTCGTCGTCGTCGCGATGGGCACGATTCTCCTCGCGATAAAGGTCGCGAGTCGCGCGCTCGCTCTTCTCGGCGACGTCCTTCGACACGCGATTGCGAAGCACCGCCACGATGATGACCAGCGCGAGCAGCAGCGGCCCGATGATGGTGATCAGCGTCCAGTTGAAGCCCCCGAGGTCCATGCTCTTCATCCTCCGTCGTAGGTGCGCTGCTTGGCCTCTAACGGACCGTCGCCCATATAGTGCCGATGGCGCGGCTTGGTTCCTGGATCACTCCCTTTCCGGAAGGGATTTACGTGGCGCCGGCCGACGCCTGGATCGATCCGTCGCGGCCCAAGGAGCGCGCGCTCGTCACCCACGGCCATGGCGATCATGCCTGCGGCGGCCACTCAGAAGTGTGGGCGACTCCCGAGACGCTGGCGATCATGGACTGCCGCTATGGCGCGCAGAAGGGCCGCCCCGTCGCTTATGGCGAGGTGATGCGGGTCGGCGAGGTGGAAGTCAGCTTCGTTCCTGCCGGACACGTCCTCGGCTCCGCCCAGATCGTCCTCGACCATCAGGGCGAGCGGGTGGTCGTCTCGGGCGACTATAAGCGCCGGCCCGACCCCACCTGCGCGCCGTTCCAGCCGGTGCCGTGCGACATCTTCATCACCGAGGCGACGTTCGGCCTCCCCGTCTTCCGCCACCCGGCGACCGAGAGCGAGGTCGACAAGCTGCTCGCCCGCCTCGCCGACAATCCCGACCGCTGCGTCCTGGTCGGCGCCTATGCGCTCGGCAAGGCGCAGCGGCTGATCATGGAGCTTCGCGCCCGCGGCCATCACGACCCAATCTATATCCACGGGGCGCTCCAGCGCCTGTGCGACCTCTATGTCGAATGGGGCGTCGAGCTCGGCGACCTTCGCCCGGCCACCGGCGTCGCCAAGGACGAGCTCAGGGGCCGGATCGTCATCGCTCCGCCGGGCGCTCTCAACGACCGCTGGTCGCGGCGCCTGCCCGAGCCGATCACCGCGATGGCGTCCGGCTGGATGCGGGTCCGCCAGCGTGCCCGCCAGCGCAATGTCGAGCTTCCGCTGATCATCTCCGACCACGCCGACTGGGACGAGCTGACCACGACGATCCGCGAGATCGCGCCCAAGGAAGTATGGATCACCCACGGGCGCGAGGAGGCGCTGATGCACTGGTGCATGACTCGCCAGATCAAGGCGCGCGAATTGAACCTCGTCGGCTACGAGGACGAGGACGACTAGGCGCCGAGAGCGTGAACGAGCGCCAGTAGGAGTCCCGCGCCGATCAGCAGGGACCACCGCATCGTGCGCTCGAGAACCGCGTCCTCCTTCTTGCCGAGCAGGAAGAGGCTGACCGGCATGAGCACGCCCATCAGGCCGAAGGTGAGAAAGGCTCCTGCGAGAAAGCCCTCGAGGACGAAGCCGGCCGTCGCGATCGCCACCCAGGCGACGCAGAAGGCGGCCGCCTCGGGATGCCAGAGCGAGCCCGACCCCACCCTCAGTGGCCCGCCTGAGGCCCGCGCTCCACGCCCGACAGAGCGAGCTGCTCGTCGATCTGTGCGACGAGCCGCTCGAGCCCCGCGACGTCCTTCGCCTCGGCGCGGGCGACCAGCACGTCCTGCGTGTTCGACGCGCGCAGAAGCCACCAGCCGTCGGCGGTGTTCACCCGCGCGCCGTCGGTGCGGTTGACCTGAGCGCCATTGCTCTCGAGCCGCTCCAGCACCTCGTCGACCACCGCGAACTTGCGGCTCTCGTCCACCTGGAAGCGCATCTCCGGCGTGTTGACCATGTCGGGCATCTCGTCGCGCAGCCGGGCCAGCGGCTTGCCGAGACGGCCGAGGGCGCGGATCAGGCGGACCGCGGCGTAAAGGGCGTCGTCGAAGCCGTAATAATCGTGCGCGAAGAAGACGTGACCGCTCATTTCGCCGGCGAGCGGGGAGCCGGTCTCCTTCATCTTCTGCTTGATGAGGCTGTGGCCGGTCTTCCACATCAGGGGCTGGCCGCCGAGCTCGGCGACGCGGTCATAGAGCGCCTGGCTCGCCTTCACGTCGGCGATGATCGTGGCGCCGGGCACCTTCTCCAGAACCGGCGCGGCGAGGATCGAGAGAAGCTGGTCGCCCCAGATCACCCGCCCCTGCCCGTCGACCGCACCAATCCGGTCACCATCCCCGTCGAAGGCGATGCCTAGGTCGAGGCCTTTCTCTGTCACCAAGCGCTTCAAATCGGCGAGATTCTTCTCGTCGGTCGGATCGGGATGGTGGTTGGGGAAGCGGCTGTCGATGTCGGTGTAGAGTGTGTGATGCTCGCCCGGCAGCTTCGCGACCAGCTTCTCGAGCGCGGGGCCAGCGGCGCCATTGCCGGCGTCCCAGCCGACCTTCAGCGCCGGCCCGTCGAAGCCCTGAAGGAGCCGATCGACATAGCGATCCTCGATGTCGACCTCCTCGACCTTGCCCGCGCCGCTCTCCCAGTCCGCCGCCGCGGCCATCTGCCCGAGCTTCTGGATGTCGGCGCCAAAGAAGGGCCCGTGCTCAAGCACCATCTTGAAGCCGTTATAATCGGGCGGGTTGTGGCTGCCGGTGATCATGATGCCGCCGTCCACGTCGAGCACGGCTTCCGCATAATAGAGCATCGGAGTCGCCCCGAGGCCGATCCGCACCGCGTCAACGCCGGCAGCGTTCAGGCCCTTGACCAGCGCCGCTTCGAGCGCCGGCGAGCTTTCGCGCCCGTCATAGCCGACCGCGACCCGGCTGCCGCCGACGCGGCGCACCAGGGTCCCGAAGGTGCGCCCGATCGCCTCCGAGTCCGCTTCCCCGAGCGTCTGGCCGACGATTCCGCGGATGTCATATTCGCGCAGGGTCGTCGGATGGAATTGGTGCATGTCGGTGAGGCTCCTTACGGCGCGGTCAGGAAATGGAGTCGCGCCGCGATCCGTTGCCGCGTGCGTGCGCCGCGATCAAGGCGTCGCGCGCCGCGTTGATCCTCTGCGCCAGCTCCTCCGAGCCTCCAGCATCAGGATGCACCTTGGCGATCAGACGCCGGTGCGCCGCGCGGATGTCGGCAATGCTGGCGCCTTCGGGGACCCCGAGCAGCCGCCGGGCATCGTCGAGCGGCATGGCCGTGTCGCGACGGAAGCGGCCGCGGCGGTAGCCGACATAGAGCAGACCGCCTGCCATCAGGACCGCTCCCGGCAGGATCTTGCCCGTCGTCAGCATTCGGACGCCGAGGACGAACACGGTCGCGCCGATCGCGTCGTCGATCGTGAATTGTTTCAGCCTGCCGCTCCACCAGGCCCAGATCAGGGCCAGCCCCAGGATCGGCAGCAGGAAGTGCACCTCACCCGGCCATGCGCTGCGGCTCGGGCGCTTCGTCCGCATCGCCCGGGAGGTCGAGGCCGGCGATCATCTCGCGAAGCTCCTGGCGGGCGGTGATATGGGCGAAGCTCGCCTCGCCGATATGAGGCAGGTCGATGAGAGTCAGGCCCTTGGGGAACAGCTCGCGGTAGATGACCCGCTCGCCGAGGCCCGGAATGACGCGGAAGCCGACGCGCCGCGACAGGTCGCCCAATGCCTCGGCGACACGGTGCATGTTGCGCGCATTGACGTGCTGGAGTCGGTTCCTGAGCAGCACCCAATCCACCGTCGCGCCCGTGGTCTTGGCGCGGCGCGTACGGCTCTGCCACACGACCTCGGCATAAAAGCTCGGCCGGCGCACCTTGTAGGTGTCCGGGTCGACCTCGCCGATCAGGTCGAGATCGACGAAGCTGTCGTTGATCGGAGTGACCAACGTATCCGCCCGGATCATCGCCTCGCGCGAATAGGGATCGTCGCGGCCCGGCGTGTCGATGACCAGCACGTCGACGCCCTCGCCGACGCGCTCGATGACGTCGCCGATCTCCCCGCTCTTGGCGGGATCGAACGTCTCGTGCTCGACCAGCGGGATCGGGATCAGCAGCCGGCGCTGGGTGGCGGCACGGTTGTCGAGATAGCGGCCGAGCGTGCGCTGGCGCGTGTCGAGGTCGAGCGCGGCGACCTTCTTGCCCATGCTCGCCAGAGCGACGGCGGTGTGAACCGCGGTCGTCGACTTGCCGGTGCCGCCCTTCTCGTTGGCGAAGACAATGATGTGGGGGCGGCCTGGGCCCATAGACGCGTCTTCCTCGACCACTTGATCTTGCACAAGACGGCCCGCAAAGGGGCCGCCTTCTCTCTTAAGCCATGCCTGTATCGGAGGCCAGAAGGCCGTGCAAATCATCCGTGGAAAAGCCGAGCTTCGCCAAGCGTTAAGCATGTTGCGCGAAGGAGGCGGCACGGTCGCGCTGGTGCCGACCATGGGCGCCCTCCATGCCGGCCATATCGCCCTGGTCGCCGAAGCGCGGCAGCGAGCAGACCATGTCGTCGCCTCGATCTTCGTCAACCCGACCCAATTCGGAGCGAACGAGGATCTGAGCCGCTATCCGCGCCGCGAGGCGAGCGACGCCCGCATGCTGGAAGAAGCCGGGACCGCGATCCTGTGGGCGCCGGACGTCGATACAATGTACCCCAACGGGCCGGAGGTCGACGTGAAGGCGGGCCCGGCCTCCGCCGGGCTCGACGGCGACGCCCGGCCGGGTCATTTCGACGGCGTCGCGACGGTGGTCGCGCGCCTGTTCGATCAGGTCGAGCCCGACATCGCGGTGTTCGGGGAGAAGGACTATCAGCAGCTTCTGGTCATCCGCCAGATGGTCGCCTCGCAGGGCCTCGGCATCGACATCGTCGGGGTGCCGACCCAACGCGACGCCGACGGGCTCGCCCTCTCGTCGCGCAACGCCTATCTCTCCGACGACGAACGGCGCTCCGCCCGCGCCCTTCCCCGCGCGCTGGGCGAGGCGGCCCAGGCGATCGTCGACGGCATGCCGGTAACTGAAGCGATCGGCCGCGCCCGCGACAAGCTCGCCGCGGCCGGTTTCGATCCGATCGACTATGTCGAGCTTCGCGACGCCGCCTCGCTCGAGCCCTTGGCGGCCCTCGACCGCCCCGCCCGCCTGCTCGCCGCCGCCATCCTCGGCCGCACCCGCCTCATCGACAATCTTCCGGTCGAGCTCGCCAACTAATCCTCCCTGTGAAGCGAAGCCTCATGGGGAGGGGACCGCCGAAGGCGGTGCAGGGGCTTTGGCGCGGAGCTCGGACAGCCCCTCCACCACTCGCTTCGCGAGCGGTCCCCCTCCCCATGCGGCGCTGCCGCACAGGGAGGATGTCAGCGCCTCGTACCTCCCGCAAATCAGGGCAAATTTCGCGTTAACCATTTGTTTGCTGCTGCTGCGTCATTCTGATTCACGCAGAAATAGGGGGCATCACATGGGACACAGCCTGCAAGCCGCCGCCTTCCTTATGGAGACGCGCATCGCCGACGCCGCGATGGGCAGCATCGACGCGCTCTTCCAGCTCGGGATCGCCTATTCGACCGGCAGCGACGGGGTCGACGTCGATCTCATCGAAGCGCACAAATGGTTCAACCTCGCCGCCCTCTCGGGCTCGCGCGAGGCCCAGCAATGCCGCGCCGACATCGCCGACGAGATGACTGCCCGCGAGATCGCCGAGGCCCAGCGCGGGGCCCGCGCCTGGCTCGCCGCCACCGCGACGGAACGCCGCGCGGCCTGACCTTATTCCGCGGCGGCTGCGGTCCGCTGCGGCGGAGTCCAGCCGTCGCGATAGCGCTCGAACCAAGCCAGGATCGCGCTGATCCGGGCCGCGCTCTGCGACGGGCGCGCGACCAGATTGTGCGGCGCGCCCGGCACCCGGATCAGAGCGGTCGGCACGCCGCGCAGTTGAAGCGCATTGTAATATTGCTCCGCTTCGCTGGACGGCGTCCTATTGTCCTCCGCTCCCACGATCACCAGCGCCGGAGTCTGGACATTGCCGACCAGCGACAGCGGCGAGCGGCGCCAATAGGCCTCCATATTCTCCCACGGCATGCCGCCCATCCAATAACGGGCATAGGCCGCGACCCCGTCCGAGGTCAGCGCGAAGCTCGTCCAGTTGATCACCGGCTTCTGCACCGCCGCGGCGCGGAAGCGGTTGGTGCGGCCGATGATCCATGAGCTGAGCACGCCGCCGCCGGACCCGCCGGTCACGAACAGCCGCTCCTCGTCTGCAAAGCCCTGAGCGATTGCCGCATCGACCGCGCTCATCAAATCGTCATAGTCGTGGCCCGGATAAGCGAGGTGGATCTGGTCGGCGAAGTCCTGGCCGTAGGAGGTCGAGCCGCGCGGGTTGACCGACAGCACCGCATAGCCCGCCGCGGCATAGAGCTGGTTGTCGGTCGCGAAATGCGGCCCGTAAGCCTGCCAGGGCCCGCCATGGATTTCGAGGATCAGCGGGTGGCGCTGGCCGTCGACATGGCCCGGCGGCAGCGTCAGCCACGCCTCGATCGGGCGCTGGTCGTGCGATGAGCGCGCCTCGATCCGCCGAACCTCGCCGAGACGTTTGTGAGCGAGCAGGTCCTCGTTGAGCCGGGTGAGCAGGCGGACCGCGCCGCCGCGAACCAGCGCAACGTCGGCCGGGCGAATGCCGCTCCCGGACGTGATCGCCAGCGTGCCGTCCCGAGCGACGCTGTAGTCGCCGCCGCTGTAGGGCCGGTCGAGGCCGGCGCCGCTCAGCCCTTCGGCGACGGTTCGAACACTTCCGTCGAGGCCGATCCGCGCGACCTTGCGCGAGCCGTGCTCGTCATAGCTGACATAGATCGACCGCCCGTCCGCGGCCCATTGCGGAGAGTTGACGTCGCGGTCGAGCCCGGCAGTCAGCGAGCGCCGGTTCGAGCCGTTGCGGTCCATCACGTAGAGCTGCGACTGGTCATAGCCGTAGCCGCGATCATCGAAACCGAGATAGGCGATCCGGCTGCCGTCCGGCGACACCACCGGCGCGAAATCGGGACCGTCGCGATCCGTGAGCGCGCGAAGCGCGCCGCTCGCCACATCGACCGCGTAGATCTCGGCATCGATCGGGTCGCGTTCCCAGTTCGGGGAGCGGTTGGCGCTGGTATAAACGGTGCGCCCGTCCGCCGACCATTCGACCGGCCCGTCATGATGGAAGTCGCCGGAGGTGAGCTGGCGCGGAGTCCCGCCCTCGGCGGGCACGACGAACAGATGGCTGTAGCCGGGCCTAAGGAAGCCCTGGCCGTCGGCGCGATAGGTGACGTTGGTGATCTGCTGGAGCGGCTCGGCCCATTGCGCGCCCTCGGGCTTGGCCGGCGCCCGCCCGAGCCGCGCGGGCTCGCCCGGCACCAGCATCGAATAGGCGATGTGCCGCCCGTCCGGCGACCAGGCGATGCTTCCCGGGGCGTTGGGAAGGCCAGTGATCCGCACCGATTGGCCGCTCGCCATCCAGCGCACGTAGAGCTGCGACTGCCCACCCTCGGCCGAGGAGATGTAGGCGAGCCGGGTTCCGTCCGGCGACCAGCGCGGCGACATGTGAGCGCCCGGACCCGCGGCCAGCGGCGCCTGCCCGCCGGTCGCGGTGTCGATCAGCCAGATGGTCGGCCGCATCCGGTCGGTCATGATGTCGCCCGAGCGGCGGACATAGGCGATCCGACGCCCGTCGGGGCTGATCTGCGGATCGCTGGCCACCTCAAGCCCGAACAGGTCGCTCGCCTCGAACGTCCGGCTGATCCCGGCCGGCGCCGTGGCCGGCTGCTGCGCCAGAGCTGCCGACGAAAAGGTGAGCGAGACGAGTGCGAACAGCTTCCGCATGAGACCCCCTGTCAGTTGTCGGGCGATCCTAGCCGAAGCCGCTTATGCGGCAAGCCGTCAGCCTTTCTTGAACGGCGCGTGTTCGTCCAACATCCTGATTTCTTCGACGACCGCCGGCCGTTCCGCCTCGAGGTAGCGGGCGACCGCGTCGGCAAGGTGCGGGTCGGCGAAATAATGGGCGGAATAGGTCGGCACCGGCCGGTAGCCGCGGGCGAGCTTGTGCGAGCCCTGGGCGCCGGCCTCGACACGGGCGAGGCCGCGGGCGATCGCCTCGTCGATGGCGCGATAATAGCACAGCTCGAAATGGAGGCCGGGCACCTCTTCGGTGCAACCCCAATAGCGGCCGAAGAGCGCGTCCGCGCCGATCAGGTTGAGCGCGCCGGCGATCGGCACGCCGTCCCGGAGTGCGAGGATCAGCAGGATGCGGTCGGCCATCCGCTCGCCGATCAGCGAGAAGAAGGAACGGGTGAGATAGGGCCGGCCCCACTTCCGCGCGCCGGTATCCTGGTAGAAGGCCCAGAAGGCGTCCCAATGGGCCTCGCTGATGTCGTTCCCGGTGAGGTGGACGACTTCGAGCCCTTCGATCGCCCGCGCCCGTTCCTTGCGGATCGACTTGCGCTTGGGCGAGGACAGGGCAGCGAGGAAATCGCCGAAGCTCTCGAACCCCTCATTGTGCCAGTGGAACTGGCTGTCGATTCGGATCAGCCAGCCGGCCCGCTCGAACAGCTCGACTTCGCCCGGATCGATGAAGGTCGCGTGTGCGGAGGATAGCCGGTTCTGCTCGACCACCCGCTCGGCCGCGGCGATCAGCGCGGGCGCAAGCGCAGGCTCGGCGGCGAGCAGGCGCCGCCCCGGCACCGGAGTGAACGGCACCGCGATCTGGAGCTTGGGATAGTAGCGGCCGCCGGCCCGCTCGAAGGCGTCGGCCCAGCCATGGTCGAAGACATATTCGCCTTGGCTGTGGCTCTTCACATAGGCCGGCAGCACCGCATCCGGCGCCCCGCCGGGGCCGTCGATGGCGATCGGCGCCGGCTGCCAGCCGGCACGTGCGCCGACGCTGCCCGATTCCTCGAGCGCGGCTAGGAAAGCATGGCTGAGAAAGGGATTGCCGCCGCCCGCGCAGCGGTCCCAGGTCGCCGCATCGAACGCGGCCACGCCGGGCGCGATGCGCGCGACGATCTGCTCGGCGCTCATGCGCCGGGGCCCGTCAGATCAGGCGGGGCGAACCGCGACGACGGCATCGACCTCGACCGCGACTCCGAGGGGCAGCGCCGGAACGCCGACGGCGCTGCGCGCATGGCGGCCCGCCTCGCCGAACACGTCCTGCATCAGCTCAGAGGCGCCGTTGGCGACCTTGGGCTGATCGGTGAAGCTGCCGGCGCTGTTCACGAACACGCCGAGCTTCACGATCCGCTCGACCCGGCCGAGTCCGACCGCCTTGTCGATCTGGGCGAGAAGCATGATTGCGCAGGCGCGCGCGGCGGCGGCGCCGGCCTCGACGTCCATATCCTCGCCGAGCCGGCCCTTGATCAGCTGGCCGTCGGCCTGGCTGACCTGCCCCGAAATATGGAGCAGCCCATTGGCCTCGACGGCGGGCACGTAGGAGGCGACCGGAGCGGCGGCCTCGGGGAGGGTGAGGCCGAGTTCGGCCAGGCGATCATGGATGGGGCTGGTCATGACAGCGAGCTAGGCGCGCCGGCCGCGAACGGCAAGGACAAGGGCGATGTTCTGGACACGGCCTCCAATCAGCGGCCTCGCCGAGTTGCTTGAAAAGATTATGGATAAATGTCATTTTGTGAAGACAAGTTCAACCGACTCGGAGGGGAAGTCGGGATGAATGTTCAAGAGATTCGTCTTGGCGGTGTCGACAGTACCGGCGCGATGATTGTCGCGGTATACGCCAAAGTTGACGGACTTTACGCGGTGTACGCGACCGACGCTCGCGTTATGGTGCACTTCTCCGACGATCAGAAAATCATGGTGCAGCAGCAAGCCTGCCTGGCCACTGCAAATCCCATCCGCGGCGAGATAAACGGTCTGATCGACGGGTGGCGAGCAAGCACGAAGCACGATCAGCAGGCGAAGACGCGCCTGTTTGACAGGCGGGTCGCCGACGCTCTGGTTATCGGCCTCAATGGCCAGCCTGACGTGGCCGGCTCGCTACTCCAGGCCATCAAGGTCGACCTGCTCGACGAGCGCACGGCAATGGCGCGCTATGAGTATCTGACCGTCGCCTCGCTGGCCGCGGCGGCGATCGTTCTCATCTGCATTCTCGCCACAGCGACCTTCTTCCCGTGGGGCGCGGCGATGAGCGGCGAGCTTCGCCAGCTGTGGCGTGCGGCCGCGGTCGGTGCCGTCGGCGCATTCTTCTTCATCGCCATCGCAATCCGCAATCGCTCGATCGCCACCGATCTGCAGAGCAGCGACAACCGGTCGGACGCGATATTGCGGATCTCGATCGGGAGCATCGCTGGCGTGGTCATCGTCTGCCTGATGAACGCGCGGCTGGTCCAGCTCGTCATCGGCGGCAACAGCATCGATTTCACCGGGAGGGAGGGCTGGCTGGAGGTGGTCATCGTGGCGTTCGTCGCCGGTTTCCTCGAGCGGCTGGTTCCGGACCTTCTCGACAGGTCGACGCTGGTTTCCCGGCCGCCTGCGGCCGCCCCGGTTCCGCCGCCGGTCCAGCCCAGGGGAGCGGCGGGC
>JAEZFL010000113.1 GCA_023417515.1 Pseudomonadota bacterium | reverse complement strand
CGACGCGGGCACCGGCTCGGGCGCGGGCGGGGAGGGGACGGGCACCGGCGCGGGCGGATCGGGCTCCGGCGGTGGCGGTGGCGGGGGCAGCCGGGCCCAGTACGTCTCCGGCCAGATCGTCCGAAGCGACTACCCCCGCGCGGCGGTCGAGTCGCGTGCCGAGGGGCGGGTGGAGACCCGCTTCACCGTCGGAACCGACGGCCGGGTCAGCAATTGCCGAGTCACGCGAAGCAGCGGCAGCGCCGCGCTCGACCAGACCACCTGCCGGCTCATCGAGCAGCGCTTCCGCTGGACCCCGGCGCGCGACGCGCAGGGCAATCCGGTCGCCGAGGAGCGCGGCTGGCAGCAGACCTGGTGGCTGGAGCGCCGTGCCCGCACGACGCGGCGCCCGGTCGCGCCCGGTGAGAAGGCGTCTTCGACGAACACGATCAGGGAAGAGGTCGAGTGAACCCGTTCATTGACAGGTCAGCGTCCGGCCCGCATCCTTAGGGGCAATGGCCTTCGACCAGTCTCGCCAGGCTCCAGCCTCCCTGCAGCGCGTCGCCGCGGCCGTGCTCTATTATGCCTATGGCACCGCACGGGCGGGACCGGGCTGACGCGTCTCTAACAAGACCTGTTTTCACCGACCCCGTCCGGACCTCCGGGCGGGGTTTTTCTTTGCGCCGAAAGGAAGACCCCGATGTTCACCGAATTGGAAGCGCCGCCGGCAGCCGGGGCCACGCTCCCGCCGCACGTCCATCTTGTCCGTCCCCCGGGCACGGCCGAGGACTGGACGATGCCGCAGGACTGGGAGCGGTTCACGGCCGAGGAGCATCGCGTGTGGGACCTGCTGTTCGCTCGGCAGCAGGAGCGGCTCGCCGGACGGGTGGTTCGCGCCTTCTCGGAAGGACTCGACGTGCTGCGGCTGTCGCGTCCGGGAATCCCCGAGCTCGGCGAGCTCAACGACCGGCTCCACGCGCGCACCGGGTGGCAGGTGGTCGCCGTGCCCGGCCTGCTGCCCGACGACGTCTTCTTCGCCCACCTTGCCGCTCGTCGCTTCCCCGCCGGCAACTTCATCCGCAGCGCCGACCAGCTCGATTACCTCGAAGAGCCCGACGTCTTCCACGACGTGTTCGGCCATGTGCCGATGCTCGCCGATCCCGCGGTCGCCGACTTCATGCAGGCGCTGGGCGCAGCGGGCCTGGCCGCGTTCGCCTCCGGCAACATCCACCGCCTGTCGCGGCTCTACTGGTACACGGTCGAGTTCGGCCTCGCCCGCGAGGACGGCGAGCTCAAGATCTACGGCGCCGGCCTTGCATCGAGCTTCGAGGAGGCCGGCTACGCTTTGGAGAGCGCGCTGCCCTGCCGCAGTCCGTTCGATCTCGCGACCGTCGTGCGCACCCGCTACCGCTCCGACGCCCTCCAACAGGGCTATTTCATCGTCGACAGCTTCGATGACCTGCTCGCGCAGATCCAACGGGCGGACCTCGACGCTCTTTACGAAAGCCTGGGCGAACAGGCGGATCTGTCTCCCGCCGCCTGAAACGAAAACGCCCCGCCAGTCTCCTGGCGGGGCGCTTCGTTGAAGGGCTTCGGCGCTAAGCCTTAGCTCTGCAGATACTCGCCGGCATCCTCGTCGGTGCCGTGGCCCGAGGCGACCACGTCGCCGAGCGGATCGGCCTGGATCGCGGCTTCCGGACCCTGGGCCAGCTCCGCCTTGTGCTCCTCTTCGGCCGTGTTGGCGGCGATGAGGGCCTCCTGCATGCGGCGCTGGGTCGCGCGCAGGGCGGCGTCGCGGCTCGAGGCGGCGATTCGCATGCGGTTCATGCCCGCGCCGGTGCCCGCCGGGATGAGGCGGCCGACGATGACGTTCTCCTTGAGGCCGTCGAGGGTGTCGACCTTGCCCTGCACCGAAGCCTCGGTGAGCACACGGGTCGTCTCCTGGAACGAGGCCGCGGAGATGAAGCTGCGGGTCTGCAGGCTCGCCTTGGTGATTCCGAGCAGCACCGGCTTGCCTTCCGCAAGCGCCTTCTTCGACGCTTTCAGCTTGGCGTTGACCTCGCGCATCTCCGCCGCGTCGACCTGCTCGCCGACCAGGAAGGTGCTGTCGCCGCTCTCGGTGATCTCGACCTTCTGCAGCATCTGGCGAACGATCACCTCGATGTGCTTGTCGTTGATCTTCACGCCCTGAAGCCGATAGACCTCCTGGATCTCCGACACGAGATATTCGGCCAGCGCCTTGACGCCGAGCACTTCGAGGATGTCGTGCGGATCCGGGCTGCCGCCGATCAGGTTGTCGCCGCGCTTGACGAAATCGCCTTCCTGCACGTCGATGACCTTGGACTTGGGCACCAGATACTCGACGGGATCGCCCTCCTCGGGGATGATCGCGATCTTGCGCTTGGCCTTATAGTCCTTGCCGAAGGCGATGCGGCCGGAGACCTTGGCGATGATCGCATTCTCCTTGGGCTTGCGCGCCTCGAACAGCTCCGCCACCCGCGGCAGACCGCCGGTGATGTCGCGGGTCTTGGCCGCCTCGCGGCTGACTCGGGCGAGCACCTCGCCGGCCTCGACCTTCTGGCCGTCCTCGACCGACAGCATCGCGCCCGGCGCCAGCATGTAGCGCGCGGCCTCGCCGCTGTCCTCGTCGAGCAGGGTGATGCGCGGACGCAGATCCTCCTTCGACCGGCCCGTGGCGCGATATTCGGTCACCACGCGCTGGGCGATGCCGGTGGCCTCGTCCGTCTGCTCGGTGAGAGTCTTGCCATCGATCAGGTCCTGGAACTTCACGATTCCGCCCTTCTCGGTGATCACCGGCATCATGAACGGATCCCACTCGGCCAGGCGGTCGCCCTTGGAGGCGATGTGGCCGTGCTCGACCATCAGGTGCGCACCGTAAGGAATGCGGTGCGACGCCCGCTCGCGGCCGTCCATGTCGACGATCGCCAGCTCGCCGTTGCGCGCCATCGCGATGTGGCGGCCGCGCGGGTCGATGATGACCGGCAGGTCGCGAAGCTCGATCGTGCCGTCGACGGCCGCCTCGAGGCTCGACGTCTCGTTGAGCTGCGCCGCGCCGCCGATGTGGAAGGTCCGCATCGTCAGCTGGGTGCCCGGCTCGCCGATCGACTGGGCGGCGATCACGCCGACCGCCTCGCCGATGTTGACCGGGGTGCCGCGCGCGAGATCGCGCCCGTAGCATTTGGCGCAGACGCCGGTCTCGCTTTCGCAGACCAGCGGCGAGCGGATGTGCACCGACTGGATGGCCAGCTCGTCGATCATCCGAGCGCCATTCTCGTCAATCAGCTCGCCTTCCTTGGCGATGACCGTGCCGGTCTTGGAGTCGACCACGTCCTCGATCGGCGTGCGGCCGAGGATTCGCTCGCCGAGCGAGGCGATGGTGGCGCCGCCCTGGACGATGGCGCGCATCTCCAGATTGTTCTCGGTGCCGCAATCCTGCTCGACGATCACGCAGTCCTGCGACACGTCGACCAGACGGCGGGTCAGGTAGCCCGAGTTCGCCGTCTTGAGCGCGGTGTCGGCCAGGCCCTTGCGGGCGCCGTGGGTCGAGTTGAAGTACTCGAGGACGGTCAGGCCTTCCTTGAAGTTCGAGATGATCGGAGTCTCGATGATCTCGCCCGACGGCTTGGCCATGAGGCCGCGCATGCCGGCGAGCTGCTTCATCTGGGCCTGCGAGCCGCGGGCGCCGGAATGGGCCATCATGTAGATCGAGTTGATCTGCGCCATGCGGCCGTTGTCGTCCTTGGGCTGCGCCTTGATCTTCTCCATCATGGCGTTCGCGACCTGGTCGCCGCAGCGGCTCCAGGCGTCGATCACCTTGTTGTACTTCTCCTGCTGGGTGATCAGGCCGTCCTGATATTGCTGCTCATAGTCCTTCACCTGGTCGCGGGTTTCCTCGACCAGCTTCTCCTTCTCGACCGGGATGACCATGTCGTCCTTGCCGAACGAGATGCCCGCGCGGAACGCGTGGCGGAAGCCGAGCTGCATGATCGCGTCGGCGAACAGCACCGTCTCCTTCTGGCCGGTGTGGCGATAGACGGTGTCGATGACGTCGCCGATCTCCTTCTTGGTCAGCAGGCGGTTGACCGTCTCGAAGGGCACTCGGTGGCTCTTCGGAAGAGTCTCGCCGAGCAGCATCCGGCCCGGCGTGGTCTCGAACCGCTTCATGTAGGTGTTGCCGTCCTCGTCGGTCTGCGGGACCCGGCTGACGATCTTGCTGTGCAGCGTGACCGCGCCGTTGAACAGCGCCTGATGGACCTCCTGCATGTCGGCCAGCATCGAGCCTTCGCCCGGCTCGCCCTCACGCTCCATCGACAGATAATAGAGGCCGAGGACCATGTCCTGCGACGGAACGATGATCGGCTTGCCGTTGGCGGGCGAGAGGATGTTGTTGGTCGACATCATCAGCACGCGCGCTTCCAGCTGCGCCTCGAGGCTCAGGGGCACGTGAACGGCCATCTGGTCGCCGTCGAAGTCGGCGTTGAAGGCGGCGCAGACGAGCGGGTGAAGCTGGATCGCCTTGCCCTCGATCAGCACCGGCTCGAACGCCTGGATGCCAAGGCGGTGGAGAGTCGGAGCGCGGTTGAGGAGGACCGGGTGCTCGCGAATGACTTCGTCGAGGATGTCCCAGACTTCCTTGCGCTCCTTCTCGACCCACTTCTTCGCCTGCTTGAGGGTCATCGACAGACCCTTGGCGTCGAGGCGCGAGTAGATGAACGGCTTGAACAGCTCGAGCGCCATCTTCTTCGGAAGGCCGCACTGGTGGAGCTTCAGCTCCGGACCGGTGACGATGACCGAACGGCCCGAATAGTCTACGCGCTTGCCGAGCAGGTTCTGGCGGAAACGCCCCTGCTTGCCCTTGAGCATGTCGGACAGCGACTTCAGCGGACGCTTGTTGGCGCCGGTGATGGTGCGGCCGCGGCGGCCGTTGTCGAACAGGGCGTCGACCGCCTCCTGGAGCATGCGCTTCTCGTTGCGCACGATGATGTCCGGCGCGCGCAGCTCCATCAGCCGCTTGAGACGGTTGTTGCGGTTGATGACCCGGCGATAGAGGTCGTTGAGGTCCGACGTCGCGAAGCGGCCGCCGTCCAGCGGAACCAGCGGGCGCAGCTCGGGCGGAATGACCGGGACGACGTCCAGGATCATCCACTCCGGACGGTTGCCGGATTCGAGGAAGGACTCGACGACCTTCAGGCGCTTGATGATCTTCTTGGGCTTCAGCTCCGATTTGGTCGTCGCCAGCTCCTCGAGCAGCTGGGTGCGCTCGCCCTCGAGGTCGAGGTCCATCAGCATGAGCTTGACCGCCTCGGCGCCGATGCCGGCGGAGAAGGCGTCCTCGCCATATTCATCCTGGGCGTCGAGAAGCTCGTCCTCGGTGAGGAGCTGGAACTTCTCGAGCGGCGTGAGGCCGGGCTCGGTGACGATGTAGCTCTCGAAGTAGAGGACCCGCTCGAGCTGCTTGAGCTGCATGTCGAGAAGCAGGCCGATGCGGCTCGGCAGGCTCTTCAGGAACCAGATATGGGCGACCGGTGCGGCCAGCTCGATATGGCCCATGCGCTCGCGGCGGACCTTCGAAACGGTGACCTCGACTCCGCACTTCTCGCAGACGATGCCCTTATACTTCATGCGCTTGTACTTGCCGCACAGGCACTCGTAATCCTTGATCGGACCGAAGATGCGCGCGCAGAACAGGCCGTCACGCTCGGGCTTGAACGTGCGGTAGTTGATCGTCTCGGGCTTCTTGATCTCGCCGAACGACCAGGAGCGGATGCGCTCGGGCGAGGCGATGCCGATCTTGATCTGGTCGAACGTCTCCGGCTTGGCGACCGGGTTCGCGAAATTGGTCAGTTCATTCATCTCTT
>JAEZFL010000111.1 GCA_023417515.1 Pseudomonadota bacterium | reverse complement strand
GGCGCGCCCGCAGCGGCGGTGCGCGCCGACGCGATCCGCCCGGCGAGCGCGCCGCGCTCGGTGGTGGCGCGGCCGGTCACGCGCGTGATCAGCGCCCGAGTCAGCCCTTCGTTGGCGCGCAGCATGTTGCGGCTGAGGCCTTCGTCCAGAACCGCCTTGGCCTCCCCGGCGAGATTGGCCTGGTCGAAGGCATTGGCCGCGGCGAGGTAATCGCGCTCGCCGGTCAGCGCCCCGGCGGCGCGCAGCAGGCGCCAGATGTCGAGGCTCGACGCCGCATCGGGCTGAGCGACGTCGCGATAGCTGAGCAATGCGTCGCGCCAGTTGATCGCGCTCGGATAAGCCGTCACCAGGCGCCGGGCGAGGTCGGCCGTCGCTTCGCGCCGGTCGCCCTGCAACGCCAGCGCCAGCGCCAGCTTGTAGCGGCTCTCCGGCACGCGCCGGCCGGCGGCATCGCTCGCGGCGAGAGAGCCCTGGAACAGGGTCAGGGCCTGGGCGGAATTGTTGCGGGTGCGGCTCAGCTGACCGAGCAGGGCGAGAATATCGGGATCGTTGGGCTGAAGCTGGGCGAGGCGGTTGAGCGACGCCTCGGCCCGCTCATATTCGCGCCGGTCGTTGTAGATCTGGGCCTGGAGCTGAAGCAGTGCGGCGACCTCCGCGGGGCGGGCAACGCCGCTCGCCAGGATCCGCTCGATGCCGCGCAGCTGCTGTTCGGGATTGACCGTGCCGCGGCCGAGATCGAGCTCGAAGCGGCCGATGGCGTAACGGGCGCTCGGGCTCTGCGCGGCGGCAAGCGCGGCGGGCAGGGCCGCGGCCGCCGCCGCCCAGTTGCGAGTCACCAGCGCCTGGCTCACCGGCGCAAGCGCGGCGCGCTCCTCGCGCGTGAAGGTGAGGGCGGCGGGAGCCGCGACGCCGGGCTGCGCAAGCGCGGGTGTGGAAGAAAGCGAAGCCGCCGCCGCGGCCAGAATGCCGGCGCTCGCCGCGCCGATGCCAAGCTTCATGTCACCCTGTCTCCCTCGAACCCTGCGCATCGGCGGTTAACCACGCGCCCCTTAAAGCAAAAAGGGGAGGAGCGCCGCAAGGCGCGCCTCCCCATCATGTCGACTTAACGTGCAGAGCTCAGGCCGGACGGCGCTGGAGCCAGGTCAGCCACATGCGAGCGAGGTCGGCCCGAGCGCCGGTAACCGCGCGCAATGCCGCCTCCGCTTCGGCCTGCTGCCCTGCCAGCGCCAGCGAGGCACCGAGACGGGTGTTGATCAGGTTCGGATCCTCGCCGCCCTTGGTCAGAGCGAGACGGTACAACTCCGCCGCCTCGGCATAGCGCTCATATCCATAGAGCGCATCGGCCACGACCCGCGCCTCGCGCCCGGTCGAGGCGCGCCGCGCCTGGGCGATCTGGGCGGACAGGCCGCTGCGATCCTCGGCCGTGCGGCGGTTGGCGATGCCCAGCAGACGCGCAACCTCGCCCTCGGACGACTGCAGCGCGCCGGCGGCGATGCCTGCGTCGAGCACGGCTTTCGTCTCGCCCGGCAGGCCCGCCTGGTCGAGCATCTGGGCGAGCGCGACATATTCCTGCGGCTGGATCACGTTCGCCCGGTGCGCGAGACGGTAGACATCGAGCAGCAGCTGGTTGTCGTTGACGCCTTCGCGCAGGAAGTCGACGCCGCCGCGCCAGTTGCGCGCGTTCGGATAGGCCCGAAGCAAGGCGCCGAGCGCCTCGGCGGCCTGGGGACGCTGGCCGGCCCGATAGGGGAGCTCGAAAGCCCGGCGGTACAGATCCTCCGGCGCGCGCTGGCCGGCGGCCTCGCTCGTCCGGATCTGCTGGAGAATCGGCTCCAGCGCGCCTGCGGTGTTGCCCGCCCGGCTGCGCACGACCGAGAGGTTCTGCTGGATCGCCGGGTCGTTCGGCCGAAGCTCGAGCAGCCGCACGAACGCACGCTCGGCACCGGCGAAATCCTGGCGGTTGAAGGCGAGCTCGGCCTGCCGGTTGAGGAAGACCGCCAGCTCATTGGCCGGCGTGCTGGGCATGTCGACGAGCTGCGCCAGCGCCTGCGCCTCGACCTGCGCATTGTTCGTCTGATTGCCGATCTGCCACGTCGCGCGGGCCACGAAATAGCGCGCGTCGGCGCCCTGCGCGGCGGCCTGGGCCGCCGGGAGGGCCGCCTGGGCCGCGGCCCAATCCTGTGCGCGGATCGCGGCCTCGAGCGGAGCGAGCGCCGCGGATTCGGCGCGGCTGATGCTGAGCTGGCGCTGGGGCGGCTGGGCCTGCCCCTGCGCAGCAGCCGGCTGTTGCGGCTGCTGCGCGAGTGCAGGCGTCGCGAAGATGGCCGAGCCGCCGAGCATAGTCGCCGCGGCGAGCGCGACCCTGGAAACCTTCATGTGAGCTGCCTCCTTTGACCGCTTGCACGGGTGCGCCGCGACGGCGCCGCCCGGAATCGCCGCGGCTCTTAACTTCAAACGGACGCGCTTTCTAGCGGTGCGCCGCTGAACCGGGGTTTAACCTTTGCGTGGCGCGGAGTTATGGTCGCCGAGCCGACGAAAAAGGGGAGCGCCATGGCCGTCCACGATCTCACCTTGTGCCGCTCGCTGCTGTTCCTTCCGGCGTCCAATCCGCGCGCGATCGAGAAGGCGCGCGAGCTCGACGCCGACATGATCGTGCTCGATCTCGAGGATGCGGTGCCGGAGGATCAGAAGGAGTCGGCCCGCGTCGCAGCGGTTGCCGCGGTCGCCGAAGGGTTCGGAGGCAGACCGGTGGCGATCCGGATCAACGCCGCGGGGCATCGCTGCCACGGCGAGGACATGATCGCCGCGCGTCATTCGCGCGCGCCTTATGTGGTCCTTCCCAAGGCGGAAAGGGAGCGCCAGCTCGTCGGCACCCACCAGGTGTGCGAGAAGCCGGTGATCGCCATGATCGAGACGCCCGCGGGCGTGCTGTGCGCGGGAGCGCTGGCGTCGCACACGGCCGGGCTGATCGCCGGGACCAACGACCTGTCCGCGGCCTTGCGCATTCCGCCGGGCTCGGGGCGAGCGGGCCTGGCCATGTCGCTGCAGTTCATCGTTGCCGCCGCCCGAGCCGCCGGAGTCGCCGCTTTCGACGGGGTCTACAACCGGCTGGACGACGATGCCGGCCTTACCGCCGAGGCGCGCGAGGGGCGCAGCTTCGGCTTCGACGGCAAGTCGGTCATCCATCCCGCCCAGATCGCGACCGCGAACCGGATCTTCTCGCCGTCCGAGCAGGAGCTCGAGGCCGCCGCCGCGCTGGTCGCCGCGGCGACGGACGGGGCGTCGCGCTACGAAGGGCGAATGATCGAGGCGCTGCACGTCGCCGAGGCGCGCGCGCTGATCGCCAAGGCGCGCCGCTAGCATTAGCCGAGGCCAGGATTCGCGCTTCGGGCCGATTGGGCCTGAAACGATCCTGGCCCGGCCGGGAATTTCGGACGGGCAGGCGCTTGTCGCGATGGGGCGGGCTGGCTAAGTCGCCTCATGTCGCCCCGAATCCTGACATTGCTCGCACCGCTGCTCCTCCTCGCGCAGGCGGCCGGCGCCCAGCCCCCCGCTGCGGATGCGCCGATCACCGCCGCCGACCTGCGGCCCCATATCGATATCCTCGCCAGCGACGCCTTCGAGGGCCGCCAGCCGGCGACTCCGGGGGAGACCCTGACCACCGGCTATCTCATGCGCGAGCTGGCGGCGCGCGGGGTCGAGCCGGCCGGGCTCGACGGGAGCTGGCTGCAGCCGGTGGCCATCGTCGAGCGCGGCGTCGGCCGCCATGAAACCCGGTGGGTGGCCGGCGGCAGGCGAATCGGCGTGCCGGATGAAGCGCTGCTGCTCACCAGCCGCGACCCGCGCGCCCGAATCGCCAATGCGCCGGTGGTGTTTGCCGGGCACGGCGCGGTCATGCCCGAGCGCGGCATCGACCAGCGTGCCGGCGCCGATTTTCGCGGAGCGGTCGCGCTCATCCTCTACGAGGGGCCGGCCGTCGACGGCTTCCCGAGCTTTCAGCAGCGCATCGCCGACCTGGCCGAGGCGGGCGCGGTCGCCGTGATCGGGATCACCGCTCCGGACCTGCCCTTCGCCCAGGTTCGCCGGGCCGCCACCCAGGGCGCGGTGGCGCTCGACGGCGGCCCGATGCCGTCGGCCTATGGAGTCATGTCGTGGGACGGGGCGATGGCGCTGTTCGAAGGCGCCGGCCGCGATCTCCAGGCAATGCTGGACGCGCAGCCCGGCTCGTCCTTCCGCTCGGTCTCGCTGCCGGTGCGCGCCAGCATCGACGTGATGACCGAGGTGCGCCGCTACACGACCAACAATGTCGTCGGCCGGATCCGCGGCACCGCCGGAAGCGGCGAGAACGTGCTCCTGCTCGGCCATTGGGACCATGTCGGCATCTGCCGACCGGAAGGCGCGCCGGACCGGATCTGCAACGGCGCCGTCGACAATGCGAGCGGAATGGCGACCCTGATCGAAGCGGCGGGCCGGCTCGCCGCCGGCGAGCGCCCGCAGCGCGACATCCTCATCCTCGCCACCACCGCCGAGGAGATCGGGTTGCTCGGCGCCGAGCATTTCGCTCGGGTGCCGGTGGTCCCGGCGAACTCGATCGTGGCCGCGGTCAATGTCGACACCGTCGCGATCCACCCGGCCGGGATGCCGGTCGCGATGATCGGCGGAACCGAGGAGATGCGCGCGCTCGTCGCCCGAACCGCCGCGGCGCTCGGCCGAAGCCTCGATGCCGACCAGGAAGCCGACCTGCTGGCCGAGCGCCAGGACGGCTGGGCGCTCACCCGCAACGGCATTCCGGCGATGATGGCGGGCGGCTCCTTCTCGGACATGCGGCTGCTCGCGGCGTTCCTCAACGGCGCCTATCACGGGCCGGACGACGAATCGTCGCCGGCGCTCGAGCTCGACGGCGCCGCCGAGGATGCGACCCTGCTGGTCGCGATCGCTCGGGCCTTCGCCGATCCAGCCGCCTATCGCCCGGCCGCCCGCTAGCGGCATGGCCGACCGATACCTAGATGAGGCCCTTTGCGGGGCCCGGACATGAAGCAGGACAATATGGACATCAGCCTCGGCCTCACCTTCGACGACGTTCTGCTCCGGCCGGCGGAATCGGACGTCCTGCCGAGCCAGGCCGACACCCGCACGCGGGTCACCCGCGACATCGCGCTCAACATCCCGATCCTGTCGTCGGCGATGGACACGGTGACCGCGGCGGACATGGCGATCGTCATGGCGCAGCTCGGCGGGCTCGGAGTGCTCCACCGCAACATGGAGCCGGACGAGCAGGCGGCGGCGGTGCGCGCAGTCAAGCGCTACGAGAGCGGCATGGTGGTCAACCCGATCACGATCCGGCCCGGCCAGACCCTGGCAGAGGCCCAGGAGCTGATGGCGCGGCACCGGATCTCGGGCATTCCGGTGACGGAGGCGGACGGGCGCCTGGTCGGAATCCTCACCAATCGCGACGTCCGCTTCGCCGAGAATCCGCGCCAGAAGGTGTCGGAGCTGATGACCAGCGAGAATCTGGTCACCGTCGGCCCCGACGTGAGCCAGGAGGAGGCGCGGCGCCAGCTCCACCAGCGGCGGATCGAGAAGCTGATCGTCGTCGACGACGCGCGCCGCTGCATCGGCCTGATCACCGTCAAGGACATCGAGAAGGCGGTCAATTATCCCGATGCGACCAAGGACGCCGCCGGACGCCTGCGTGTCGCGGCCGCGACCACGGTCGGCGACAAGGGCTTCGAGCGCAGCGAGGCGCTGATCGACGCCGAGTGCGACCTCATCGTGATCGACACCGCCCATGGCCACAACAAGGACGTCGCCGTCGCGGTCGAACGGATCAAGCGCCTGTCCAACTCGGTCCAGGTGGTCGCCGGCAACGTCGCGACCGCGGAGGCGACGCGGGCGCTGATCGGCGCCGGCGCCGACGCGGTGAAGGTCGGGATCGGCCCGGGCTCGATCTGCACCACCCGAGTCGTCGCCGGAGTCGGAGTCCCGCAGCTCACCGCGATCATGGAATCGGCCGAGGAGGCGGCGAAGAGCGACACTCCGATCATCGGCGACGGCGGCCTTCGCACCAGCGGCGACATCGCCAAGGCGCTCGCCGGCGGAGCGTCGGCGGTGATGATCGGCTCGCTCCTCGCCGGCACCGCGGAAGCGCCGGGCGAGACCTTCCTCTACCAGGGCCGAGCCTACAAATCCTATCGCGGCATGGGCTCGGTCGGAGCGATGGCGCGCGGATCGGCCGACCGTTACTTCCAGCAGGACATCAAGGACCAGCTGAAGCTCGTGCCCGAGGGGATCGAGGGCCAGGTGCCCTACAAGGGCCCGGCCAAGGACGTCATTCACCAGCTCGTCGGCGGCGTGAAGGCGGCGATGGGCTATACCGGCGCGCGCACCATAAGCGAGCTCAAGGAGCGCGCCCGATTCACCCGAATCACCAACGCGGGACTGCGCGAGAGCCATGTCCACGACGTGTCGATCACCCGCGAGGCCCCCAATTATCCGGCCCAGTAAGTGACCCCGTCCGCCCGCGTCCAGGCGGCGATCGAGCTGCTCGACCAGGTGATCGAGGCCGCACGCTCCGGCGGGGCCGCGGCCGACACTCTGATCGCGCGCTACTTCAAGGAGCGGCGCTACGCGGGGTCGAAGGACCGCCGCGCGGTTCGGGAGCTGGTCTATCGCGCGATCCGCCGCGCCGGCGATGCGCCGTCCTCCGGCCGCTCGGCGATTCTGGGCCTGGTCCAGGACGATCCGGAGCTGGCCGAGCTGTTCGACGGGTCGGCGCACGGACCGGCGCCCATTGTCGATGGCGAGGAGGCAGCGCCGGCGGGCCTGCTGCCGAACTGGATCGTGCCCCGCCTCGATCCTCTGGTCGGCGGCGAGGAGTGGCCGGCGCTGCTCGAGCGCGCTCCGCTCGACCTTCGAGCCAATCGCCTGCGCGGCAGCCGGGACGAGGCGCGTGACCTGCTTCCCGAGGCCGGGCCGACGCCGCTGTCGCCGCTGGGTCTGCGCCTTCCGGAAGGTTTCCGGGTCGAGGAGACGGAGGCATGGCGCTCCGGCCTCGTCGAGATCCAGGACGAGGGCAGCCAATTGCTCGCGCTCGCCTGCGAGGCCAGGCCCGGGGAGACCGTCCTCGATCTCTGCGCCGGCGCCGGCGGCAAGACACTGGCGCTTGCCGCCGAGATGGCGAACCGGGGCAGCATCATTGCCAGCGATTCCGACCGCGGGCGCCTGTCGCGTCTCGGCCCGCGGCTCGAGCGCGCCGGCGTGACGAACGTGGAGGCCCGGCTGCTCGATCCGGGGCGCGAGGCGGAACGACTTGCCGACCTCGCCGGCACGTTCGACCTCGTCCTGGTCGATGCGCCCTGTTCCGGGAGCGGCACCTGGCGCCGCAACCCGGAGACTCGCTGGCGCCTCACTCCGAAGCGGCTGGCCCAACTCGTCACCCTGCAGGCGCATTTGCTCGACGTCGCTGCGACCCTGCTCAAGCCGGGCGGGCGGCTCGTTTATGCCGTCTGTTCGTTATTGGCGGAGGAGGGCAGGGACCAGGCGGCCGCGCTCAGCCTTCGTTCATCGCTTGAGCCGCAGCCTGTGCCGCTGACAGCCGGCCGTCCCGCGGGCACGGGGCGGCTGCTCAGTCCCGCCGTGGACGGCACCGACGGCTTTTTCGTCGCCTGCTGGTCCCGGCCGTGATAGGTCGATGATGCCGTGCCCAAGGAGTTGATGATGCGCCTCACGCCCGTTCTTCTCGCCGTCACGATTGTGGCCGCCACCATGTCGAGCGCCGGCGTGACGCAGCGGCCGGACGACCAGATCGACCCACGCTCGACCGCGCTGGTCCAGCAGGCACAGACCCACGCAACCGCCGGCCGCAACAACGAGGCGATCGACTTCTACGAGACCGCTCTGGCGGTCGATCCGCGCAATCGCCAGGCCTATCTGGGCCTCGCCCGGGTCGCCCAGGCGCAGCGCCTGCCGGGCAAGGCGATCGGCTATTATGCCGACGCGCTCCGCATCGAGCCGAACGACGTCAACGCGCTCGCCGGCCAGGGCGAGGCCTATGTCCAGCGCGGCGCCGTCGCCCGGGCCCAGCGCAACCTCGAGCGCGTGCGCGAGCTGTGCGGCCGTACCTGCGCTCAGGCCAACCAGCTCGCCGCGGTGATCCAGCGCGGCCCGCCGGTCGAAACCGCCCAGAGCCAGGCCCCGGCCCAGCCCGCGCCGACGCCGACCCCGCGCCAGCCGAACTAGCGCCAAGCGCGACAGGCTCGCCATGCCGGACCTGATCCGGCATCCACCTTTCCTTGCTTGGCCGGCGGGAGAAGGTGGACCCTGGATCAAGTCCGGGGTGACGAAGGTGGGTGCGCGACACCGCCGTGCCGCCATGCCCCGGGGCGACGGCGGATTGCGCCACAGCGCGCTTCCGTCATGCCGGGCCTGATCCGGCATCCACCTTCCCTTGCTTGGCCGGCGGGAGAAGGTGGACCCCGGATCAGGTCCGGGGTGACGAAGGTGGGTCGGGGTGACGAAGGTGGGTGCGCGACACCGCCTTGCCGCCATGCCCCGGGGCGACGGCGGATCGCGCCACAGCGCGCTTCCGTCATGCCGGGCCTGATCCGGCATCCACCTTTCCTTGCCTTGCCGGCGAGAGAAGGTGGACCCCGGATCAAGTCCGGGGTGACGAGATGTCAGGGGCCCAGCTCCCGTGACGAGGTGTCAGGGGCTCAGCTCCCGTGACGAGATGTCAGGCGCTCAGCTCCCGGGCGATCGAGACGAAGTCGGCGATGGCGAGCGTCTCGGCGCGGCGCTCGGAATCGATGCCGAGACGGGCGAGCACTTCGATCGCGCCGGGAACCGACTTCAGGCTCTGGCGGAGCATCTTGCGGCGCTGGCCGAACGCGGCGGCGGTGACCTGCTCCAGCCTGGCCGCGCTGACGCCCTCGGGCTGCTCGGCGGGCACGATATGCACCACCGCCGACATCACCTTCGGCGGCGGCACGAAGGCCGAGCGGTGGACCTTCATCGCCAGCCTGGCGGTCGAGCGCCACTGGGCGAGCACCGCCAGCCGGCCATAGGCGCCGGTGCCGGGAGCGGCGACGATGCGCTCGGCGACCTCCTGCTGGAACATCAGGGTCAGGGAGCGCCACCAGGGCGGCCATGCCTCGCCGCCGAGCCAGCGCACCAGCAAGGCGGTGCCGACATTGTAGGGGAGATTGGCGACGACATGGGCGCCGGCGACCGTCGCCGGCTCGTCGATCTCGAGCGCGTCACCCTGGATCACGTCGAGCTTTCCCGGAAAAGCGGCCTCGAGCTCGACAAGCGCCGCGATGCAGCGCCGGTCGCGCTCGACCGCGGTCACCTGCGCGCCCGAGCGAAGCAGCGCCCGGGTCAAGCCGCCGGGCCCGGGGCCGACCTCGTAAGCGCGCTGGCCGTCGAGCGCGCCGGGGATTCGGGCGATCCGGTCGAGCAATTGCTCGTCGAGCAGGAAGTTCTGGCCGAGCGCCTTGCTGGCGCTGAGCCCGTGCCGAGCGATCACCTCCCGCAGTGGCGGGAGAGTCACGCCGCCTGCATGCGCCGGGCGCACTCCCCGGCAATGCGAATGGCGGCGGTCATCGCGCCCGGATCCGCCTGGTCCGTGCCGGCAATGTCGAATGCGGTGCCGTGGTCGGGGGACGTGCGCACGATCGGCAGGCCAAGCGTGATGTTGATGCCTTCGTCGAAATGCAGGGTCTTCAGCGGGATCAGCGCCTGGTCGTGATACATGCACAAGGCCGCGTCATATCGGGCGCGCTGCTGCGGGCGGAACATGATGTCCGGCGGCATCGGCCCCATCAGTTCGTAACCCTCCTCGGCGAGGCGCTCCATCGCCGGCAGGATGAGGTCGATCTCCTCGCGCCCGAGCGCGCCGTTCTCGCCGGCATGCGGATTGAGCCCGGCGACTCCGATCCGCGGCCTCTCGATTCCGAACTGGCGCTGAAGGCCGCGGATCAGGGCCCGGCCCTTGGACACGATGCGGTCGACGGTGAGCGCGGAGGGGACCTCGGCGAGACCGATATGGCCGGTCACCGGCACGACTTTCAGGGTCGGTCCGGCCAGCATCATCGCAACGCTGTCGGTCGAGACGCCGCAGCGCTCGGCGACGAACTCGGTCTGGCCGGGGTGGCTGAAGCCGATCGCGTAGAGCTGGGTCTTGGATACCGGCCCGGTGACCACCGCCGCCGCGGCGCCGGAGCGGGTCAGGCCGACCGCGAATTCGAGGCTGTCGAGGGCGTTGCGCGCGCCCTCCAGCGTCGGCCGGCCGGGAATTGTCTCGTCGTCTGCGACCCGGATCAGCGGAAGCGCATGGTCGAAATGGTCGAAGGCGTCCGCGGGCTCGCCGATGACCGTGATCGGTCCGTTCCATACCGCTTCGACGGCGGAGACGTCGCCGACCGCGAAGAAAGGCGGCAGCCCTTCCTCGCGGCGGCGTTCCCAGCTCTTGGCGACCACCTCCGCGCCGATCCCCGCCGGATCGCCGATCGATACGGCGAGCGGTTGAGGCGGAGCGGCGTCAGCTAGATCAACGATATTCGATCACCGCATCGCGACGCAGGTCGCGCAGGTAGCGCTGGGCCTGCTGGTTCATCCGCTGCTCGGCGAGCGCGGTCTGGACGTCCTCTGCCGTCGGCATGTTGATCTGGCGCGGATCGTCGCGGCCGCACAGGACCAGGACGCTGATGCGCTCGGTCGTGCCGAAGGGCTGGGTCGCCTGGCCGACGCTCATGTCCAGCAGCATCTGCTGAAGCTGGACCGGCAGCTCGCGCGCGCGCATGCCGTCATTGGACACGAGCTCCGCGCCGATCGTCCGCGCCACGTCCGGCGCGCGACCGCAGCCGCCCATCGAGCGGGTCGCCTCGGCGAGCTGGTCGGCGCGCGCACGGGCTTGCGGCTCGGTGGTGCCGGCAGGCAGATCGATCGACATCTGCATCAGGCTCAGAACCGCGTCGCGCGGGTCGGCGACGAGGACCTGGCGGGAGTCGACCAGATAGATGACCGAGAAGCCGCCCGACACCTGGATCGGATCGGTGACGGCCTGGACCGGCATCGCCTGCACGACCGAAGCGAGCTCCGGCGGAAGCTGCTCCGGCCGCACCCAGCCGAGATCGCCGCCCAGGGCGGCGGTCGTCGCTTCCGAATATTGACGGGCATAAGCCGGGAAGGAGGCGCCGCCGCGGATCTGCTCGACGATCCGGGCCAGGTTGCTGCGCACCGTCGCGGCGGTTTCCGGAGTGGCGGAGACGTAGATCTCGCCGACCCGATATTCGCTGCTGCCGCGCGAGGCGTTGAGACGGTCGAGCACCTGCCTGACCTCCTCGTCGGCCACGCTGACCCGAGTCATCCGGTAACGCTGAAGGCGCTGCCAGGACAGCTCGCCCGTGATCTGCCGCTTCACCGACCGCTCGGAGGAGCCGATCGTGCGCAGATAGTCGCCGAAGGTCTGGGGCGTGTGGCCGAACCCCTGCGCGAAGCGGGCATAATATTGGTCGATCTCGCGCTGCTCGACGGCCATCTCGTTCTCGCGAGCGGCCTGGATCTGAAGCGTCTCGTCGATCAGGTTGCGCAGGATCTGAGCGCGCAGCCGCTGCTGCTCCTCGGCTGAAAGCTGGACCCGCTGCGAGGCCAGCATCAGCGCCATGCGCTGTTCGACATCGGTCTGGGTGATGATCTCGTCATTGACGATCGCGGTCGCCCGGGCGACGTTCTGCTCGGCCGGGCCGACGAAGCTGACATCGCTGGGGATCGCAAGCCCACCCTGGCGCGGCTGGTCGCCGGCGGTCTGCGCCACCGCAACGACCGACAGGAAGGAACCGGCCAGCACAATGGCCGCCCTTCGAAAAGTGCCGAACTTCATCATTCCTCCGATAAATGCAGGCCCGCAACCTGCCTTAGCCATGCTGAACATAGGCTTAGCGCCCAATATTCCTGAGCGCCACCCGGATCAGGAAGGTGTTGCCGCGCTGGACGTCGCCGGTCGTCTCGTAATCGCGCCGCCAGGTGATCCCGATCTCGATGCACTCGTCGTCATAGGCGATGCCGATTCGGTGGCGGACCGGGTCGAAGCCGTTGGCCTGTGACAGCGGGTCCTCGGAACGGTCGGTGAGGTCGACGACCGCGGAGCCGAAGATCGACCAGTAGCGGGCGAAGGCGAGGCGGCCGCCGACGCGGGCCTCCTCGCGGTCCTGCAGATCCTCGAACGACGCGTCGATGTCGCGGTCGAGGCGGAGGTAGCCCGCGCTGATATAGGTCTCGTTGCTTCCGACGACCGCGTCGATCTCGTTGCGGCGAAGCGTCAGGTCGTCCTTGTCGATGCGGAAGCGGTGGGTGAACTGGATGTTGCGGCCGACCTGGACGCTGGTCCGGCCGACGATGTCGGAGAAGCGGTCGGCGAGGCCGGTGCCGTCGGGGAACAATTCGGCGCGGCTGCCGAGCCGGTAGCTCTGGCCGATGTTCGAGCGGATCTGGGCGCCCGGAAGGTCGATCACCCAGTCGGCGCCGTAGGTGACCCGGACCCCGTCCTCCCAGCGGTCGTAGCCGGGGAAGCGGTTCAATGCGAAAAGGTTGGAATCCTCGAGGTCGACGGCGCGCGCATCCTCGTTGGGGATGTCGAGATTCTCGGTGTCGGGCGAGGCGACCAGCTGGACTCGCGGGGTGAAGCGGTGGGTGCCGTTCATGAAGCGGCCGATGAACGGCCATTTGAGGTCGGCCGCCGCCGCCGCGATGAAGCGGCCGTGAAAGCCCTCCGAGCCGCGATAGAGCGGGTTGGTGGTGAGCAGGGTCTCGTTGGCGTGGTAGATGTCGCCGCGCAGATAGCCGGTGAGGGTGAGCTCCTGGCCGAGCGGGGTCAGGCTGCGATGCTCGTAGCGGGCGCTGGCGAAGGCGCGCTGGGTGTCCTGGCCCTCGGTGCGCAGGATGTTGAGGCTGTTCGCCTGAAGCTCGATCCGCCCGCCGGCGATCGGGTCCACCATCCGCCAGCGGGCGTCGATCGCGGGCAGCGCGAACGGCTGCTGGCCGCCGATGTCGGTGGCGCGCAGGCCCTGGAACGCCCAGCCGGCGATGTTGATGTAGGAATCGCTGGCGATTCGCTCGGCCTGGACGACCGAGCGCAGCCGGGTGTCGAGCGAGATGTCGTAGCGCCTGAGGAAGGTGCGGTCGCTGACCCAGCGGGCGGAGCCGGTGACGCTCCAGTTGGGATCGAGCTGGAAGCGGCCATTGCCCTCGAGATAGGCGCGAAGGCCGGGATCCTCGGCGCCCGGCACGGTGAGGCTGCCGCGGTTGCCGTAAGTGAGGTAGCCGCGCACCTGATAGGCGCCCTGGTCGATCAGGTGGCGGAACTCGGCCTCGGCCATCGGATAGGCGTTGGTGAAGACGTGCGGCGTGAAGGTCGCGTCCTGGTTGGGCGCGATCCGCCAGTAATAAGGCAAAGCGAGCTCGAGCCCGTTGGTGCCGTTGAGGCGGATATCGGGGATGAGCAGGCCGCTTCCGCCACCGGTCTGGCGGTCGGGGTGCGACAGGCCGGGAAGGCCGATGATCGGGATCCCGAACAGGTTGAGGGTCGCGCCCTGATAGGTGATGCGCTGGCGGTTGGGATCGTGGATCACGCGGACGGCGGTGATCTGCCAGGTCGGGTCGCGCGGGCAGCCATTGTCGTCGACCACCGGGCAGGCGGTGTAGGCGGCGCGCTCCAGAGTGGTCACCTCGTTGACCCGGACCGCGCGCTCGGCGGCGAGGCGGCCGCCATTTTCGAGCACCAGAAGCAGGTTCTCGATGGCGCCGTTGCGCAGCTCGTCGTCGAGAACGACGCTGTCGCCATAGGCATTGTCGCCCTCGGGGCTGGTCACCCGGACATTGCCCTCGGCGCGGACCTCGCCGCTGTTGCGCTCCCACACGACCCGGTCGGCGCGCAGGCGGTAGCCCTCGCGGGTCATGAACACCTCGCCGCTCGCGGTGACGATCTCGCTGTTGCGGTCATATTCGAGGCGGTCGGAGCTGAACCGGACCGGCGCATCGACGTCCGGATCGAACACCGGGTCTATCTCCGGCGGCTGGCCGACGGCCTGCTCGGGCAGCGGCGGATCGCCGGGCTGCGCATCGGGCTGCGCGACGGCAGGAGTCGCGAGCAGCAACGGCAGCGCCGTCCAGCAGATCGACTTGAAACGCGTCACCTTGGCTTTGCTGCTCTTCCCGCCTTCGAGCCGAGCCTATTGCACCTGCACGCTTTGGCTGCAATGGCGTGAGCCTCGTTCCGTCCTGCGTCGGCGCCTGCTCCTCGCCCGCCTGGACCCGCAAGTATTCGGAAAGGTCGTACAGCCGTGCTCAAGGTCAGCTTCGCCGCAACCCGTCCCGAAGGCGCCTATGCGCTCGCCATCCCGGCGTGGAGCGAGGACATGATCTCCGAGCGGCTCGCCGGTTTCCCCGAGCCCGCCCGCACGCTCGCCGCCCGCGCCGCCGACGCCCAGCGCTTCGAGCGCGAGCTCGCGGCGATCGCCGAGACCTTCGTCGACGACGACGGCATTGCGCGGCGCGTGCTGCTGGTCGGCCTCGGCGGCAAGAGCGACGACCAGGCGATCTACGAGCGGGCCGGCGGAGCGCTCACCGCTCGGCTGCTCACCTCGGGCGAGACCAGGCTGGTCGTCGACGTCAGCGGCCTCGGTCTCGATGCGCGTGCGGCCGCCGGACTGGCGTTCGGGGTCGCGGCGCGCAGCTGGCGGTGCGACAAATATCGCACCAAGCTCGGCCGCAAGCAGAAGCCGACGCTCGCCGAGCTGGTCGTGGTCGGGGCAGGCGAGGGGACCGAGGACGCCTGGAGTCACCGCGCCGCGGTTCTCGACGGTCTCGACTTCACCCGAACGCTCGTCAGCGAGCCGGCCAATGTCGTCTATCCGGAAAGCTTCGTCGAGCGCTGCCGCGAGGTGATGGAGCCGCTCGGGGTGGAGATCGAGCTGCTCGACGAAGCAGCGATGGACAAGCTCGGCATGGGCGCTCTGCTCGGCGTCGGCCGAGGCTCGGAGAAGCGGCCCTATCTGCTTGCGATGCGCTGGAACGGCGCCGCCGACAAGGATGCGGCGCCGGTCGTGTTCGTCGGCAAGGGAATCACCTTCGACACCGGCGGAATCTCGATCAAGCCCGCCCAGGGCATGGAGTCGATGAAGTGGGACATGGGCGGCGCCGGCGCCGTCGCCGGCGCGATGCGCGCGCTCGCGACGCGCAAGGCGAAGGCCAATGTCGTGGGCGTGTGCGCGCTCGCCGAGAACATGCCCGACGGCAAGGCGCAGCGCCCGGGCGACATCGTCACGTCTCTGTCCGGCCAGACCATCGAGGTGATCAACACCGACGCCGAAGGCCGGCTCGTCCTGTGCGACGCGATGACCTGGGCCCAGCGCACCTACAAGCCGCAGGTGATGGTCGACCTCGCCACCCTGACCGGCGCGATGATCATCAGCCTCGGCCACGAATATGGCGGCATGTTCAGCAATGACGACGGCCTTGCCGGCCAGCTCGCCGACGCCGGAATGGCGACCGGCGACCGGCTGTGGCGGCTGCCGCTCGGCGAGGCCTATGACAAGATCATGGACTCGCAGATCGCCGACATGAAGAACAGCGCGTCGCGCGAAGGCGGATCGATCACCGCCGCCTGCTTCCTGCAGCGCTTCGTCGAGCCGGGCGTGAAGTGGGCGCATCTCGACATCGCCGGAATGGTGTGGGCGGAAAAGCCCGGCCATCTCTACGACAAGGGCGCGACCGGCTACGGAGTCGCCCTCCTCGACCGCTTCGTCTCCGACAATTTCGAGCGCTGACGAGCGATTGACCTGACCCCGCGGCCGCGACACTCTCCCCTCAATCAAAGGGGAGGGGGATCATGAAGACTGTGACGCGCGCGCTTCTGCCGCTGCTGGCGCTCGTTCCGGCCCAGGCCTGGGCGCAGGACCTCAATGAGGGCGAGATCGTCGTCACCGGCAGTCGCGCCCAGCAGAGCTACATCGACCCGCGCACCAACCGCATCATCGAGGTCGACGATGACGACTCCGACGCCCTTCCGGCGATCGGCCTGAGGCGGCGGGCCGACAGCGCTCTGATCCCGGTGATCATCGCCGGCGACACCCGCGACCAGACCCAGCGCCGCGAAGAGATATTGACGATGGTGAGGAGCGCCCTGGAGCTCGCCCGCCGCTCCAATATCGAGCTCGCGATCGGCGACTTCTTCGTCGTCCCGCTGACTCCGGACAATTACCGCACCCTCGCCTTCTTCGGCGACGGCCGGCCGGACAGCGAGCGCGTCGCCTTCTTCATCAAGACCCGCCTGGGCGCCAGCGCCGACGAGGCCAACCAGGCGATCACCCGGCTGGAGCAGTTCATCCGCTCGGTGCCGACCGCGGGCAGGGCCGAGATCCGCGCCAACGGGCCGCTCACCCTGTCGATCGTCGCGCCCGACCAGTATCGAAGCCAGATCCTCGACCTGATCGCCGCCGACGCGCGGTCGATCGCCGGGCGCTTCGGCCCCGACCAGCGCGTCGAGGCGCAGGGCCTCGACCGCCCGGTGCAATGGCGCCGCGCCGGAGTGACCGAGGTGTTCCTCTACATCCCGCACCGCCTCGTCTTCCGTCCGGCTGGTTGAAGCAGACCCACAGCCGATCGCCCTGAGCCTGTCGAAGGGCTGTCCTTTCCTTTGCCTTCGGGAGAAAGAAGGACAGGGCTTCGACAAGCTCAGCCCGAACGGGTTAGAGGGCTTTGGTGCGCATCGATTTCTATCATCTGACCGCCCGCCCGCTCGAACAGGTGCTTCCGAGCATCTGCGAGAAGCTGCTCGCGAGCGGCGGGCGGCTGCTGATCGTGACCGGCGAGGTCCAAGTCGACGCGCTCGATCGGCAGCTGTGGACCTACGCCCCGGAAAGCTTCCTTCCGCATGGCCGCGCGGGCGCACCGCGCGAGGCCGATCAGCCGATCCTGGTCGGTTCGGAGCCCGCTGCCGCCAACGGCGCGCGCAACATCGCTCTGGCCGACGGGGAATGGCGGGACGAAGCGCTCGGCTTCGAGCGAGTCTTCTATTTCTTCGACGGCGCGACGATCGACGGCGCCCGCGCCGCCTGGAAAAAGCTCAAGGACCGCGACGGCGCCGAGCTGCATTACTGGAAGCAGGACGAAAACGGCCGCTGGGTCGAAGGGCCTTAGCCCTCCCCATAAGGGGGAGGGGCTGCCGGCGCTTGCCCCGTCGGGCCGCCACCGCTAGGGGAGCCGCCAAATTCCACCCACAGCAAGCTTCAAGGAACGGCCATGGCGACCGAACGCACTTTCTCTATCATCAAGCCCGACGCGACCCGCCGCAACCTGACCGGCGCGGTCACCAAGATGCTCGAGGATGCCGGGCTGCGCATCGTCGCCTCCAAGCGCATCCACATGACCCGTGAGCAGGCCGAGGGCTTCTACGCCGTCCACAAGGAGCGGCCCTTCTTCAACGACCTCGTCACCTTCATGACCTCCGGCCCGGTCGTCGTCCAGGTGCTCGAGGGCGAGAATGCCGTCGCCAGGAATCGTGAAGTGATGGGCGCCACCAACCCGGCCAATGCCGAGGAAGGCACCATCCGCAAGGTCCACGCCGAGTCGATCGAGGCCAATTCGGTCCACGGCTCCGACAGCCTCGAAAATGCCAAGATCGAGATCGACTTCTTCTTCAAGCCGGAAGAGATTGTCGGCTGATTCGATGTCGTCACCCCGGACTTGATCCGGGGCCCACCTTCTTCCGGTGGCGCATGACAAGAAGGTGGATGCCGGATCGAGTCCGGCATGACGAAGACAGCAAAAAGGGCTCCGGGTGACCGGAGCCCTTTTTCGTTCTGCCCTGCTCGGAGGCGATCAGCGGTAGAAGACGTGGTTACCGATGGTGGCGACTCGGGTGCGGCTGCGGACGAAGGCCGGGCGGACTCGGGTCGCGTGGAAGTAGAGGGCTTCGCCGACCACCGGCTCGTGACCGTCGAGCACGTCGCGCGCCAGCGCCATGGCGCGGTTCCAGCGGGCGTTGCGCGGCGGGTTGAACGAGCGGATCGCGGAGAACTGGCCGCGCTGGTAGATCACGCCGCAGATCGTGTTCGGGAAGCGCGGCGATTCGACGCGGTTCATCACGACCTGGGCGACGGCGACCTGGCCGGCGCGCGATTCGGCGCCAGCCTCGTAGAGAATGACCCTGGTCAGGCACTCGAGCTCGCGGGCGCTGACGGAAACCGCCTCGCTCTCTTCGGCCTCCTCCTCGGCCGCGGGAGCGGCAGGCGCAGCAACGCTGGGCGTCTGGATGATCGCCGGCCGCGCCGGAGCGGCGGCGAGGGCAACCGGGGCAGTGGCGGGCGCGGAAGTGGCGGGAAGGGCGGGAGCCTCGATCGCCGCAGCCTGGGGCGCTGGCGCAGGGGAGGCGAGAAGGTTCGAAGATGGCACCACCAGGGTGCCGGTGAGCGCCGCTGCGCTCAGAGTCGCGGTGAGAAACTTGCCGCGAGAAAACATAGTCACTCCAACAACATGCGCACGAAAGGGCACAGCCGCCGTCAAATACAACTTCGACGGAGCGCCGCGATCCACGTCTTATCGAAGGGTGAAAAAATGCCCGCCCAGCGATCGCGACCGCCTTACTCGTGCCGTCGCAACCGAAACAACCGCCGCACGGCGAGTCGTTACGGGTTTGGGACGGATTGCAGGAACTTTCGGCGCCCTGAAGAACGGGTTAACCGATTATCGCTCTGAAAATACGATGGTTTCGGTTCGAACGGCGCGTGGATCCGCCATTGGGAAGCTGAACGCCAGATGAAGGCGACTCGCCGCGACTCGCCTCGGCTCAGCCGAGCTGCGCGCCGCCGACCGGCAGCGGCGCCACATCGAACAGGCCCTGGCGAAGGGCGCCGCAATAGGCTTCGAGGGCAGCCGGATAGAGGCTGTGCTCCTCGGCGAGGATCCGCTGTTCGAGGGTCTCGGGGGTGTCGCGCGCGTGAATCCGGACCTCGGACTGGGCGACGATCGGGCCGTCGTCGAGCTCCGGAGTGACGACATGGACGGTGCAGCCGCTGACCAGGTCGCCGGCGAGGAGGGCGCGCCGGTGGGTGTCGGTGCCCTTGTGCAGCGGCAGGAGCGAGGGATGGATGTTGAGGATCCGGCCGCGCCAGCGCTCGACGAACTCGGGCGAGAGCAGCCGCATATAGCCGGCGAGCGCGACGAGCTCGACCCGGTGGGCGATCAGCGCCTGCTCGACGAGGCGGTCGAAAGCGGCCCGCTCGAGCCCCTTGTGGCTGTGCGACCATGTCTTGAGGCCGAGCCTTCGGGCGACGACGAGGCCGCGCGCCTCCGGGACGTTCGATCCGACCAGCGCGATCGTGTAGGCCCGCCCCGGGTCGCGCTTGCGATGCTCGGCAAGCGCCTGCATGTTGGTCCCGCGGCCGGAGATCAGGATCCCGACCCTGACCGGATCATGCATTGTGGGTGACCGACCAGTCGCGGCCGGTCGACCAGGTGCCGGCGCTTCCGGTCACGGTGCAGCCGCGCGGACCTTCCTCGACGACCCCGACCGCGTGGACCGTCTCGCCGGCTTCGCGCAAAGCGTGAGTGACGGCGGCCTGGTCGCCCCCGGCGACGATCAGGGCCATTCCGATTCCGCAGTTGAAGGTGCGCGCCATCTCCTCCGGCTCGATATTCCCCTGCGCCTGGAGGAAGGCCATCAGCCGCGGCTGGTCCCAGGAATCGGCGTCGACCCGGGCGTGGAGGTGCTTGGGAAGCACGCGCGGGATGTTCTCGAGCAGGCCGCCGCCGGTGATGTGGGCCAGCGCCTTGATGTGCCCCGCGCGGATCAGCGGCAGAAGCGGGCGCACATAGATTCGGGTCGGCTCCATCAGCGCGTCGATGAGCAGCCGGTCCTGATCGAACAGGGCAGGTCGGTCGAGCTTCCAGCCCTTGTCGGCGGCGAGCCGGCGGACCAGCGAGAAGCCGTTGGAATGCACCCCCGACGAGGCGAGGCCGAGGATCACGTCGCCGGCCGCAACTCCGTCGCCGGTCAGCGCTTGCCCGCGCTCGACCGCTCCGACGCAGAAGCCGGCGAGGTCATAGTCGCCCGGCGCGTACATGCCCGGCATCTCGGCGGTCTCGCCGCCGATCAGGGCGCAGCCGGCGATCCGGCAACCCTCGGCGATCGAGGCGATGACCCGCTCGGCGATCCCGCTCTCCAGCTTGCCGGTCGCGAAATAGTCGAGGAAGAAAAGCGGCTCGGCGCCCTGGACCAAAAGATCGTTGGCGCACATCGCGACGAGGTCGATTCCGACTCCGTCGTGGCGGCCGCTGTCGATCGCCAGCTTGAGCTTGGTTCCGACGCCGTCATTGGCCGCGACGAGGAGCGGGTCCGTAAAGCCGGCCTGCTTGAGGTCGAAGAAGCCGCCGAAGCCGCCGAGCGACGCGTCGGCGCCGGGGCGAGCGGTCGCCTTGGCGAGCGGCGCGATGGCGCGGACCAGGGCGTTGCCGGCGGCGATGTCCACGCCGGCATAGGCATAAGTGTAGCGGTCGTCATTCGGGCCGGTCGTCATCGTCACTCCTTCGTCGCCCCCGCTCCGGATCAAGTCCGGGATGATCCGGGGTCCACCTTCCTGTTGGCGGTGGAGAAAGGTCGATGCCGGATCAAGTCCGGCATGACGAAAAATGGGCGCTTGGTTTTCAGTGCACCGTTCGCCAAAAGACCCGCGTGACGCGTAACCTCCGCACTCTCCTCCTCGTTTCGACCGCCACGGCTTTCGCGCTCGGCGGCGGCGGCCTCGTCTATGCGCAGCTCGAAGGCGCCGACCGCGGCATCCCGCCGATCGACAGCATCTCCAATCTCGAGGTCGACGGAATCCAGGTCGACGTCGGCGGCGACGATGCCAACGCCGCTCGGCTCGCCGGCTGGCGCATCGCCCAGCGGCTCGGCTGGCGCAAATTGTGGGCGCGCAGCACCGGACGCCCGGAGAACCAGGCGCCGAACCTCAGCGATTCGGTGCTCAACGACATCGTCTCCGGAATCGTCGTCGAGGAGGAGCAGATCGGCCCGCGGCGCTACGTGGCGCGATTGGGCCTGCTGTTCGACCGCGCCCGAACCGGCGCGATGCTCGGCCTCAGCGGCGAGATCCGGCGCTCGGCGCCGATGCTGGTCATCCCGGTGATGCGCACCGGCTCGACCGCTTATTCGCTCGAGTTCCGCAATCCCTGGCAGAATGCCTGGGCGCAGTTCCGCACCGCGGGGAGCGCCGTCGACTATGTCCGCCCGGTCGGCAACGGCCCCGACGCGCTGCTGCTCAACGCCGCCCAGACCGGCCGCCGAAGCCGCGGCTGGTGGCGGGCGTTGCTCGACCAATATGGCGCCGCCGACATCGTCATCCCCGAGGTTCAGCTGCGCCGACTCTATCCGGGCGGCCCGGCAGTCGCGCGCTTCACCGCCAAGATCGGCCCGGACGCGCAGACGATCGGAAGCTTCGAGCTTCGCGCCGAGAATGCCGGACAGATTCCGGCGATGCTCGCCGACGGCGTGCGCCGGCTCGACCAGCTCTACATCCAGGCGTTCAATGCCGGCATGCTTCGGCCCGACCCGACCCTGGTGACTCCGGCCGCCTTCCTGCCGCCGCCGCCGCCGCAACTGCCCGAGGGCGAGATTCGCGAGGAGCAGTCCGGGCTTGCCGAGATTCCTGCGCAGGAGCTTCCGGTCACCCAGAGTCCCAACGGGCCGACCAACCTGCTTCCGCCGGCGCAGCCGACCCCGACTCCGCCCCCTGCGCCCACGCCGACTCCGGTCCCGCCGGCTCCGACGCCGGGGCCGAGAGGGGGCTGAGCGGCCGTGCAGCGGGACCAGATCGCGCTGCCTTTCGAATGGCCGGTGGCGGACCGCGACGAGGATTTCCTGGTCGGCGACGCCAACCGCAACGCGTTCATCCACCTCACCCGCTGGTCGCACTGGCCGGTGATGGCGACCCTGCTCACCGGGCCGCGCAAGTCGGGCCGCTCGCTGCTCGGACGCATTTTCGCGAGGCACACGCGCGGGCGGGTGTTCGACCGGGTCGAGGATCACGATGAGGAAGCGCTGTTCCACGCCTGGAACGACGCTCAGGCGACCCGGCGGCCGTTGCTGATGATCGGCGACCGGCCGCCGCCGGGTTGGGAGATCCAGCTTCCCGACCTTCGCTCGCGCCTTGCCGCGACGCCGCAGGTGGAGATCGCCGAGCCGGACGACGCCTTGCTGGCCGAGCTTCTCGTCAAGCTCCTCGCCGACCGCGGCATCGCTGCGCCCGACGGGCTCGCCGATTTTCTGGTGCCTCGGATCGAGAGAAGCTATGTCGCGCTTCAGAATGTGGTCGACACGCTCGACCGCGACATCCTTGCGCATCGCAAGCGGATGACGCTCGCCGCCGCGCGCAACGCCCTGGCCGGCGCCGGGCTGATCCGACGCGCTGCGCGGCGGGCTTGAGAGGGACCAGGAAGGCCAGCATGGACAATCCGGCTTCGGCGCCCGCTGCCCTCGACGTGTCGCCGCCCGCGGCCGCTCCGGCAGCGCCGCCCTCGCTCTATTTCAACCGCGAATTGTCCTGGCTCGCCTTCAACCGGCGGGTGCTCGAGGAGGCGACCAACGAGGCTCACCCGCTGCTCGAGCGGCTTCGCTTCCTGTCCATCTCGGGCAACAATCTCGACGAATTCTTCATGGTCCGAGTCGCCGGGCTCAAGGGCCAGCAGCTCGAAGGGGTCGAGGAGCGCTCCGACGACGGCCTGACGCCCTCGCAGCAGCTCGTCGCCATCGCCCGCGAGGCGGATGCGCTGACCGCCGCGCAGCAGGAGGTGTGGTCGACCCTCAAGCTCCTGCTGCGCGAGGCGGACGTCGTCGTGCTTTCGCCGGACGAGATCGGCGCCGAGGAGGGGGCCTGGCTCGATTCCTATTTCGCCGAGCAGGTCTATCCGGTGATCACGCCCCAGGCGATCGACCCGGCCCATCCGTTCCCGTTCATCCCCAATACGGGCTTCTCGCTGATCCTCGACCTGCAGCGCATGGCGGGCGGCGAGCCGATCCAGGAATTGCTGATGGTGCCGGCGACCTTGCCGCGCTTCATCCGGCTTCCCGGCGAGGGCGACCGCTATGTCGCGATCGAGTCCCTGATCCGCCGGCAGATCGGCACATTGTTTCCGGGCTACACCCTGCTCGGCGGCGGCGCCTTCCGGATCATCCGCGACAGCGACATCGAGGTCGAGGAGGAAGCCGAGGACCTCGTCCGCTTCTTCCGAACGGCGATCAAGCGCCGCCGCCGCGGCCGGGTCATCCGGCTCGAGCTCGGCGCCGACATGCCCGACAACCTCACCGAGATGGTCCGCGACGGCCTCAACGCGACCGAGGCCCTGATCTACGAATCGACCGGCTTCCTCGGCGTCAGCGATCTCGAATTGCTGGTCGACGCCGACCGGCCCGACCTCAAGTTCACGCCCTTCACGGCGCGTTTCCCGGAGCGGATCCGCGAGTTCGGCGGCGATTGCTTCGCGGCGATCAAGGCCAAGGACATCATCGTCCACCACCCTTATGAGAGCTTCGACGTCGTCGTCGCCTTCCTCCGCCAGGCCGCGGAGGACCCGGACGTCGTCGCGATCAAGCAGACGCTGTATCGCGCCGGCAAGCAGTCGGCGGTCATCCGTGCCCTCATCGACGCCGCCGAGGCGGGAAAGTCGGTGACCGCGGTGGTCGAGCTGAAGGCCCGCTTCGACGAGGAGCAGAACCTGCTCTGGGCCAACGCGCTGGAGCGCGCCGGAGTCCAGGTCGTCTACGGCTTCATCGAGTGGAAGACCCACGCCAAGATGTCGCTCGTGGTGCGCCGCGAGGAGGGCGGGCATCGCAGCTACTGCCATCTCGGCACCGGCAATTACCACCCGGTGACCGCGCGCATCTACACCGACCTCAGCTATTTCACCGCGGACCCGCGTGTCGGCCGCGACGTCGCGCACATCTTCAACTACATCACCGGCTATATCGAGCCGCAGGAGCTCGAGCTTCTGTCGATGTCGCCGCAGCGGCTGCGCAAGGACGTCACCGCGCTGATCGACCGCGAGATCCGCAACGCGAAGGCCGGCAAGCCGGGCGCGATCTGGGCGAAGATGAACTCGCTCGTCGACTCCCAGATCATCGGCAAGCTCTATGAGGCAAGCCGGGCAGGGGTGGAGATCGAGCTGATCGTCCGCGGCATCTGTTGCCTTCGGCCCGGGCTGCCCGGCATTTCCGAGAATATCAGGGTCAAGTCGATCGTCGGCCGATTCCTGGAGCACAGCCGCATCTGGTGCTTCGGCAATGGCGAGGCCCTGCCCAACCGCAAGGCCAAGGTCTATATCAGCTCGGCCGACTGGATGCCGCGCAACTTCGACCGCCGCGTCGAATATGCAGCCCCACTGGAGAACGCGACCGTGGAACGGCAGGTGCTGGACCAGGTGATGGTCGCCAACATCATCGACAACGAGCAGAGCTGGCGCCTCAACAGCGACGGGACCTATACGCGCGTCAAACCCGGCCGCGGCGAGAAGCCGTTCAACCTGCACCATTATTTCATGACCAACCCGTCGCTCTCGGGCCGCGGCGCCGCGCTCAGGACGGGGGGCAAGGGCCCCCAGAAGCTCCAGCTTTCGCGCGGCGCCTGATTCGGCATGACGGCACGCAAACCGGTCGCGACCATCGACATCGGGTCGAACTCCGTTCGCCTCGTCGTCTATTCCGGTCCCACCCGAGCGCCTTCCACCTTGTTCAACGAGAAGGTGATGGCGGGGCTCGGCCGCAACATCGACGAGACCGGCAACCTGTCCGGCGAAGCGCAGAAGCGGGCGCTCGCCGCGATCGCGCGCTTCCGGATCATCGTCGAGAATATGGGCGCCGTCCGCACCCGCGTCTTCGCCACGGCGGCGGTGCGCGAAGCGGCGAACGGCGCTGCGTTTCTCGACGAGGTGCGCCGGATCGGCTTCGATCCGCTCGTCCTGTCCGGCGAGGAGGAGGCACGCCTCGCCGGCCTCGGTGTCATTTCGGGCGCGCCCGAGGCGGACGGAATCGTCGGCGACCTCGGCGGCGGAAGCCTCGAGCTGGTCGATATCGGCGAGGGCAAGGTGCGGCGCCGAACGTCGCTGCCGCTCGGCGTGCTCCGCCTCGTCGCGATGCGCGAAAAGCCCGATACGACGCTGCTTCGCCGAATCTGCCGGGTCCTCGAAAAGACCGACTTCTGCGAGTCGGCCGAGGGCCGGCCCTTCTATCTGGTCGGCGGGTCGTGGCGCGCGCTTGCCCGGCTCGATCTCACGCTGACGGATCATCCGCTGCCGGTGATCCACCAGCACGAGATGAATCCCGGCCGGCCGAAAGCCCTTCAGCGCTACCTCTCCCGCCTCGAAGCCCGAGCCGCCAAGCAGAGCGGGATCACCGCGGCCCGGGTGCCGATCCTCCCGCACGCCAACCTGCTCCTTCGCGCGGTGGTCGAGGTGTTGCGGCCGAGCCTTCTGGTATCCTCGTCCTTCGGCGTCCGCGAGGGGCTGCTCTACGACGATCTCGACGAGGAAACGCGCAAGCTCGACCCGCTGATCGAGGAGGCCCGCGAAGCGGGGGAGGAGCATGGCCGCTTCCCGCAGCATGGCGCGCGCCTCGACCGCTGGATCAGACCGATCTTCGATGACACGCCCGCGGCGGCGCGAATTCGCCTCGCGGCCTGCCTTCTCTCCGACATCGCCTGGGCGGCGCATCCCGATTTCCGCGCCGAGCGCGGAATCGACATGGCGCTTCACGGCGACTGGGTCGCGATCGACGCGCCGGGGCGTGTCATGCTCGCGCAGGCGCTCTTCGCCAATTTCGGCGGCAACGGCTTCCCCTACCCGGCAATGGCGGGCCTGTGCCGGGAAGGCGCCCTCAAGCGCGCCCGCCAATGGGGGCTCGCGATGCGGCTCGCGCAGCGCCTCAGCGCCGGGGTCGAGGCGCCGCTGCGCGACAGCTCATTGCGGATCGAAGGCGAGGAGCTCGTGCTTCGCCTGCCGTCCCATGATTCGGCGCTCTTCGGAGAAGTGGTCGAGCGGCGCCTGAAGGCCCTGGCCGTGTCGCTCGACAAGAAGCCGCGCGCGCTGATCGTCTAGCCGCAGTTGAAGCCGGTCACCGTGTTGGATTCGTCGAGCATGATGTTGAGCCGGTCGAGGCGGTAATCCATCGTCACCGCGTCGCCGGGGCGGATCCAGCGGATCGTCCGGCTGTTGGAGATGCGCAGCGCCTCGGTGCCGAGCCGCTGGGTCGCCGGCTGGCCGACCAGGCCGCCGAGATTGGCGATGGTGCAGGCGTAGCGGGGATCGTCGTTCGCCGGGATGTCGTCATTGACCGTCTCGCATCCGGCCGCCGCCAACAGGGCGAAGGCCGCTACCAGGTTACGCATCACGTTCCTCCGTTCGCGTCATCACCAGCTTGCCGCGTCTGACCGCGAAGGCAAGCCGCCCCTCGACCAGGTCCAGCGCGTCGCGGCCGAACTCCTCGAACCGCCAGCCCTGGAGGATGGCAAGACCATTACGCTTGCCGGCGGCGAGCTGTTCCAGCTCCTCCGAGCGCGCCACCAGCCGCGCCGCGACGTTGCTTTCGCGCGCGCGGATCTTGAGCAGCAGCTTGAGGAGATCGGCGACCAGCGCGCCTTCCTTGCCGAGCGCCGGGCCGCGCTCGTCGCGCGCCGGCATCTCGGCGGCGCTGAGCGGCTGGGATGCATCGAGCGCGTCCATCATCCGGACGCCGATGTCGTTGGCTTTCCAGGCCGGCGACAGGCCGCGCACGCGGGCCAGAGCTTCCTGGTTCGCCGGCGGATGCATGGCGATGTCGGCCAGCGTCTCGTCCTTCATGATGCGGCCGCGCGGCAGGTTCTTGGAGCGCGCCTCGATCTCGCGCCACGCCGCAAGCGCCTTCAGCCGGCCGAGCACGTCGGGCTTCTTGCTGGCGATCTTCACCCGCTTCCACGATTCCGCCGGGTCGTTGAGATAATTGGCCGGATCGGCGAGCCGCTCCATTTCCTGGTCGAGCCATTCGCCGCGACCGGTCCGGCGAAGGCGATCGAGCATCTTCGGGAACAGGGTCGCGAGGTGGGTCACGTCGCCGATCGCATAATCGATCTGGCGCGCGTCGAGCGGGCGCCGCGCCCAGTCGGTGAAGCGCGCACCCTTGTCGAGATGCTTGCCGAGCAGGCTCTCGACCAGATTCTGGTAGCCGACCTGCTCGCCGAGCCCGAGCGCCATCGCCGCGATCTGCGTGTCGAACAGGGGATGGGGGGTGGTTCCGGTCAGGTTGAAGATGATCTCGATGTCCTGGCCGCCGGCATGAAAGACCTTGAGGACATTCTCGTTGTTGACGAACAGGTTGAGCAGCGGCGTGAGATCGAGGTCAGCGGACTTGGGATCGATCGCCGCGGCCTCCTCGGGCGACGCGACCTGGACCAGGCACAGGTCCGGCCAGTAGCTGTTCTCACGCATGAACTCGGTGTCGACGGTGACGAACGGGTGGGTCGCCAGCCGCTCGCACAAGGCGATGAGCTCGTCGGTCGTGGTGATCAACGGGTGAATACGCATATTCGCGCGCTCATAGGGAGCTTGGCCGCGGCTGGAAACTGCCTCCCTCAAGGATTGGACATATTCCTGTGAGCGGGTAGGGGAGCGCCGATCCCACAACCGAAATTCTGCTGACAGGGCGATGAAGATGCACGCGTACCGGACCCATAGTTGCGGCGAGCTCCGCGCCGATCATGTCGGACAGGACGTCAAGCTGTCCGGCTGGGTCCATCGCAAGCGCGACCACGGCAATCTGCTGTTCGTCGACCTGCGCGACCATTACGGGCTCACCCAGATCGTGGTGGAGACGAGCGACCCGGCCTTCGCGACGCTCGATTCGGTGCGCACCGAATCGGTGGTCACCGTCGAGGGCAAGGTCGTCGCCCGCGACTCGGCGGCGGTCAACCCGAACCTCCCGACCGGCGAGATCGAGATCCACGCGACCCATGTCACCGTCCAGTCGGCGGCCCAGGAACTGCCGATGCCGGTGTTCGGCGACCAGGAATATCCCGAGGAGATCCGGCTCAAATATCGCTATCTCGACCTTCGCCGCGAACGGCCGCACGCCAACATCCTGCTCAGGAGCCAGGTGATCAGCTCGATCCGCCGGCGGATGATCGAGCAGGATTTCGTCGAGTTCCAGACCCCGATCCTGACCGCGTCCTCCCCCGAGGGCGCGCGCGACTATCTCGTCCCGAGCCGGGTCCACCCGGGCAAGTTCTACGCGCTTCCGCAGGCGCCGCAGATGTTCAAGCAGCTGATCATGGTCGCGGGCTTCGACCGCTATTTCCAGATCGCGCCCTGCTTCCGCGACGAGGACGCCCGCGCCGACCGCTCCCCCGGCGAATTCTACCAGCTCGACTTCGAGATGAGCTTCGTGACGCAGGAGGACGTGTTCAACGCGATCGAGCCGGTGCTGGCTGGCGTGTTCGAGGAGTTCGCCAACGGCAAGTCGGTGACCCCGGCGGGCGAGTTCCCGCGCATTCCCTACAAGGAATCGATGCTGAAATATGGCAGCGACAAGCCGGACCTCAGGAACCCGCTGATCATCCGCGACGTCACCGATCATTTCCGCGGCTCGGGCTTCGGCCTGTTCGCCAGGATGGTCGAGGGCGGCAACGTCGTCCGCGCCATTCCCGCGCCGGGCACCGCCGAGAAGAGCCGCAAATTCTTCGACGACATGAACGAATGGGCGCGCAGCGAAGGCTTCGCCGGCCTCGGCTACGTCACCCAGAAGGGCGGCGAACTGGGCGGCCCGATCGCCAAGAATCATGGCGACGAGGGCATGCGCAAGCTGATCGCCGAACTGGGCCTCGGTCCGGACGACGGCATCTTCTTCGCCGCCGGCAAGGAATCGGAGGCAGCCAGGCTCGCCGGGCTCGCCCGCACCCGCGTGGCTGAGGAATTGGGGCTGATCGAGCAGGGCGCCTACAAATTCTGCTGGATCGTCGACTTTCCGATGTTCGAATATGACGAGGAGGCGAAGAAGGTCGACTTCTCGCACAACCCCTTCTCGATGCCGCAAGGCGAGCTCGAGGCCCTGGAGACCAAGGACCCCCTGGATATCCTCGCCTACCAATATGACATCGTCTGCAACGGCGTCGAGCTGTCGTCGGGCGCGATCCGCAACCACCGCCCGGACATTATGTACAAGGCGTTCGAGATCGCCGGCTACACGCGTGAGGACGTCGACACGAACTTCGCCGGGATGATCAACGCGTTCAAGTTCGGCGCCCCGCCGCACGGTGGCTCGGCGCCGGGCATCGACCGGATCGTCATGCTGCTCGCCGACGAGCCCAATATCCGCGAGGTGGTGCTGTTCCCGATGAACCAGCGCGCCGAGGACCTGATGATGAACGCGCCGAGCGAGGTCAGCGCCAGGCAGCTCAAGGAGCTTCACATCCGCATCGTCCCGCCGGTCGGCACGGCTCCCAAGGACCCGGCCAAGGTCGTCGCCCCGGAATGACACACTCCCCTCCCGCTTGCGGGAGGGACCGGGGGTGGGACCGGTTGAGACTGGCACGGGTGGGGAGTACCTCCACCCCTGACCCCTCGCGCAGGCGGGAGGGGAAGGACCGCACATGACGATCGACCTGTCCGATTACGAAGCCGGCGACAAATATGACGGCGATTATGAGTCCGCCCTCGCCGAGCTGCAGGAGCGAATCGCTCACCTGCTGGTGAGCCTTCACCTTCACGGCCGCCGCGCCATCGTCGTCGCCGAAGGCTGGGACGCGGCGGGCAAGGGCGGCGCGATCCAGCGCATGACGGCCAAATGCGACCCGCGCCATTACAAGGTGTGGCCGATCTCGGCGCCGAGCGAAGGGGAGAAAGCGCGCCACTATCTCTGGCGCTTCTGGAACCGACTGCCGCGCGACGGCGAGCTCGCGGTGTTCGACCGCAGCTGGTACGGCCGGGTCCTCGTCGAGCGCGTGGAAGGCTTCGCCAGCGAAGAGGCGTGGCGCCGCGCCTATGACGAGATCAACGAGTTCGAGGCCCAGCAGACCGCGGACCGGACCCTGATCGTCAAGCTGTTCTTCCACGTCACCGAGGAGAGCCAGCGCAAGCGCATCGGGGCGCGCCTGGCGGACCCGTGGAAGCGCTGGAAGGTCACTCAGGAGGATTTCCGCAACATCGCCCGCCGCGACGACTATCTCGCGGCGATGAAGGACATGTTCCGCGAGACCGACACGCGCTGGGCGCCGTGGACGGCGATCGACGGCAACAACAAGAAGGCGGCGCGGATCGCGGCGCTGGAAACGGTGGCGAAGGCGCTTGCCGGCCACGTTCCGACCAAGCCGCCCAGGGTCCGTCCCGAAATGGAACAGGCGGCGGAGGAATTCCTCAAGGGCCGCGGCGGAAGCGCTTGAAATGGCGCGGTCGGAGGCGTTTGGTTGATGCGAAAAGCACCGTCATGGAGCCCGCCCATGCGACCCTTCGCTTTTGCCGCTCTCGCCGTCCTCGCGCTGGCCGCCTGCACCACCTACGACCGCTACGGCTATGACGGCCCGAGTCGCGGCGGCTACAGCTATCATGACGACGAATGGTCGGGCCGCTGGGGCGGCGACGGCCTCGACCGGCTCGATCCCTGGCTGGAGGATACCGAGGAGGGGAGGGAGATCGTGTACCGGCAGCTCGGCCCGCGGCCGTGGGGCGGGGTGTCGGTGCGCGATCTCAACATCAGCTTCCGCCGCTCGGCCGACGCCAATCGCGACTTGCGCCTGACCGACGGCGAGATCCGCCTCGCGCTGTCGCGCTGGGCGGATTATGGCGGGCGGTAGGGGGCACGAGGTCAGGCCTCGGGATAGCTGATCCCCACCACCTCATATTCCTTGTCGCCGGCGGGGAGGCGTACGACCCGCGTGTCGCCGACCGCGGCGCCCCGGATCGCCCGGGCGAGCGGCGAGTAGAAGCTGATCCGGCCTGAGCCCGCATCGGCCTCGTCCTCGCCGACCAGGGTCACGACCCGCTCGTTGTCGTCCTCGTCGGCCAGGGTGACGGTCGCGCCGAACCATATCTTGGCCTTGTCCGGCTGGCGGGCGGGATCGGTGACCTTGGCGCCCTTCATCCGCTGGGCGAGGAAGTTGATGCGCCGGTCGACCTCGCGCAGGCGGCGCCGGCCATATTGGTAGTCGGCATTCTCCGAACGGTCGCCGTTGGCCGCGGCCCAGGCGATCGTCTCGAGCAGCTTGGGCCGCTCGCCGCCGAACAAGGCCTCATATTCCTCGCGAAGCGCGCGATAGCCGGCCGGCGTGATGTAGTTAGGACGGTCGCTCAATTCTCCCCTCCCGCTTGCGGGAGGGGAAGAGCCGCGAAGCGGCGACAGGGGAGGGGCTGTCGACACTGGCGGAGGCGCTCAACCACATCCCCTCCCCCGACCCCTCCCGCAAGCGGGAGGGGAGCCATCATCGCTGCCCCAGATAGTAGCTCAGCCGGCCGTTCGCGGGGCTGCGCGCATGCTGCGGGTAGAGGAGGTCGTAGACCACCGCATTTTCGAGCACGCGCTGGACGTAGTTGCGGGTCTCGGTGAACGGAATGTTTTCGATCCACTGCACCATGTCGACGCCCGGCGTACGGGGATCGCCATTCTCGCGGATGAAGCGGCGGGCGTTGCCCGGCCCGGCATTGTAGCTCGCGATCGCCAGCGGATAGCTGCCGCCCCACTGGTCGAGCAGGCCGGCGAAATAGGTCGAGCCGAGCAGCACGTTGAAGTCCGGGTCGCTGGTCAGCCGGCTCAGCGAATAGGCCTGGCCGAGCTGTCCCGACACTTGCCGCGCGGTACCGGGCATCAGCTGCATCAGGCCGCGCGCCCCGGCCGAGCTCACCGCCTCGCGGTCGAACAGGCTCTCCTGGCGGGTGATACCGTGGATGACCGACCAGTGGCGGCTGGTCGCCGGCGGCACGCGAAGCTCCGGGAAGCCCCAGGCATGGACGTCGGTCGCACCCTGGCGGCGGGCTTCGCGCGAGGCGAGCACGCCGAGGTCGCGGCGGCCGACCTGGCGGCCGAGCTCGGCGGCGAGCTGGCGGTGGGCGTCGCTGTCGAGATCCTCGGCGAGCGCCCGGACGAACAGCGACTGCTGGGTCCAGCTGCCGCGCTGGCCGAGATAGCGGACCGCGGCGACCAACGGCTTGTTCTCGAACGACTGACGGTCGGCGGCGCTGATCGCCACGCTTCCCGACGGCGGCGTGCGCAACGGCTGGCCGAGCCGATCGGCCGACAGCTGGCCGTAATATTGGTCGTAATGACGCGCCGCCTCGGCGAAGAAGGTGCGCGCGCGCGGCTCCTGTCCGGCGGTGCTCGCCGCGCGGCCGGCCCAGTAAAGGCCCTTGGTCTGGCTCTGCGGCGACTGCGAGGCGCGGCCGTAGCGCTCGAACATTCCCACCGCCTCGGCCGGCTGGCGCAGGCTGCGCAGCGCGGTCGTGCCGGCGAGCCAGGTGAGGTTGGTATATTCGTCGCGCTCGCCGAAGCTCTTGGCGCTGACGTCGGTGCCGGCCGGGTAGAGATCGTCGACCTGGGACGCGATATTGTAGGCGACCGAATGCTGGCCGTCATTGGCCGCGCCGCGGGCGAGGCTGACCATCAGCTCCATGAATGCCTCGGGGTTCGCCGGCTGGCGATCGAGCGTGCGGCGCTGCGCCATGAACCGGCGCGCCTCGCCGGGATTGCCGGTGCGGACGAGATAGCGGGCGCGGTCATAGACCAGGCCGGGATCGCGAAGGCCGGCCGCGGACGCGAGCGCCACCGCGTTGGGCGAGCGAGTCTGGAGCGCGATCCGGGCATCGTAGATCGGCCGCCGCGCCGGCGAGCCGTAGCCGAGCATCCGGGTCGCCGCGGCCTGCTCGCCCTCGTTGAGGAGGGCGTCGATGCGCCGGTCATGGTCGGCGGCGCTGAGCTGCGGCCCGAAGGTGGCGAGCATGCGCTGCTCGAGCTCGGCCGAGACGGCGCCGGCGGCCCAGGCGCGCCTGGCGGCCTCGAGGGCTTCCTGCGGGCGGCCCTGAGCGCGCAGAGCGAGCGCGTGATAGGCATGGCCGGTCGCGGTCAGCGGCGGGAAGGCGGCGAAGAAACGGACGACCTCGCTCGCCTGGCTGATACCGGGATTGATCTGGCGCTCGGCCGAGCGGCGCATGGCGTCCTCGCCCGGCCAGCCGCGGTGGCGCAGAAGGAAGCTCGAATAGCTTTCGAACGGCGCCGTCTGGGTCTGCCGAAGCGCATTCCACTGGTCGATGCTGGAGGCGATATAGGCGGAGGGCGGCTGGACCACCGCCGCGACCGGGTCGTTGCCCGACCCGACGAGCCCCAGGGACATGAGAGCACCGGCCGACAGGGCCGCCAAGGCAACTTTTCTACGCATGCTGGACAGAATGTCCTCCCGCTCCTTATCAGCCGCTGAACAGGGGCCCCGCGCCCCCGCAAACCCTGCGGCATCTACTAGGTCGTAGGGGCGAGGTTGGGAGGGTTCCATGTTCCGCGGCTCGATACCGGCTCTGGTGACGCCTTTTCGCGGTGAAGCGTTTGACGAGGAGTCGTTCCGCGCTCACGTCGAATGGCAAATTGCCGAAGGGAGTCATGCACTTGTCCCGATCGGCACGACCGGCGAGCAGGCCACGCTGGACGTCGCGGAGCAGCGCCGGGTCATCCGAATCGCGGTCGAGCAGGCCGCAGGCAGGGTGCCGGTCATCGCAGGCTGCGGGTCCAATTCGACCCGCACCGCGATCGATCACATGAAGGCGGCGGCCGATCTCGGAGCGCGCGCGGCGCTCGTCGTCGTGCCTTATTACAACAAGCCCAACCAGGACGGCATCTACGCCCATTTCGCCGCCTGCGCCGAGGCGTGCCCGCTGCCGATCGTCGTCTACAACGTGCCGTCGCGCACCGTCGCGGATATCGGCGTCGAGACGCTGGGGCGGCTGGCGAAGATCCCGACCATCGTCGCGATCAAGGACGCGACCGGCAATCTGGCGCGGGTGACGGCCCAGCGCCTCGCCTGCGGCACCGATTTCGCCCAGCTCTCGGGCAATGACGACATGGCCTTGGGCTTCAACGCGATGGGCGGCGTCGGCTGCATCTCGGTCAGCGCCAACGTCGCGCCGAAGCTCTGCGCCCAGTTCCAGGAAGCCACCCTCAAGGGCGACTGGAACAAGGCCCTCGAGCTCCAGGACCGCCTCTACCCGCTCCACGCCGCCCTGTTCAGCGACGCCTCGCCCGGCCCGACCAAATATGCGCTGAGCCGCGTCCGCGACTTCCCGCTCGACCTGCGCCTTCCGATGACCCCGCCGTCTGAGGCCAGCCGCCGCGCCGTGGATGCGGCGCTGGAGCATGCTGGACTGATTTAGCCCTCTCCCGCTTGCGGGAGAGGGTAGGGTGAGGGTACGACGTGCGCGCCTGCTCGACAGGCGAGGTTTGACCTCCCACATCACACCCTCACCCCGACCCTCTCCCGCAGGCGGGAGAGGGAGAGAGAAGCATGGCCCGCCCGCGTCCCACCGAGTTCGACAAGAAGAAGATCGTCGCCGAGAACCGGCGCGCGCGGTTCGATTATGCAATCGAGGAAACCTATGAGGCCGGGATCGCGCTGACTGGGACCGAGGTGAAGTCGCTTCGCTTCGGCGAGGGCTCGATCGCCGAGAGCTATGCCGACGTGGCCGAGGGCGAGGTGTGGCTGATCAACGCCAACATCCCCGAATTCAGCCACGGCAACCGCCACAATCACGAGCCGAAGCGGCCGCGCAAGCTCCTGCTCAAGGGCCGGGAGATCAACAAGCTGTTCGGCGCGGTGGCGCGGCAGGGCATGACCCTCGTTCCGCTGTCCATCTACTTCAACGCCAAGGGCCGAGCGAAGGTGGAGCTCGCGCTCGCCAAGGGCCGCAAGGCGCACGACAAGCGCGAATATCAGGCCGAGAAGGACTGGAAGCGCGAGCAGGGCCGACTGTTAAGGGAACATGGGTAATCACGCGTCATGCCGGGCTCGATCCGGCATCCGCCTTCCTTTTCGGGTGCGAGAGCGACGTAAGAAGGTGGACCCCGGATCAAGTCCGGGGTGACTAATTCCCGGATCAGGTCCGGGGTGACGAAAGAGCGTTAAGGGAACGTGGGTGATTTACTGTTATAGGTCACCGGGGCATGATGCAGGGGTGATCGGGCGCTTGGATCGGATAGGGGTCGCGACGGACCGTCATGCCGGACTTGATCCGACATCCATCCTCCCTGCGTGCTTTGTCGCGCCTCCGGCTCCCTTCACAGAAGGCAGGTGGACCCCGGATCAAGTCCGGGGTGACGGAACGCCGCATGCGTGACCGTCTCGCCCGCCTGATTCGCGACAACACGCCGACACGCGAGCAGATGCAGCAGTCGAAGCTGGTGCAGCGCTTCGCCGGCCGCGCGCTTCACAGCCAATATTGGCGCTTCACCCGCCGCTCGGTGCCGCGCGGAGTCGGAGTCGGGATCCTCATCGGCATCTTCCTGATGATCCCCGGCCTGCAGATCATCGGCGCGACCCTGGTGTCGCTGCCGCTTCGCGCCAACGTGCCGCTCGCCGGCGCGATGACCTTCCTCAGCAATCCCGCGACGACTCCGTTCATCCTTCTCGCGTCGATCTGGACCGGCAACCAGCTCGGCTTCCACGCCGACATCTCGACCTTCCAGGCCCTGTCGGCGCGAGGCGCCGGCTTCAGCGAATGGATCGGCTGGCTTCTGTCCGACGCCGCGCCGGCCTTGTTCGCCGGGCTGTTCATCATCGGTGCGGCGGCCGGGCTGGTCGGCTACCTCGTCGCTGGCTGGATCTGGCGCGTGCGAATCGCCCGCAAATGGCGGCGGCGCCAGGAGCGGCGGCCGCAACTCGAAAGAGCGTTGCAAAACTGAACCTAGCGGCGCAGGTGTATCGCTCAGCCATACACCTCCCCGGTAGGACCAACGATGCGCCGCACTCATCTTCTGCTTGCTTCCGCAGCCGCTTTTTCCCTGGCCGCCTGCACCACCACCGCCGACACCAGCGCCGAGGCGACGGCGCCCGCACATGAAACGGCTCCCGCCGCTGCCGCCGAGCGCCCCGAGATCGGCGCCTTCGGGTTCGACATCGCAGGCATGGACCGGACCGCCAATCCCGGCGACAATTTCTACCGCTATGCCAACGGCACCTGGGACCAGGTGACCCAGATCCCGGCCGACCGCTCCAATTACGGCATGTTCACACTGCTTGAAGACTTGTCGCGCTCGCGCACCCGGGCGATCGTGGAGGAGGCGGCGCAGCAGCCCGGAAGCCGGATCGGCGACCTCTATTCGAGCTTCATGGACGAGGCGGCGATCGAGCGCGCCGGCCTGACCCCGCTTCAGCCGGATCTGGCGCGAATCCGCACCATCGCCAGCCGCGGCGACTTCGCGCGGGTCGCGGGCCAGATGTTCCGCGAGGGCGTGCCGGGGCCGTTCTCCGGCTTCGTCACCACCGACGATCGCAATCCGACGCAGATGATCGTCCGCCTGAGCCAGTCCGGCATCGGCCTTCCCGACCGCGATTATTATCTCAGCGACGACGCCTCGCTCGCGCAGAAGCGGCAGGCCTACCAGGCCTATGTCGCTCAGCTGCTCACCCTCGCAGGCGAGGCCAATGCCGAGGCGCGCGCCGCCGCGCTGGTCGGGCTCGAGCGCCAGATCGCCCAGGCGCATTGGACCCGGGTCGACAATCGCGACGACGAGAAGACCTACAACCGCCGCACCATCGCCGACCTCCAGCGCGAGGCTCCCGGCTTCGACTGGAGCGCGTGGCTCACGCCGATGGGCATGGCCGGGCAGGAGGCGATCCTCGTCTCGCAGCCGAGCGCCTTCACCGGAATCGCCCGGGCGGTCGGTCAGGCGCCGGTTCCGGTGCTTCGCGACATGCTCCTGGTGCGCCTGCTCGACGGCGCCGCGCCCTATCTCAGCAGCGCTTTCGTCGACGCCAATTTCGCCTTCCGCGGGACCGTGCTCAACGGCACGCCGCAGAACGAGGACCGCTGGAAGCGCGGCGTCGGCCTCGTCACCGGTCTCGTCCCCGACGACGTCAGCCGGATCTACGTCGATCGCCACTTCCCGCCGGAGGCCAAGGCGCAGGCGGATGAGCTGGTCCGCAACGTCATCGCGGCGATGGACCGGCGCCTGGCCTCGCTGAGCTGGATGTCGCCGGAGACCCGCGATCGTGCCCGCGCCAAGCTCGCCGCCTTCACTCCGAAGATCGGCTATCCGGACCGCTGGCTGGATTATTCGAGCGTCGAGATCAGCCGCGACAATCTCATCCAGAATATCCGCAACGCGACCGAGTTCGAATATCGCCGGCAGCTCGCCAAGCTCGGCCGCCCGGTCGACCGCTCCGAGTGGTTCATGACCCCGATGACGGTCAACGCCTATGCCAACCCGACGTGGAACGAGATCGTGTTCCCGGCGGCGATCCTTCAGCCGCCCTTCTTCGATCCGCATGCCGACCCGGCGATCAACTATGGCGGGATCGCCGCCGTCATCGGCCACGAGATCAGCCACCATTTCGACGACCAGGGTAGCCGCTACGACCAGACCGGAGCGCTTCGCGAATGGTGGACTCCGCAGGACCGCGAGCGCTTCAACGCCCTGACCGCTCAGCTGGTGGAGCAGTACAACCAGTATGAGCCGCTGCCCGGGCGCCGGATCAACGGACAGCTGACGCTGGGCGAGAATATCGCCGACCTTGCCGGCCTCACCGTCGCCTATGACGCCTATCACGCGTCGCTGGGCGGCCGCGAGGCGCCGGTCATCGACGGCTTCACCGGCGACCAGCGCTTCTACCTGGGATGGGCGCAGATCTGGCGCCGCAAATATCGCGAGGCAAACCTGCTCCAGCGGCTCGTGACCGATCCGCACTCGCCCTCGGAGCAGCGGGTCGCCGTCGTCCGCAACCTCGATCCCTGGTACCGCGCCTACAATCCGGCGCCGACGGCGTCACTTTATCTTGCGCCGGAGCGCCGCGTGCGCATCTGGTAGGGAATGGCGAGCGCAGCGGCGGACAGGGGATTCGGAATCAACAAGGCACGGACCGGTCCGTCCCTGGCCCTGTTCGTCGCCGCCGCGCTCGTTTCCAGCGCGATCCTGTTGTGGGCGGTGCGCGATCCTATGTTCGCCGCGGCGTTCCTCGGCGGAACGATCGCCACCGGCGGCATTCTCGCGCTGCTGGTCGGGACCGGCGGCCGCGGCGAAGCGGTCGCGGCCGACGAGGAGCCCGAGGCGCTCGATCCCAATTTGCTGCGAGTCGTGCTCGACGGCGCCGGCGGAGTCGCCGCGCTGGCGATCACGTCGGCATCCGACCTCGAGCTGTTCGCGTCCAACGACAGTTTCGGCCGCTGGTTCGGCGCTCCGGCGAGCATCGGCGAGCTGGCCGAGGGCGTCGACGACCCGCGCCGGCTGCACGCCGCCGCCGCGCTTGCCCGGACCGAGGGAAGCGCGGTGCTTCCCCCGATGACCCTCGCCGGCGCGCCGATTCGAGTCGAGGTGCGGCTGGCGGGCGCAGCCGCGGGCCATCTCGTGTGGCGGTTCGAGCGCGCCGAGGACGTCGACCTCGCCGCCGAGGCGAAGCGGATGGTGTCGGGCAGTGCCGGCGGACGTCTGGGCGAAGCGGGCATCATGGCCGTCCTCGCCGATCCCGGCGGCACGATCCTCGCCGCCAACCAGGTCTTCGCGGTCCGAGCGACCGGCGAGACCGACGAGGACGTGAGCGGAGCCCAGCTCGTCCAGTTCCTCTCAGCCTCGTCCAGCGGCCAGTTCCATTTCACCATCGAGGGCCGCGGCGCGACCCCGCTGCGCATCATTCGGGTGCCGGTCGAGGACGACGAGGGCGGCCTAGCCATCTTCCTGATGCTCGACGAGCTCGGTTTTTCCGGGGCGGGCGGCGAGGAGGGGGTGCATGTGCTGCTCGAGCATATCCCGCTCGGCCTCGCGCTGGCGGACATGGACGGGCGCTTCACCTTCCTCAACCGCGCTTTCCGCAAGGCGGCGGGGCTTGGCCCGCAGGAGGGCGTCGCCTGGCCGGGCGACCTCGTCGTCGAGGAGGACAAGGGCGCCGTCTCCGACTTCGTCCACCGCTATGCGCGCGGCCGCGGAGTCACCGGCGACCTCGCCGTGCGGCTGCGCTCGAACCCGGAGGAGCCGGTCGCGCTGACGGTCGCCGGGGCGCGCGGGCTCGGCAACGCCGCCGTGCTCCTGAGCCTCAAGGACAATAGCGAGGAGGCCCGGCTCAAGCGCGAGATCGCCCAGGCGACCAAGATGCAGGCGGTCGGCCAGCTCGCCGGCGGAGTCGCCCACGACTTCAACAATATCCTGACCGCGATTCTCGGTACCTGCGACCTGATGCTGATGCGTCACCTGCCGGGCGACCCGGACTATGACGACATCCACCAGATCCGAAGCAACTCCAACCGCGCGGCCAACCTCACCCGCCAGCTGCTCGCCTTCTCGCGCCAGCAGACGTTGCGCCCGCAAGTGCTCCAGCTTCCCGACGCGGTGTCGGAGGTGTCGCACCTGCTCAACCGGCTGCTCGGCGAGACCGTCAAGCTGCAGGTCAAGCACGGCCGCAACCTCGGCGCCATCCGCGCCGATCCGGGCCAGCTCGAGCAGGTCATCGTCAACCTCGCGGTCAACGCCCGCGACGCGATGCAGTCGAAGGGCGAGGGCGTCGGCACGCTCAGCATCGAGACCTTCGCGGTCTCGGCGGACGACGTGCGCCGCATGGGCACCGACATCCTGCCGATCGGCGACTATACCGCGCTGCGCGTCACCGACACCGGCACCGGCGTTCCGCCGCATCTCATCTCGAAGATCTTCGAGCCCTTCTTCACCACCAAGGAAGTGGGCAAGGGGACCGGGCTCGGTCTCTCGACCGTCTACGGGATCGTCAAGCAGTCGGGCGGCTTCATCTTCGCCGACAGCCAGGTCGGCGAGGGGACGAGCTTCACCATCTACCTTCCGGTCCACCAGGCCGCGGCGACCGAGGAAGCGCCCAAGCCGAAGCTCGCCAAGGAAGTCCAGAACGGCGACTGGTGGGGCAGCGGCACCATCCTCCTCGTCGAGGACGAGGCCGTCGTCCGAGCGGTCGCCGAGCGCGCGCTCACCCGCCATGGCTATACCGTGCTGTGCGCGGAAAGCGGCGAGGAGGCGCTCGAGATCCTCCGCCGCGAAGGACAGGTCGACCTGATGGTCTCCGACGTGGTCATGCCGACGATGGACGGCCCGACCACGGTCCGCCACGCCCGCGAGACCCATCCCGACCTGCCGATCCTGTTCATCTCCGGCTATGCCGAGGAGCAGCTGCGCAAGTCGATCGACATCGACAATGTCGCTTTCCTGGCCAAGCCCTTCTCGGTCCAGCAGCTCGCCGAGACGGTGCGCGACGCGCTTCGCGCCAAATAGGTCTTTTCCTTTCCTGAACAGGCGCTAACCCACGAAGACATGAGTGAAACGCGTAGCATCCTCATCGTCGAGGACGAGCCCCTGATCGCGATGATGCTCGAGGATTTCCTCGATTCGCTCGGCCACACGGTCGTCGCCAGCTGCGATTCGGTGACCGAGGCGCTCTCCCATGTCGAGCGCGGCGGCTTCGACGTCGCGATCATCGACGTCCAGCTCAAGGACGGCGAGAGCGTGTGGCCGGTCGCCGACAAGCTCGCCGAGGCCGGCAAGCCCTTCGTCGTCGCCACCGGCGGCCATGTCGAGCCGCCGCCCGCCGCGCATGCCGACGCGCCGACCCTCACCAAGCCCTACACGATCGATTCGATCGAGCCGGCGATCGAGGAGGCGATCGCCCGCTAGGCGTTGGCGCGCCGATCGAGACTCATGGCCGCCTTCCTGCTCATCCCCTTCGGCTTCTACCTGATCGCGGCCGCGGCCGCTTATGTCAGCCAGACCCGGCTCATCTTCCCGAACTGGGCGGTTCCTGCGGCCGGCCCGGTCGCTCCCGGCGTCGAGCGCCTGACCCTCGACCGCCCCGGCGGCGACCGCCTCGAAGGCCTCTACATCCCGGCGCTCCGGCAGGGCGGCGACGGCTCCCTGCTTCTGCTCTTCTCCGGCAATGCCTCGAACGCGCAGGCGCTGGCCGAGCATCTCGCCACCGTCTATCCGGAGCACCCGGTCGCGGCCTTTCACTATCGCGGCTATGCGCCGAGCACGGGGACGCCGAGCTCCGCGGCGCTGATCGAGGACGCGCCGGCAATCCACGACCTGCTCGTCGAGCGCTACAGCCCGCAGCGAGTCGTCGCGATCGGCATCAGCCTCGGCAGCGGCGTCGCCGCGCAGCTGGCGAAGCAGCGACCGCTCGCCGGCCTCATCCTCATCACGCCGTTCGATTCCCTTGGTGCGATGGCTCGGGAATCCTACGCCTGGCTGCCGGTCTCGCTTCTGTTCAGGCACGAGATGAGCTCGGTCGAGGCGCTCGAGGACGTCCACGTCCCGGTCGCGATCATCGCCGCCGGGCGCGACACGCTCATCCGGCCCGCGCGGACCGATGTCCTGAGGGCGGCAATTCCCAACCTCGTCTACGACCGAGTCTTCCCGAGCGCGGCTCACAACGACATCCTCGCCCAGCCGGGCATCGAGGAGGCGATGCGCGCCGCGCTCGAGGCGGTGAGGGGCCCAAGGCCCTAGCCGTTCGCCTTCGAACGCCGCGCCTGCATCAGGGCGCCGGCCGGGAAGGCGACGGCGGCGCGCAGCCCCGCGACCGGCGAGGCGTTGCGGACTCCGCGGCGGGCCTGGTTGAGCACGTGCTGCATCATTTCCTTGCGCGGGATGGCGCCATGCTCCTCGACTGCCGAGAGGCGATGAAGCGCATAGAGACCGATCAGGGCGGAGATCAGGAAGAAGAGCTGCCAGCCGCTGAGGCACCGCCGGCACCTGGAGCAGCTGGGTGAGGAAGGGCAGGGCGGCGAGGATTCCGATCAGCGTCGAGCTGGCCCCCAGATAGACGGCGAAGGCGACGAGGACGACTCCGCTGTTCAGCGTTCCGACGATGCTCGCAAAGGCCGCGTCGCCCATCAGCCGGCGCGCGGCGGCGTCATAGTCCGGGGTCGGGGCCGAGGCCCGTCGATGCTGCAATTCGCTCGTGTCGCTGGCTTGGGCGCTTAGCGGACGAGGCGCGGCGGACGTTCCACAGATCGTCGCACTTTCGTGGCGACCTTTTTTTGTTCTTCCTATCTGTTTCCTACTTGTTCCTATGGAACAGATGCGGTACGGAAGCTCTCATTGATCGCGCGAAGGCGACGCTCTAACGGGAGGAACAGGCCATGGCGGCAGCACTCAAAGTCGTTTCCGAAGGATCCCCCCTCAACGTGGACAGGCAGAAGGCTCTCGAAGCAGCGCTGGCGCAGATCGACCGCGCGTTCGGCAAAGGCAGCGCGATGCGCTTGGGCTCGAAAGAGGCCATCGACATCGAGACGATTTCGACCGGCTCGCTCGGCCTCGACATCGCGCTCGGAATCGGCGGCCTGCCGCGCGGGCGTGTCGTCGAGATTTACGGTCCGGAGAGCTCGGGCAAGACCACCTTGGCTCTGCACGCGGTCGCCGAGGCGCAGAAGGCCGGTGGCACCGCGGCCTTCGTCGACGCCGAGCATGCGCTCGACCCGGTCTATGCCAAGAAATTGGGAGTGGACGTCGACAACCTCATCGTGTCGCAGCCCGACACCGGCGAGCAGGCGCTCGAGATCGTCGACACCCTGGTTCGCTCCAACGCGATCGACATCCTGATCGTCGACTCGGTCGCGGCGCTGGTTCCGCGGGCCGAGATCGAGGGCGAGATGGGCGACAGCCATGTCGGCCTCCAGGCGCGCCTGATGAGCCAGTCGCTGCGCAAGCTCACCGGCTCGATCTCCAAGTCCAAATGCCTGGTGATCTTCATCAACCAGCTGCGGATGAAGATCGGAGTCATGTACGGCAATCCGGAGACGACGACCGGCGGCAACGCTCTGAAATTCTACGCCTCGGTTCGCCTCGACATCCGCCGCACCGGCCAGATCAAGGACCGCGACGACATCGTCGGCAACACCACCCGGGTGAAGGTCGTCAAGAACAAGCTGGCGCCGCCGTTCAAGCAGGTCGAGTTCGACATCATGTACGGCCAGGGCGTGTCCAAGGTCGGGGAAGTGCTCGACCTCGGCGTGAAGGCCGGGATCGTCGAGAAGAGCGGCTCCTGGTTCAGCCACGATTCGGTTCGGATCGGCCAGGGCCGCGAGAACGCCAAGCAGTTCCTAACCGACAATCCCGACCTGTTCGCCAAGATCGAGCAGGCGATCCGCGGCCGCACCGGCGAGGTCAGCGAAGCGCTGATGACCGGCGGCGCCGACGACGAGGCGTAAGGATCAAGGCGTCACCCCGGACTTGATCCGGGGTCCACCTTCCTTTTCGGTGGGCCGATGGGGGATCAAGCCGGAACATGGACCGTCCTGATGCTGGCGCCGATTAGCGCCTGCATTGGGTTCTGTGTTCTTTGATGGCGATACGGCGACGACGACGGATTGTGGATCGCAACCTTTGTGGCGTTGCTTGGCGCCCTCGTTGCTGTCTTCCACCATCCCGCCCGATCCCCGCGACGAGCGATAAGGGTCCGACTCCAAGATAGGTGGATGCCGGATCAAGTCCGGCATGACGAGTAGGGGCGCGTGGCCGGCGCCCCTCTTTTCATGTCTGGCTCAGACCGGGCGAGTGGTCACTTCCTGAACGTCGATCTCGGCCTCATCGTGCGAATCGCGGCACGGCAGGCGGTTGGCCCAGAAGGCGACCGCCAGAGCGAGCGTGCCGCACGAGGCGAAGCCGATCAGGAACGGGATCGTGCTGCCGTTGAAATTCTGGCCGATGACGTAGCCGATCGTCGCTCCGCCCATCGTCGTGATCGCGCCCTGTACCGACGATGCCGTGCCCGCGACATGGCCGAGCGGCTCCATCGCCAGGGCGCCGGCATTGGCGCCGATCATCCCGAAATAGGCCATGGTCGCCGCCTGGAAGGTGACGAAGATCCACAATTCCTCGCCCATTGTCGCGGCGAAGAGGAGATGGCCGAGCGCGACCGCGGTAAAGCAGGACAAGGCGGTGAGCAGCAGCTTGCGAGCGCCAAGCCGCATCACCAGCCGGGAATTCGCGTAGGAGCTCAAGGTCATCGGTCCGGCGATGCAGGCGAAGACGAGGCCGATCAGCTCGGGACACGAGAACACGTCGAACACGATCTGCTGGATCGAGTTGATGAAGGCAAACAGCGCGCCCATCATCAACGTCTGCGCGACCGTGTTGCCGATCGACTGGCGGATCCGAACCGTCGTCCACACCGCCTCGCCGATGCTTCGAACCGAGAGCGGCCGCTTGTTCTCCGGCGCCAGGGTCTCGGGCAGGCGAAGCACCAGCCACAAGGCGAGCACCGCGCCGTAGACGCCCAATATGATGAAGATGTGCCGCCACGTCGCGACCGCGAGGATGCCTTGGCCGAAAGTCGGAGCAAGCACCGGCACGATCATGAACACGATCATCGTGATCGACATGATCCGCGCCATTCCGGAGCCCTGGTAGCGATCGCGCACCACCGAAATGACCAGCACGCGAGTCGCCGCCGCCGCCACGCCCTGCAGGAAGCGCGCGCCGAGCAGCAGCTCGAAGCTCGAGGCAAGCCCGGCGAGAAGCCCGAATATCCCGTAAAATGCGAGCGCTCCGACCATCAGCCATTTGCGCCCGAAGCGGTCCGACAGCGGCCCGTAGGCGAGCTGGGCGATGCCGAAGCCGAGCAGATAGACGGTGATGACGAGCTGGCGGCGATTGTCCTCGCCGACTCCGAGCGCGTCGCCGATCGCGGGCAGGGCCGGAAGCATCGAGTCGATGGCGAGCGCGTTCGACGCCATCAGCGCCGCCATCAGCGCGACGAACTCGGCCATGCCCGGTCCGCGCCAGTCGCGCGCGTCCGCCGCGGCGGCGCCGCTCGTCATCGTCTCTGGTCGCCGGGCGTGTTGCATGGCAGGGGCCTTGGTTGACGCAGCGGTCCAAGACAAGTTCCGTCTTGTTTCGCCATCAGCCGGGGAGCGCCATGATCGTCGTCCATCACCTCGAGAACAGCCGCTCGCAGCGCGTGCTGTGGATGCTGGAGGAACTCGGTCTTGCTTACGAGATACGCCGCTACGCCCGCGATCCGAGGACGATGCTGGCGCCGCCGGAGCTGCGCGCGGTTCATCCGCTCGGCAAGTCGCCGATCCTCGAGGACCAGGGCCGAATCCTCGCGGAAACCGGGGCGATCGTCGAATATCTCGTCGAGAAAGGGGAAGGGCGGCTCGGCCCGCCAGCCAATCGCGACGCGGTGCTTCGCTACCGCCACTTCCTCCATTATGCCGAAGGCTCGCTGATGCCGCTGCTGTTCACCACCTTGGTGCTCGGCCGAGTGCCCATCGTCGGCAAGACCGCGCAGAAGAAGTTCCGGCCGATGATCGAGCCGCATCTCGATTGGCTCGAAGCGGAGCTTCAGGAGCGGCCCTGGTTCGCCGGCGACGAGCTCAGCGCCGCCGACATCATGATGAGCTTCCCTCTGGAAGCGGCGCGCAGCCGCGCCGGCCTCGACTCGCGGCGACCGGCGCTGATCGAATGGCTGGAGCGAATCCACGCTCGTCCTGCCTATCAGGCCGCGCTCGCCAGGGGCGGCCCCTACGCTTACGCCTGAGGCGCGTTCAATCCTCGCGCGGGGGCGTGCTCTGCGGCTGTTGTTGCGGAGCGAGGGGCTCGCCGCGCGGAGTGAGGCGGTCGGGAAGCCGCTGGATGGGCGGCCGTTCCGGAATCGGACGGCAGCCCGGGCGCCCGCGGTCGACGCCGTCGCAATCGAGCTGCGGCCGAGTCGTCGGCTGTTGCTGGTTCCAGCGGCCCGGCTCCTGCGGAGTCGCGCTGTTGCCGGGCGCGGTGGTTCCCGGAGTCACCGGGGTCGTCACATTGCCGGTCTCCGGCACCGGCACCGGCATCGTCTGGTTGATTTCCGGCGGCGCCAGCATGTCGGGCGGCAGGATCTGGTTGAACGCCGGGTCGGGCCCGAGCGGCACCGGCATGACCGGCTGCTGCGGCTGCGCGGCCTGCGCCTCCAGCTCGGCGACGCGTGCGCGCAGCTGCTCGCGCTCGGCGACCAGTCCGCGCACCTCGAAGAAGGCCCAGCCGGTCACGCCCACAGCGAGCAGGGCCGCCACCAGCTGAACGACCAGCAGCGAGCGCGCGGCGGACACGAAGGCGGCGAGGCGTCCTCCGCTCATCGCCGGCTCGCCTGGATGGTTCGGCCCAGCACGAAGGCGGAAATAGCGAGCAGGGCCAGCGACACCGCCAGCGCGACAACGCTGATCAGGCCGAGCGCGGCGGCGCTGAGCAGGTTGCGGACCGCGAGCAGAACGCACAATCCGATGAGAAGGGTCGCGGCCAGCCCCGCCCAGCCGACAATGGCGGCGCGGCCGAACCCCTGCAGCCGGTCCTCCGTCCGCTGGACGATCTCGATCCCGCCCGACTCGATCGCGGGCTGCGCCTGCGGCGCGGACTCACCGCGGATGCGGGCGTCGACTCGGCTCTGCAGCTCCGGCCACGGCGCCTGCTCGCGGGTCCCGCCCCACGCTTGGAAGTCGAGGAAGTTGATCATCGTGAACGGCAAGGGCAGCCGCGCGCCGTCGAAATTCAATTGCACGAGCTTGCCGGAGTCGAGCGCGGCATTGGCCTCCGCGCGCACCCACAGCGACTCGCGCGCCGCTTTCGACCAGGCGACGACGACGCAGCGCGCCGCGTCGATCTCGCGCTCGATCACCAGTCCGTAATCGTCGCCAGATGCGAGCCTCCGGTCCCACCACAAGCTTCGGCCGCTCGCCTCGATGCCGTCGGCGACCGTCGCCGCGCGCCCCTGGTCCGGGCGGGCGTAGGAGAGGAAGACGTCGGCCATCGACTTGGGTCTAGCAGGACCGGCCCGACGTTGACAAATGGCGGCAAAGGTGGACGCATCCGCCGCAACAAGAACCAAGGGGAATTACGTGGCCGAGGCGGTGAAGACGAAGGGCGGCATCTCGCTGCAGATGCAGATGCTGATCGGCTTTCTGGTCGGGCTCGGCGCAGGGCTGATCGTTTATGCCGGGGCACGCGACGCGGCCTGGGTGGACGCGGTCACCACCTATGTCACCAATCCGATCGGCCAGATCTTCCTTCGCCTCATCTTCATGCTCGTGATCCCGCTGGTATTCTCGGCGCTGGTCGTCGGAATTTCGGAGATGGGCGAGATCCGCTCGTTGAAGCGCGTGGGTCTGCGAACGCTCGCTTATACGGTCATCGTCTCGTCGATCGCGGTCGCGGTCAGCCTGATCGTCGTCAACCTGCTCGAGCCCGGCGCGGGCGTCGACCGCGCGGCGGCTCAGGCGATGCTGGCCGAGTCCGGCGAGCGCGCGACCCAGATCGTCCGCACCGGCTCGGAGCAGCCGAGCGGGATCGATGCCTTCATCAACATCATCCCCAACAACATCGTCGACGCGATGGGCAGCAACGCGGCGATCATCTCGGTGATGATCTTCGCCTTGTTCTTCGGAATCGGCCTGCTGCTCACCGACACGCCCAACGCGAGACTGCTCCAGAACGGGTTCGAAGGCCTGTTCGACGTGACGATGAAGCTGATCCTCATCGTCATCAAGCTCGCACCGATCGCCATCGCCTGCTTCATGTTCAACCTCGCCGCTGTGTTCGGCTGGGACCTGCTCGTGCGGCTGTCCGCCTATGTCGGGGTGGTCCTGCTCGCGCTCGGGATCCAGATGTTCGTCGTCTTTCCGGCCTTGCTGGCGACGCTGGGCCGCAAGAATCCGATCGCCTTCTTCCGCGAGACCCAGGAAGCGACGGTGATGGCCTTTTCGACGGCCTCGTCCAACGCGACCCTGCCGACCGCGCTTCGCGTCGCGGAGGAGAAGCTCGGCCTGCCGCGCCGGGTCGCGCGGTTCGTGCTCACCGTCGGCGCCACCGCCAACCAGAACGGCACCGCCATGTTCGAGGGCGTCACGGTGATCTTCCTCGCGCAGTTCTTCGGAATCGAGCTGACCCTTTGGCAGCAGATCATGGTGATGCTGGTCTGCATCCTCGGCGGGATCGGCACGGCGGGCGTCCCCGCGGGGTCGCTTCCGGTCGTCGCATTGATCCTCGCGATGGTCGGAATCGATCCGGCCGCGATCGCCCTGGTGCTTGGAGTCGACCGCTTCCTCGACATGTGCCGCACCACCTTGAACGTGATCGGCGACCTCGTCGCGGCTCAGGTCATCTCGGCGGGCGAGCCGAAGGAGGAGGTCGTCGCTCCGCCAGCCGGCATTGAAGCGCCGGTCGAACGGGTCACGCCTTAGGAATTCCTCCCTGCCGCGAAGCGGCGGGGAGGGGGACCGTCCGCGCAGCGGATGGTGGAGAGGTAGCTCCGCTGATTTCTGCTACCCCTCCACCATCGCCTCTCGGCGATGGTCCCCCTCCCCGTGAGCCGTTGGCTCACAGGGAGGAATTAGGTCAGGCCGGCTCGAGCTCCTTGTGGACGACCTTGTCGGCGAGGTGGCCGTTCAGTTCGGCGAGATGGTCGAACTCGGATTCGTAGCTCGCCAGTCCCTGGCTCAACGAGCGAAGCTCGGCGTCGAGCCCCTGCATCTCGGCCTCGGGAATCAGAGCCTCGATCCGGTCCCAGCGCGACCAGCCCTCGCGCGGCTCCATTCCGAGCATCTGCCCGCGCCGGCTGGCGACCGCCGAGGTGACTTTCGACGCCGCGCTGCCAGGGGTCAGGATCGTCACCCGCCGTACCGGCTCGAGCAGGTGCGGCGAGGCGGCGGCAAGCGCCTCGCTCATCGCCATCCGGCCTGCGGTGCGGAAGGCGATCTCCGACGAATCGACGCTGTGATAGGATCCGTCCACCAGGGTCACCGCGACGTCGACGACCGGGAAGCCCAGCGGCCCCTTCACCATGGCATCGCGGATTCCCGCCTCGACCGCGGGGAACCATTGCTTCGGCACCACGCCGCCGCTGATCTTCTCGTTGAACTGGAAGCCGTCGCCGCGCGGCAGCGGACGAACCTCGATGACGACGTCGCCGAACTGGCCGTGGCCGCCCGACTGCTTCTTGTGGCGGCCGCGCTGGGTGACGCTCTTGCGAATGGATTCGCGGTAGCCGACCTGCGGCTGCCGTGACGTCACCGCGACTCCGTAGCGGTTCTTGAGCCGGTCGATCGTCACCCGGATATGCTCGTCGCTGACGCCCCTGAGGCGGGTCTCGTGCACCGCCTCGTCCTGCTCCCACGACAGGGCCGGGTCCTCCTCGACCAATTTGTGAAGCGCGGTCGACAGGCGGACGTCGTCCTTGCGCTCCTTGGTCGCGATGGCGACGGCATAGTTGGACGTGTCGAGCTCGATCTCCGGCGGCGGCGGCAAATCGCCGCTGCCGATCCAGTCCCCGGCCGCGACTCCTTCCAGCTTGGCGATGGCGACGATGTCGCCCATGCGCCCCTCGGCGGCCTTCACCACCTTTTCGCCCTGGACCTGGAAGATCGTGCCGATCCGCACCGGCTCGCCGTCCGCGGTGGCGAGCTCGGCACCTTCCTTGAGGCTGCCGCCGAAGATGCGGGCGAGGGCGAGGCGGCCCATCGCCCCGCCATGGCTGGTCTTGAAGACGAAGGCGCACTGCTTCTCGGCGAGCAGCCGCTCGGCGGTTGCCTCCGGTCCCGGCGCCTCGTGGCGGAGCGCCTTGAGCAGGCGGCGAACGCCGAAGCCCTTGAGCGCCGATCCGAACAGCAGCGGCACGCCGAGGCCGCGGCCGGTCTCGTTGGCGAGGTCGGCATAGACCGTCTTGGGGTCCGGCTCCTCGTCCATCAGCAAGGCTTCCATCAGCGCGTCGTCATGATCGGCGAGCTGTTCGAGCATGTGGAAGCGTGCCGATTTCTCGCGCTCCTTGAGGTCGTCGGGAATGGCGCCCTGCTCGGACGGCTGGCCGGCGCGGTAGTGAAAGGCGCGCTCGAGCGCCAGGTCGACGAAGCCCGTGATCTTCTCGCCGTCGCGGATCGGTATCTGCCGGGCGATCAGCGGCGAGGCGCTCATCGGCTGAAGCGCCTCGAGCAAGGCCTGGATCGAGCCGCGCGCCTGGTCGATCTTGTTGACGAAGATCATGTGAGGCACGCCGAGCGCTTCGAGCTTCCGAAGCGCAGGCTCGGCGAGATGGGCGCGCTCCGGCTCCGGATCGATCACCAGGATGGCGAGATCGCAGGCCGCCACGCCGCGGGCGCCGTCGGCGGAGAAGCCGGGCGATCCGGGGCAGTCGGCGATGACGAAGCTGTCGCCGAGATAGTCGAAGCGCATCAGGTTCAGCTCGGTCGAGCCGCCGCGCGCCCGCGCCTCCGCGCTCGAATCGCCGACGCTGGTCTTGGCATCGACGCTGCCCTGCCGGTCGATCGCGCCGCTGGCAAAAAGAAGGGCCTCGGCAAGGCTGGTCTTGCCAGCCCCGCCAGGCCCGACGAGCGCCACCGCTCTTGTAGCTGCCTGTCTGTCGGGCATGATCGTCTCCTCCGTCCGCTGTGCGCGATCCGCGAAGAAGACGCGGCAGCGCCTCTCAAACCGAAGCGATCAGGCTCTACCTGTCGCCACGAAAGCGCAAGTGCCTAATCGCCCGATTGACCGAGATAGGCGATCAGGTCGGCCCGCTCCTGGACATCGGTGCTGACGAAGAAGCCCATGTCGGTGCCCGGAGCGACGCCTTCCGGATCGGCGACGAAGCGGTCGAGCAGCTCGGGGGTCCAGAGCGACTCGCGCCGCGCCAGCGTCCGCAGCGCCTCGGAATAGGGGTAGTCGGGGTCGCTCGCGATGGCCTTTCCGACGATGCCGTGAAGCGACGGCCCGTTGGCGCTCTGCCCCGGCTCGAGGCTGTGGCAGCCATAGCATTTCATATAGGCGCGTTCGCCGCGCTCGGGATCGCCCTCGGGCAAGGTCGCGGCGCCGACGGCGACCAGCGCAGCCGCGGACGCCAGCGCCAGCTTCACGATGGCGGCCGAGTCAGGTCGACGACCATGATCCGGTCGAGGCCGGATTCCGGCAGGTACACCGCATCGCGCGTCCCCAGAATCTGGCGGACATTGGCGTTGGGCCCGCTGCCGGGATAGCTGGTCCACCGCTCGGTGGCGGGGTCGAAGGCGAGGGTGGCGTTGGCGGCGAAATCACTGATCCACACCTGGTCGCGCGGATCGACATAGACCGCGTAGACGCGCGGCCGCTCGCCTTCCGGCCGCCAGCTGCGCCACTGCCCGGTGCGCGGATCGTAACGGGTGAGCTGGCCGCCATTCCATTCCGAGATCCACAGATGGCCGCTGCTGTCGGCCCACACCCGGCGCGCGCCCTGGTCGGCGGTCGGCAGCTCGATCACGCGCGCGTCGCCCGTCGCCCGGTCGACATGGGCGAGATGGCTGCCGGCGAGGCTCACATAATAGATTTCGCCGTCCGGAGTCGCCGTAATGCCATAAGGGCCGCGCCCTTGCGGGGCGTTCCACACTCGCATCGCGCCGGTGCGCGGGTCGAGCCGGCCATAGACTCCGGTCTGGCCGGTGAACCAGATCACGCCGTCCCGGTCGAAGGCGGCGGTGTTGAGATTGGCATTGGGGAATTCGGCGGGGAGGCGCCAGGTGGTGACCTCGTCGGTCTGGGCGTTGACCCGAACGATCGCATTGAGGCCGCCGTCGGTGATCCAGGCATGGCCGTCCGGTCCCTGGATGACGCCGTGCGGAGCGGAGCCTTCTCCCAGCGGCACTTCGCGCACCTCTCCGCTGCGGGGGTCGAGGATCCCGAGCGTTCCGCGCCGCTGCCCGGTATACCAGACGAGGCCGTTCGGCCCGGGCGCGACGTCGTGCGGACGGCTGCCCGGCGGGACGTCGAAGACTCGCACGTTGGCCGGCAGGTCGGTGCGAACCGGCGGCCGCGGCGCCGGCTGCTGCGCCGGCTGCTGGGCGGGTTGCGCCGCGGCTGGAACGGCCAGAAAGGCGGCCAAGGCGGCAGTCACGGCGAAACGGAGCATCGCGATCCTCGTTTGACCCTGGTGATTGGCCGCCGATTGTAGCCTGGCGCGGCGCCGGCTCAAGAGGCGGCCAGCCGCTTGCCCGCTCACCCCGCCGCGCCTAAGTCAACCATATGAGTTCGACGAACGATATCCGCCGCTCCTTCCTCGACCATTTCGGCCGTGAGGGGCACCAGATCGTGCCCTCGGCGCCGCTGGTGCCGCAGAACGATCCCACGCTGATGTTCGTCAACGCCGGTATGGTGCCGTTCAAGAACGTCTTCACCGGCCTCGAGACGCGCCCCTACAGCACCGCCACATCGAGCCAGAAATGCGTTCGCGCCGGCGGCAAGCACAACGACCTCGACAATGTCGGCTACACCGCGCGCCACCACACCTTCTTCGAGATGCTGGGGAATTTCTCCTTCGGCGACTATTTCAAGGAGCGCGCGATCACCCTTGCCTGGGACCTGCTGACCAAAGAGTGGGGAATCCCGCCTGAGAAGCTGACCGCCACCGTCTATCACACCGACGACGACGCCTTCGAGCTGTGGAAGAGGATCGCCGGCCTGCCCGAGAGCCGGATCATCCGCATTCCCACCAAGGACAATTTCTGGGCGATGGGCGACAACGGCCCGTGCGGGCCCTGCTCGGAGATCTTCTACGATCATGGCGAGCATATCCCCGGCGGCCCTCCCGGGAGCCCGGACGAGGACGGCGACCGCTTCGTCGAGATCTGGAACCTCGTGTTCATGCAATTTGAGCAGGAGGACAACGAGATCGTCCGCGACCTTCCCAAGCCGTCGATCGACACGGGCATGGGCCTGGAGCGCATCGCCGCGGTGCTGCAGGGCGTCCACGACAATTACGACACCGACACGTTCAAGGCGCTGATCGCGGCGTCGTCCGAGCTGACCAAGAGCGACCCCGCCGGCCCCGGCAAGGCGAGCCACCGGGTCATCGCCGATCACCTGCGCGCGTCGGGCTTCCTGATCGCCGACGGGGTGCTGCCGGCCAATGAGGGCAGGGGCTATGTGCTTCGCCGGATCATGCGCCGCGCGATGCGCCATGCCCATCTGCTCGGCGCCGCCGAGCCGCTGATGCACCGGCTGGTGCCGGAGCTCGTCTCCGAGATGGGCGGCGCCTATCCCGAGCTGGTCCGCGCCCAGCCGCTGATCGTCGAGACCCTGCTGTCGGAGGAGACCCGCTTCCGCCAGACTCTCGCCAACGGCCTCAAGCTGCTCGACGAGGCGACGGGCGGGATGAAGCAGGGCGACACGCTTCCCGGCGCCGTCGCGTTCAAGCTCTACGACACTTACGGCTTCCCCTACGACCTCACCGAGGACGCGCTCCGCGCCCAGGGCCTGCAGGTCGACCGCGCCGGCTTCGACTCCGCCATGGCCGAGCAGAAAGCGCAGGCCCGCGCCGCCTGGAAGGGCTCGGGCGCGAAGGCGTCCGAGGACGTCTGGTTCGATATCGCCGAGGACCATGGCTCGACCGAGTTCACCGGCTATGCCGGCACCGAAGGCGAGGGCGTCATCACCGCTATCGTCAAGGACGGCGCTCGCGTCGAGATCGCGAATGCGGGTGACGAGGTCATCCTGCTGACCAACCAGACGCCTTTCTACGGCGAGAGCGGCGGCCAGATGGGCGACGCCGGAAAGATTTGCAATGACAGCGGCTTCGAGGCCGAAATTGCCGACACGTCGAAGCCGCTCGGGCGGCTTCACGCCCACCATGCGACGGTGAAGGCGGGCAGCGTGAAGGTCGGCGACGCGGTCAAGCTCGTTGTCGACTCCGATCGCCGCAACCGAATCCGCGCCAACCATTCGGCGACCCACCTCGTCCACGCCGCGCTCCGCCATCGGCTCGGCGGCCACGTCACCCAGAAGGGCAGCCTCGTCGCGCCCGACCGCTTCCGCTTCGACTTCTCGCATCCCAAGGCGCTCACCGCCGAAGATATCGAAGCGATCGAGGCCGAGGTGAACGCCCACATCCGCGAGAACCAGCAGGTCACCACGCGGCTGATGAGCCATGCCGACGCCATCGAGGCCGGCGCCGTCGCTTTGTTCGGCGAGAAATATGGCGACGAGGTCCGGGTGCTCAGCATGGGCACTCGCGACGAGGGAAGTTATTCGGTCGAGCTGTGCGGCGGCACCCATGTCAGCGCTCTCGGTGACATCCAGCTGTTCAAGATCGTCTCCGAAAGCGCGGTCAGCTCGGGCGTGCGCCGCATCGAGGCGCTGACCGGCGAGGCCGCGCGCCGCTGGCTGCTCGACCGCGACAACCGACTGCGCGAAGCCGCCGCGACGCTCAAGGCCTCGCCCGACGAGGTCCCGGCCCGGGTCGCCACCCTGATCGAGGAGCGCCGCCGGCTCGAGCGCGAGCTCGCCGAGGCCAAGAAGGCGCTCGCCTTGGGCGGCGGAAGCGCCAAGGAGGTCGCCGGCCCAGAGCAGGTCGCCGGCACGGCCTTCATCGGCCAGGTGCTGGGCGGCGTGGACCCCAAGCAGCTTCGCGGCCTCGTCGACGAAGCCAAGGCCCGCGTCGGCAGCGGAGTCGTCGCCCTCGTCGCGGTCAATGACGGCCGCGCCAGCGTCGCCGCGGGTGTCACTGACGATCTGACGTCACGCTTCAACGCCGTCGACCTCGTCCGCGCCGCAGTCGCAGCTTTGGGCGGCCAGGGCGGCGGCGGCCGTCCCGACATGGCCCAGGGCGGCGGCCCGGATGGCAGCAAGGGCGAGGAGGCGCTTGCCGCGGTCCGCGAGACGATCGCCAAGGAAGCCGTGGCGGCGGCATAGATCCGCCACCCCGGACCTGATCCGGGGTCCACCTTCTTCACCGGCGACAAAAGGCAGGTGGATGCCGGATCAAGCCCGGCATGACGAGGATGACCTAGGCCGCGCGGCTGTCCGCCGTCGGCGGCTCCCAGCCGAAGATGCTTCGGCCGCCATGATCGTGCGAGCGTGACCGTTCCTCGGCCATGAAGGCGTCGAGCGAGGGGCCGGTCGCGTGGCGTTCAAGCCGCCGCGCCTGCTCGTCGAGGCGGCGGATGGCGCTGAGCTTCTCGTCCTGGCCGAGCTTAGCCTGCGTGACCGCGGCCTTCAGGACGCCGATCGTCTTGTCATAGACCTTGGTCGGCACGGGGTAGGGGTGGCGGTCCTTGCCGCCATGGGCGAGCGAGTAGCGCGCCGGGTCCGAGAAACGGCAGGGCGCGCCGTGGATCACCTCGGCGACCATGGCGAGCGACTTGATCGTGCGCGCGCCGACTCCGGGGACGAGCAGCAGCTCGGGGAAATCCTTCGGTCCTGCCTCCGCCGCCGCTGCCAGAGTGCCGTGGAGACGGCGCAGGATGACGTCATCGGCCCTGACGTCATGATGATCCGGCAGGTCGAGGTGCGGCAGCGCACCCTGCGCCGGCGGTGGTGAGGCGGGTCGAAACAGCGCCATCTCCTTCGCCAGCCGGTCCGGGCCGAGGTCGGTCAGCAGATCGAGCTGAGCCTGGCGCGATTTCGCGGCGCGGCAATCGGCCAAATTGACGATCTCGCCCTGCCTTTGGCCTTCGATCGCCGCGTGCGGCGCGTCGACGAAGCTGGTCAGGCCCTCGGACAGCCAGTGGTAGCGGCGGGCCTTGCGGCTGTCGCCGTTCATGCCCTGCTGGACCACTGTCCAGGCGCCGTCGTCGGTGACGATGAAGCCGTGCAGGTAGAGATCGAAGCCGTCCTGAACCGCCGCGCTGTCGACCTTGGCGACGAGCCGGCTCGCTTGCGCCAGCGCCAGGCCGTCGAAGCCCGCGCGCTCGCCCGCGGCGGCCAGCTCCGCCGGGGTCGCCCGGGAATGCCTGCCGCGCCCGCCGCACACCTGGAGGCCGAGCTCGCCGGCGCGCGGGTTGAGGCCGCGCTTCAGCGATCCGATCACGCTCGTCGTGATCCCGGACGAATGCCAGTCCATCCCCATCACTGCCCCGAACGACTGGAACCAGAAGGGGTGGGCGAGCCGGCGCAGAAGCTCGTCGCGGCCGTAATGGAGGATGATCGCCTCCGCGATCACGGTGCCGAGGCGTGTCATGCGCTCGCCGAGCCAGGCAGGCACCCGCCCGCCGTGCAGCGGCAGATCGGCGCTGCCCGCCCGCTTAGCCATGACGTGCCCGGAACATATGGGGAACGATAGCAGGCGTTTCTTGCCTCGTCACCCCGGACTTGATCCGCGGCCCACCTTTTCCTTGAACCAAGCGGAAGAAGGCGGATGCCGGATCAGGTCCGGCATGACGAAGTTGGGGGTCAGCCCCAGCCGGCGATTCCCGCCCGGACGCGCCGCTCCAGAAGGGTCAGCGGCATTCGGCCGCCGCCGAGCACCAGGTCGTGGAAGCGCCGGATGTCGAAGCGCGGGTGGCGCTCGGCCTCCGCGCGGAGGCGCGAGATCACGATCTGGCCGGTCTTGTAGGCCGTCGCCTGGCCCGGATAGACGATGTAGCGGTCGATCTCGGTCCGCGCCGAACCCGGCGATTCCGCCGAATTGTCGATCATGAACTCGAGCGCCGCCTCCCGCGTCCAGCCGCGCGCGTGCATTCCGGTGTCGACCACCAGGCGCGTGGCTCGGAACAGATAGGCCGAGAGATAGCCGATCTTGCCGAACGGATCGTCGGCATACATGCCGAGCTCGTCCGCGACCTGCTCGGCATAGAGACCCCAGCCTTCGCCATAAGCGGTGGCGCTGGCGGTCTGGCGGTAGATCGGCAGGTCGCCATTCTCCAGGCTCAGAGCACCTTCGAACAGATGGCCCGGAGCGGCCTCGTGATAGGCGAGGGTGGGGAGGGTGTAGCGCGGCCAGTCGGCGGTATCGCGGAGGTTGATCCAGAAGATGCCGGGCCGCGAGCCGTCCAGCGAACCGCGCTGGGCCGAGCCGCCGGGCGCGCCGGCCTCGATCTCGACCGGAACCCGGCGGATCTCGGACTCCGCGCGCGGCATCCGGCTGAACGCCTGCGGCAGCCGCGGCATGATCGCGGCGACCCGGCCGTTCAGATAAGCGAGCAGGGCGGCACGCCCCGAATCGTCGTTGGCGAACCCCTGGTCGGGCGCCCGGCCGAGCGCGACGAGCCGCTCGCGAACGCTGCCCTGGCGATAGTTCTGGGCCTGAAGCAGCGCATCGATGCGCCCCTTGAGGTCCGCGACCTGCTCCAGGCCGGTGCGGTGGATCTCCTCCGCGCTCAGCTCCGTGGTCGTGTGGAGCTTCAGGGTCGTGGAATAATAGGCCTCGCCATCGGGCAATCGGCGCACTCCGGCCGCCTGCGTCGAGCGCGCCAGGAGGCCGGTGAGGGTGTCGATCTGGCGGGTGAGCGCCGGCACGATCTCGCCCTCCCAGAGTGCCAGCGCGCGGTCGCCATAGCCGCTCACGCCCTTCTCGGATGCGCGCCGCTCGATCGAGCGCACAAGCGTCTTGTCGCGCCCCGGGCCGTCGCGGAGCGAGGTCAGTTGCGCGATGGCGCGCTCCAGGATGAAGCGCGGCGCGACGACGCCGCTCGCCGCATTGCTGCGCACGATCTCGCTATCGGCGTCGAGCAGGCCGGCGACGGCGCCGAGGCGCTCCAGGTAGGCATCGGCATCCGCGCGATTCTCGATCGGATGCTGGGTGTCCATGAAATTGGGAACGGCGGTGTAGAAGCCGCCGAGCTGGGTCACCGCATACGGGCCGGCGCGGTGGCCGAAGCCCGACGTGTGATAGGGGAAATCATGGGCGAGGCGGTCGTTCACCGCGAGCTGGAATTCCGCCGCATCGTAATTGAGCTTGCCGGCATCGCTGAGACCGGCGCGGCCGAGCGCCCGAAGCGCCGCCAGGTTCGCGCGCACCTCGCGCCGCGCCGCCTCGCGTCCGGCCGCGGACCAGTCCGGAAAGCGCGACCGCAGCGCCGCGCGCTCGCCGATGTCGATCCCAAGCGAGGTCGCCAGGGTCGGATCGCGCGCGAGCTGGGCCTCGAACTGCGCCATGAGCAGGGCGTGGAGCCGGGCGTCGGCGCCATTGGTTTGCTGTGCCCGGGCGGGAAGCGCCAGGCATAGCGCCGCGGCGCCGGACCCAATCAACAATTCACGCCGATTCACCTTAAAGCTCACGCTGCGCTTCCTTTCGCGTCCTGCCTGTCTGAAAGCCGATGCCGCCTGAGTGCGGGCTCGTGGTCCATCTCGCCCATCTCCATGATCTGCTGGCGCATCTCGGCGCGCTTCTCGTGGATCGAGGCGATGACCGGTCCCATCGCGATGCCGAGGTCGACCAGCACCGCCTCGGACAGCTGAAGCGAGCTTTCAAGCGTCTCGGGCACCGCGTCGGTGGCTCCGGCGCGGTAGAGCTCCGCGGCATGGGCGGCATCGCGGGCGCGCGCGACGATGGTGAGGTCCGGCACCCAGGAGCGGGCGCGCTTGACCAGCCGCATCGACAGCACCGGGTCGTCCATGGTGAGGATGAGTGCGCTTGCGTGGCCGAGATTGAGCCGGTCGATGAACTCGCTTCGCGATGCGTCGCCGAAGATGACCGGATAGCCCTCCTTCAGCGCCTGGGTGACGTTGTCGATGTCGGAATCGATCGCGACATAGGGCCGGTCGTGGACCGCCAGCATGTCGGCGACGAGTCGGCCGACGCGGCCGAAGCCGATGATCACGGCGCGCGGCTGCTCGCGGCTCGGCACATGCTTGCCGCCTTCGCCTTCCTCGGCGCGGTTGGCGCGGCGGGCGATGTCGCGCCCGATCCGGGCGAGCAGCGGAGTCACGGTGAGGCCGAGCGCCGTGACGATCTGCCAGAAGGAGGCGGTTTCGGTTGCGATCAGGCCGGCGGTGCCGGCGGCACCGAGAACGATCAGGGTCGTCTCCGAAGGCGAGGCCATCAGCACCGCCGCCTCGGCCGCGACGCTCTTCGACGCGCCCGAGATCCGCAGCAGGGTGCCGGTCACGATGGTCTTGACCAGCATCACGCCGACCAGGGCGATCAGCAGGAGCTCCCAGCGCGCGACGATCTGCATGATGTCGAGGCTCATCCCGACGGTGATCAGGAACACGCCGAGGCCAAGGCCGCGGAACGGCGCGGTCATCACCTCGACCTCGCCATGATATTCGGTCTCGGCGATGAGGATCCCGGCGAGCAGGGCGCCGGCATAAGGCGACAGGCCGACCGCCGCGGTCATCAGGCTGGCGACGATGGCGACGATCAGGCTCGCCGACAGGAACAGCTCGGGGCTCTTCGCGCGCGCGGCCTGGGCGAACAGGCGGGGCAGGAGCCAGCGCCCGATCACCAGGATCCCGACGATGACCAGGGCGCCCTTCCAGATGATGTTGAACAGCTGGCTGACGTCGGTCCCCGAGCCATAGGGGCCGAGGAACCCCAATGCGAAGATGATCGGCACCAGCGCCAGATCTTCGAACAGCAGCATGGAAAGCGCCGAGCGGCCGACCGCGCTCGAGGTGCCGACCAGCGGCAGCACCACGGCGGTGGAGGACATTGCGAGCGCAAGGCCGAGCGCCACTGCGCCGGTCCAGGCATAACCGACCGCGAACAAGGCGCCGCCGATCAGCACTGCCGAGCCGATCAGTTCGGTGGCTCCGACCCCGAAGACCAGCCGCCGCATCGTCCACAATCGAAGGAAGGAGAGTTCTAGGCCGATCGAGAAGAGCAGGAGGATGATTCCGAACTCGGCGAACGGCTCGATCACCACCGGATCGGTGATGGTGACGTAGTTGAGCCAGGGAAACTGGCCCGCCATCGCTCCGAGCCCGGCAGGACCGACCAAGGCGCCGACCAGGATGAAGCCGATGACCGGGCTGACCCGGAAGCGCGCGAAGGCCGGAATGACGATCCCGGCGGCGCCGAGGATGACCAGGGCGTCGCTGAGACCCGAAGTTCCGAACGTGTGCGTGATGTCCGCTGCCATGTTGCTTTTTTGCAGGATGAAAGCGGCTTGTCAGCAGGCCCTTGCATCGGAGCCGTGACGAGCGCCAAGATCGGGCATGGCGGATCGGCAGACCGACCTCATCATCGTCGGCGGAGGCCCGGCCGGGATGATGGCCGGCCTGCTCTTCGCTCGGGCGGGCGTTCGGACCCTGGTGCTCGAAAAGCACAAGGATTTCCTGCGCGATTTCCGCGGCGACACGGTCCACCCCTCGACGATGGAGATCCTCGACCAGCTCGGGCTGCTCGATCGCTTCCTCGAGCGGCCGCACAACCGGCTCAACCATGCGCGGCTGCGCATCGCGGGACGCGAATGGACGATCGGCGACCTGTCGCACCTGCGAACGCCCGCGCCGTTCATCGCGATGATGCCGCAATGGGACTTTCTCGATTTCCTGCGCGACGAAGCGGAAGCCTATCCCGGCTTCGAGCTGGACATGGAGCGGCCCGTCGAAAGCTTCATCGAGGACGGCCGCATCGCCGGCGTGCGCCTGGCCGATGGCGGCACCGTTCGAGCGCGGCTGGTCATCGCGGCCGACGGGCGGTCATCGCTGGTGCGCAAGCTCGGCCTGCTCCCACTCGAGACGCTCGGCGCGCCGATGGACGTCTTCTGGTTCCGCCTGCCCAAGGTGGCGGATGGCGGCGAGGCGCTGCGCGGCTCGGCCGAGGCGGGCCGGATCGTCGTGCTGATCGACCGCGGCGATTATTGGCAGGTCGCGATGGTCATCCCCAAAGGCGGCGCCGATGCCATACGCGCGAGGGGGATCGAAGCGGTGCGCGAGGTGGTCGAGCAGGCATGGCCCGCCTTGAACCTTCGCTCCGACGGCATCGCCTCGTTCGACGACGTCCACCTGCTGTCGGTGGCGCTGGACCGACTGACCCGCTGGCACCGGCCCGGCCTTCTCGCCATTGGCGACGCCGCTCACGCCATGTCGCCGATCGGCGGCATCGGGATCAATCTCGCTATCCAGGACGCGGTGGCGGCCGCCAACATCCTGGCCGGGCCGCTCGCTGAGAGCAAAGACGTCGATCCGCTGCTCGCCAGGGTGCAGGCGCGCCGGCTGTTCCCGACACGGGCGATCCAGGGCGCCCAGAAGCTGGCCCAGGATCGCGTGATCGGCCGCCTTCTGACCGCGCAGCGGCCGCTCGAAAAGGCGCCGCTGGTCGTCCGGCTGCTGGACCGCTTCCCGCTGCTTCGGCGAATCCCGGGGCGCTTCATCGGCCTTGGAATCCGGCGGGAGCATGTCCGCTCGCCCGACGCGGGGCCCGTCCCCGTTTCGTCACCCCGGACTTGATCCGGGGTTCACCTTCTTGAGTTCGACACCTGAAAAGGAAGGTGGATGCCGGATCAAGTCCGGCATGACGAAGAAAGGAACGCGGGGTCGACCCCATTTCGTCACCCCGGACTTGATCCGGGGTCCACCTTCGTCCGAATGCCGAACTAGGAAGGTGGATGCCGGATCAGGTCCGGCATGACGCGGGAGGGACGATCAGGCGGGCTCGGCTTCCTTTGCCATCGCCGTCTCGAGGTTGACCCGGATGGCCTCGAAGAACTGCTCCGTGGTCATCCAGCTCTGCTCGGGGCCGATCAGGATGGCGAGGTCCTTGGTCATCTTGCCCGATTCGACCGTCTCGATGCAGACCCGCTCCAGCGTCTCGGCGAAGCGGGTGACTTCGGGCGTATCGTCCATCTTGCCGCGGAACTTGAGGCCGCCGGTCCAGGCGAAGATCGACGCGATCGGGTTGGTCGAGGTCGCCTTACCCTGCTGGTGCATGCGATAGTGGCGGGTGACGGTGCCGTGCGCCGCCTCGGCCTCGACGGTCTTGCCGTCCGGGGTCATCAGGATCGAGGTCATCAGGCCCAGCGAGCCGAAGCCCTGGGCGACCTGGTCCGACTGGACGTCGCCGTCGTAATTCTTGCAGGCCCAGACGAACTTGCCGCTCCACTTGAGAGCGGAGGCGACCATGTCGTCGATCAGGCGGTGCTCGTAGACGATCTTGGCCTGTGCGAACTTCTCCTTGAAGCCCTCGGTGTCGAACACCTCCTGGAACAGGTCCTTGAAGCGGCCGTCATAGGCCTTGAGGATCGTGGTCTTGGTCGAAAGATAGACCGGCCAGCCGCGGCCCAAGCCGTAATTGAAGCTGGCGCGGGCGAAATCGCGGATCGAATCGTCGAGATTGTACATGCCCATGGCGACGCCGGCGCTCTGGAAGTCGAACACCTCGTGCTCGATCTCCTCGCCATTCTCGCCCACCCACTTCATGGTCAGCTTGCCGGCGCCGGGGACCTTGAAGTCGGTCGCCTTATAC
>JAEZFL010000065.1 GCA_023417515.1 Pseudomonadota bacterium | reverse complement strand
TTATGATGCTCTGCCCTGGTTCTGGTCGAACCAATTTGATTTGAAGCTCCAGACCGTCGGTCTCAGCCAGGGGCATGACGCGACCGTCACCCGCGGCGATCCCGCCACGCGCAGCTTCTCGATCATCTACCTGCGTGAAGGCCGAGTCATCGCTCTCGACTGCGTGAACGCCGTCCGCGACTATGCGCAGGGCAGGGGGCTCGTGCTCCACCATGTTGCCGCTGACCCCGCCTCGCTCGCCGATCCCGAGGTGCCGTTGAAGTCGCTCGTCCCGGCCTGAGGCGGGGAGGGGGTTGAAGGTTGAGAGTGATCGGCCGATGTTGACCGACACAATCTACAAAGCAGGACCCTCCCCACATGTCTCGTGACCATCTCGATATCGTCAATGGCCTCATCCCGATGGTGGTCGAGCAATCCAATCGCGGCGAGCGCAGCTTCGACATCTACTCGCGCCTGCTGCGCGAGCGGATCATCTTCCTGACCGGCGGGGTCGAGGATCACATGGCCTCGGTGATCACCGCCCAATTGCTCTTCCTGGAGTCCGAGAACCCCAAGAAGGACATCTACATGTACATCAACTCGCCGGGCGGCGTGGTGACGGCCGGCATGGCGATCCATGACACGATGAATTACATCCGCCCGCGCATCGGCACCGTCTGCATCGGCCAGGCCGCGTCGATGGGCGCCTTCCTGCTGGCCGCCGGCGAGCCGGGCATGCGAGTGGCGCTGACCAACGCCCGCATCATGATCCACCAGCCCTCGGGTGGCGCGCAGGGCATGGCTTCGGACATCGAGATCCAGGCCAAGGAATTCCTGCGCATCCGGCACCGGATGAACGAATTGATGGCGCAGAACACCGGCCAGCCGATCGAGGAGATCGAAAAGGCCGTGGAGCGCGACCGCTTCTTCGGCGCCGAGGAAGCCAAGGCGTTCGGCCTGGTCGACGAAGTCTTCGACAAGCGCCCGCAGCCGCTGGACGGCGAGGACAAGCCGGCCGTCTGAGGCAGGACGTGGCCGGTGCTGCTTGCAGCCCTGCTGGCGCTGTCGCGCCAACGCTTGGCAAAAGGGACCCTAAGCCGCTGATTTCGCGTCCTCGTCCATCGGCTGCGGGCGCTTCTCGAACACTTCGTCGACGAGGCCGAAGGTCTTGGCCTCCTCGGCGCCGAAGAAGCGGTCGCGCTCGACCGCCTTCTCGATCTCCTCGATCGGCTGGCGGGTATATTGCGCCATCAGCTCGTTCATCCGGTGGCGGATGCGCAGGATCTCCTTGGCCTGGATCTCGATGTCCGAGGCCATGCCCTGGGCGCCGCCCGACGGCTGGTGGATCATGATCCGGGCGTTGGTCAGGGCGACGCGCATGCCCGGCTCGCCGGCCGACAGCAGGAAGGCCCCCATCGAGGCGGCCTGGCCGATGCATACGGTGCCGACGCGCGGGCGGATGTAGTTCATCGTGTCATGGATCGCCATGCCCGCAGTCACCACCCCGCCCGGCGAGTTGATGTACATGTAGATGTCCTTCTTGGGGTTCTCGGACTCCAGGAAGAGCAATTGGGCGGTGATGACCGAGGCCATGTGATCCTCGACCCCGCCGGTGACGAAGATGATCCGCTCGCGCAGAAGCCGCGAATAGATGTCGAAGCTGCGCTCGCCGCGGTTCGATTGCTCCACGACCATGGGGATGAGGCCGGCGGTGATGTCGAGATGGTCCATGGTGACGAGAGAGCCCTGTGGTTTGAGGATCAGGCCGCCAACATCGGAGGGTTTGGGCGGCGGTTCAAGGGGCTTTGGACGGCGCATCGGCGTCGGCCGGGCGTCCGGAAGCGGACAGTGTCCGCGGGCCGGAGCGGCGCGGGGCGCGGCTCGTCGTGGCCACGGATATTTTCGTCGAACCGATCTTGTCCGAACGGCAGTCGCTTCCCAATTCCCGCCCCACGAGCAGGCGGGATTTGCCAATTTGCGGTGAAATCTCCCGAGGGGCCGCTCCACCTGGCCGCGCTGCCGGCGGGCAGGTTCTTTTAAAACAAGGACTTACGACTTTTGGCACGGCTCGTGCTGAGTGCCGTCCGTCAGGGCCCGGGGCCCATCTTCGGGGATAAGGATCACGTCGATGCAGAATGCCAACACCAACCTCCTCCTTCGCGACGACACTTTCTTCGGCGTCTGCCAGGGGATCGGCGAGGATCTCGGCTTCCACCCGAACATCCTGCGGGTGGCGTTCGCTCCGTTGCTGTTCTTCAGCTGGCAGGGCGCCATCGCGCTTTATGTCGGCCTCGGCCTGCTCGTCCTGACCACCCGGCTGCTGGTGCCGAACCCGAAGGCCGCCAAGCCGGCGCAGGCACGTGCCGAGACCGACGCCACGGCTGCCCCCGAAACCGCGCAGGACGAAGCGCTTCCGATCGCCGCCTGATCCCCCGACGCGGCGCCGATTGACAGCCATCGGCGCCGCGTTACCCCCAAGCGTTCGCCGCGCTCGCGCTCGCCGCAAGTCCGGCAGCCGCAACCCAGCCTTCATCGCCCACCGAGGCGCCACGCGACCACCACGGCAACCTGGCCTACGTCTATATCGGAATTCTCGCGCTGATCCCGGCGATCGTCCTGATCGGCCTCGCCTTCGGAGTCGATAACAAGGAGGATATGCCGATCAGCCCCTGATCGCCTGAGGCGGAGCTATCGGCGCCGCCATTTCGCCGCGCGAGCCCTTCTCCATGCCGAGCTCGGCGACCCCGGGAAGCGCGAGATAGTGGAGCCGGCGGACCTCGCGGCGGCCGCGGACGACGGTGTCGAGGATGAGGCCGCAGACGAAGCTCAAGAAGGCGACGATCATCAGGCCCGTGGCGAGGATCGCGGTCGGGAAGCGCGGCACCAGTCCGGTCTGGACGTAGGTGATGACGAGCGGGACGGTGATCGCGATTGCGATCGCCGCGAGGAACAGGCCGAAGCCGCCGTAGAACAGCACCGGCCGCTCGATCCGGAACAGGTGAAGGATCGTCTTCAGGATTCGCCAGCCGTCGCGCCAGGTCGACAGCTTCGACTGCGAGCCTTCGGGGCGCGCGCCGTAGGCGGTGACGACCTCGCCGACCGGCATCGCAAGCTCGAGCGCGTGGACGCTGATCTCGGTCTCGGTCTCGAAGCCGCGGGCGAGCGCCGGGAATGACTTGGCGAAACGCCGCGAGAAGATGCGGTAGCCGGAGAAGATGTCGGTGAAGGTGCGGCCGAACAGGCTTGCGAGGATTCCGGTGAACAGCTTGTTGCCGAGCACGTGGCCGGGCCGGTAGCTCTCGCTCTCGACCTCGGATTCGCGGGCGCCGACGACCATGTCGAGCTGCTCGTCGATCAGCTTGGCGACCAAGGCGGGAGCGGCGGAGGCGTCATAGGTCGAATCGCCGTCGGCCATCACGTAGATGTCGGCCTCGACGTCGGCGAACATGCGGCGCACGACATGGCCCTTGCCCTGCATGCGCTCGCTGCGGACCACGGCGCCGGCGGCCGCGGCGACCTCGCGGGTGCGGTCCGAGCTGTTGTTGTCGTAGACGTAGATGGTGGCGCCGGGCAGCGCGGCGCGGAAGCCGGCGACCGTCTGGGCGATCGCCGCTTCCTCATTGTAGCAAGGCAGGAGGACGGCAATGCGGATGCCGTCGAGTTCGTTGCTCATCAATCCCCACCCCAGACCCGTTCGGCCTGAGCTTGTCCCTTCGACGCCGCCTGTCGGCGTCGCTCAGGATAAACTTCGACCAGAGGCCGAAGGCCTGCCCTTCCTTATCCCACCGGGGTTAAAAGAAGGACAGTGCTTCGACAGGCTCAGCACGAACGGGTAAAGGCGCTTAGTCCGCCTTCTTCTTGGCGGCCGCCTTCTTGGCCTTCGGAGCGGCCTTTTCGGCAGCCGGAGCTTCGTCGGCCTTGGCCTTCTTGACGGCGGGCTTCTTGGCCGGCTTGGCCTCGGCGCCCTCGTCAGCCTTGTCGGCCTTCTTCTTGGCGGCCGGCTTCTTCGCGGGCTTGTGGTCGTGGTCGTGGCCGCAACCAGGGCCGTGGACGTGGCCCTCTTCGGCCTCGATCGCCGCTTCCAGCTCCTCGCGGGTCACGGAGCGGTCGGTGATCTCGGCCTTCGAGAAGATGTAGTCGACGACCTTGTCCTCGTAGAGCGGAGCGCGCAGCTGGGCAGCGGCCATCGGGTCCTGGCGGACATATTCGACGAAGCGCTGGCGATCCTCGGGGCGGTATTGCTGGGCCGCCTGCATGGTCAGCGCATTCATCTCCTGGTTGGAGACCTCGACCCCGCTCTTCTGGCCGATCTCCGACAGGAGCAGGCCGAGGCGAACGCGGCGCTCGGCGATTCGGCGATAATCCTCGCGCTCGGCTTCCATCTCGGCGCGCGCGGCCTCGGGATCGGCCTCGTGGGTCGCCTCATGCTCGAGCTGCTTCCAGATCTGGTCGAACTCGGCCTCGACCATCGACTGCGGCACCGGGAAATCGTGGGCGGCGGCGAGCTGGTCGAGCAGCTGGCGCTTCATATGGGTGCGGGTGAGGCCGTTGAGCTCCTGCTCGACCTGGCCCTTGAGGAGGCCGCGAAGCTGCTCGAGGCTCTCGAGGCCCATCGACTTGGCGAAGCCGTCGTCGGCCTTGGCTTCACGGGCAACCTGGACCTCGTTGACGGTCACGTCGAACGTCGCGGCCTTGCCCTTGAGATAATCGACCGGATAATCGTCCGGGAAGCTCACATTGACGATGCGCTGGTCGTTGGCCTTCGCGCCGACGAGCTGGTCCTCGAAGCCGGGGATGAGGCGTCCCGAGCCGAGCTCGATCGACATATTGTCGCCCTTGCCGCCCTCGAACGGCTCGCCGTCGACCTTGCCCTCGAAGTCGATCATCAGAAGGTCGCCCTTCTCGGCCTTGCGGCCCTTCGGCGCCGGATCGAAGCTCTTCTGGCCCTCGGCCATGCGCGCGACGGCCTCGTCGATCATCGCGTCGGTCGGCTCGACCTGGAGCCGCTCCAGCTTCAGGCCTTCGACCTGCGCCTCGGGCACCTCCGGCAGAGTCTCGACCTCGACCTCGACGACCGCGTCCTTGCCTGGTTCATGGTCCTGCTCGAGGCGAACGCTCGGCTGCATCGCCGGGCGGATCTTGTTGTCGACGAGGAGCTTCTGGACGCCTTCCTGGATCGCCGTCTCGAGCGCCTGCGCCTCGAGCCGCGGACCGTGCATCTTGCGGACGAGGTTCGCGGGAACCTTGCCGGGGCGGAAGCCCGGCATTTGCACCTGCGGCGCGATGGTCTTCAGCTCCTGATCGATCTTGGCATCGATCTCCTTGGCCGCGATGGTGAGGCGGTAACCCCGCTTCAGGCCCTCGTTCAACGTCTCGACAGTCTGCATGATCGTCAGCTTAGCTTTCTAGAGTGCGCCACTTAAGGCTCGGAAAATCGTTCGGCGCCACGCATCTATGAAGCGGATGCCTGGTGCGGGCGAAGGGACTCGAACCCCCACATCTTTCGATACTGGAACCTAAATCCAGCGCGTCTACCAGTTCCGCCACGCCCGCCGGGCCGCCGGTCGGCGGGGTCTATAGCAGCCGGAGACATGAGGGCAAGCACCGCCTGTGCCGCGCAGGTCAACGAGCGATTGATCCGATACGGAAGCCGCATTATGCCCGCAACACACTTCTCGGAGGGGAAATCATAAATGCGTTTCAAGTCGTTGCTCGTGGCCGGCGCCGCCGCTCTCATTCTCGCAGCTCCCGCCACGGCCCAATATGATGACGGGCACGACCATGGCGCCCACGCCCAGCCCGCGGCGCAGGCGCCGGCGGAGACGCCGCCCGCTCCGGCCCAGCTCAGCGCCGAGGACCTGCGCTGGTCGACCGAGCTCGGCTTCACTCCGGCGGCGTTCCGCAGCCACGTCATGTTCCTCTCCGACGACCTGCTCGGCGGCCGCGACCCGGGCACCCCCGGCCACGAGATCGCCGCCCGCTACGTCGCCGCGCAATTCGCCGGGCTCGGCGTGATGCCGGGCAATGACGGGAGCTGGTACCAGCAGGTCCGCCTCGCGCGATCGACGGCGCAGCCGGGCGCGACGCTGCGGGTCGGCAACCAGACTTTCGCCTCGGGCGAGGGTTTCGCGTTCCTGGGCGGCTATCAGGCGGGCCCGATCGCGGTCGAGGCGCCCTTGGTGTTCGTCGGCTACGGCCTCGATGCGCCGAGCCAGGGCCATGACGATTATCGCGGCCTCGACGTGCGCGGCAAGGTGGTGGTGATGCTCGCCGGCCTGCCGCAGGGCCTGGCCAGCGACGTCACCGCCCATCTCGGCAGCGCGCGCGCGCAGATGGCGGCCGCGCGCGGCGCCGTTGGTGCGATCGTGCTC
>JAEZFL010000143.1 GCA_023417515.1 Pseudomonadota bacterium | reverse complement strand
CACCCCACCCCCCCCCCCCTCCCGGGGGGGGGGGGGGGGGGGGGGCGCGGCGCCGCCGCGCGCGAGCCTGCGGCTCGCCCCACCCACCCCTTGACCCCCGCATCGGGTGAACCGCGCCCCGCGCTGTTCAGGCCATGCCGGGGGCATGGCCGACCCGATGCGCCTGAAGGGGAGGGCTTGATTACCTCGTGAGCGGGGTTTCCCTGCCGTAACGATCGGCTAAGACGGGGCGTCCCTGCACAAGGAGCGTTCCGCCGATGCGCCGATTGATCCTGTTGCCGCTCCTCCTGACCGCCTTCGCCTCTCCCGCCGCCGCCCAACCCAGCGACATTCCCCAGCCGCCGCCGGCGCGGATGCCGGCGCCGCCGGGCGAGCCGGGAGTCACCGTCATCCATGCCGGCACGCTGCTCGACCGGCCCGGCCGCCCACCGCGGCGCAATGCCAGCATCGTGGTTCGCGACGGGCGGGTGGAATCGGTGCAGGACGGCTTCATCGATCCGCCCGCCGGGGCGCGGCTGATCGACCTCAGGGACCGCTTCGTGCTGCCCGGGCTGATCGACAGCCACGTCCACCTCGACAGCGACCGCGCCGGCAACGAAGGCTTCATCGCGGGTTTCACCGACAGCGTCGCCCTGCGCGCCCACGAGGCGGCGTGGAATGCGCGCAAGACTCTGGACGCCGGGTTCACCACGGTGCGCAACCTGGGCTCCGACGACGGCGTGACGCTTGGCCTGCGCGACGCGATCGGCCGCGGCTGGGCGATCGGTCCGCGCATCGTCGACGCCGGCTCGTCCATCTCCGCGACGACCGGCCATGCCGACCCGACGCTCGCCATCCGTGAGGAATTCCACGACGACCTGCGCGCCAGCGGCACCAATTGCGACGGCGCGGAGGAATGCCGCCGTGCGGTGCGCCGGCAGATCGCCCGCGGCGTCGACGTGATCAAGATCGCCACCACCGGCGGGGTGAACAGCCGAATCGGTCTCGGCCTCGGCGCTCAGATGTTCGAGGACGAGGCGCGCGCTCTGATCGAGACCGCCCATCTCTACGGCCGCCGGGTCGCGGTCCACGCGCACGGCGCCGACGGCGTCAACCTCGCGCTTCGGCTGGGCGCGGATTCGATCGAGCACGGGACGTTGCTCGACGACGAGAGCATCCGACTGTTTCGTCAGGGCCGCGCTTATTACGTGCCGACGCTGTCGACGGTGAACGGTTATGTCGAGCGTATCCGCGCCAATCCCAACGCCTATTCGCCTGAGGTGCGCCAGAAGATTGACTGGCGAATCCGGATCACCGGGCTTTCGCTCCAGCGTGCCCATCGCGCCGGCGTCCCCATCGCGTTCGGAACGGATGCGGGCGTATCGATGCACGGCCGCAATGCCGACGAGTTCCCGCTGATGGTCCAGCACGGAATGACTCCGGAGCAGGCGATCGTCGCTGCGACGGTCAATGCCGCCGACCTGCTCGGCCTTGCCGACGAGGTCGGAACTCTGGAGCCGGGCCGGGTCGCCGACATCGTCGCGGTGCGCGGCGACCCGCTCAGCGACGTCGGAGTGCTTCGCAACGTCAATTTCGTCATGTCCCGCGGCCGGGTGCACCGGCACGAGCAGTGACCGGGTTTCCGTCACCCCGGACTTGATCCGGGGTCCACCTTCCCTTCGCCCACTGAAGGGGAGAAGGTGGATGCCGGATCAAGTCCGGCATGACGGGATGTTGTAAGGAGAGAGAATGATCAGCCTCCACCGCCGCCAGTTCCTGCAAGGCTCAGCCGCCGCCGGAGCATTCCTCGCCGCGGGCTGCGCGCCGATGGGGCGCACCGGCGCCGTCGGTTCAGGAACGGCCGCTCAGGCGCGCCCGCTCTACGACGCGATCTTCGAGCGGATGCTGGTCGCCTCGCCGGAGCTGGCGACCGGGCTCGGCCTCGATACCGGCGCTCGGGCGGCCTTGAAGAGCCGGCTCAGCGACTCCTCTCCGGCCGGCAAGCTCAACCTCTACGCGCCGCTCGCGGCCGCGCAGCCGCAGCTTCGAGCGATCGACCGCAGCGGCCTGAGCGGTCGCGACCGCGGCTGGCTCGACACCGCCCTGTGGTTCGCGGAGCGGGCGAACGAGGTCGCGACGTTCAACTATGGCGCGATCGGCGGGTACAATTACCCGATCCCCTACATCATCTCGCAGCTCAGCGGCTCCTACCAGTCGGTGCCGGACTTCCTCGACAGCCAGCACAAGGTCGAGAGCGAGGCGGATGCGCAGGCCTATCTCGACCGCCTCGACCAGTTCGCGCGTAACGTGAATTTGGAGGTCGAGGGCGCGCGGGCCGACGTGGCGCGCGGCGTGATCCCGCCGACCTACATCATCGACAAGGCGCTCAACCAGACGCGCGCCTTGCGCGGCGAGCGCGGGGCTCAGGCCGGGCTGGTGCAATCACTGGTGCGGCGGGCGCGCGAGGCGAATGTCGCCGGCGACTGGGAAGCGCGCGCGGTGCGAATCGTCGACGGGCCGCTGGCGCAGGCGCTCGACCGGCAGATCGCCTTCCTGACCGACATTCGCGGGCGCGCCGGAATCAGCCCGGCAGCGGGACGGCTCCCGGATGGGGAGCGCTTCTACCAGACGGCCTTGCGCTTCCACACCAGCACCGACCTGACTCCGGAGGAGGCGCACCGGATCGGGCTCGAGCAGGTGCGCGAGGTGAGCGCGCAGGCCGAGGAGCTGCTCCGCCGCGAGGGACTGACCCAGGGCAGTGTCGGGGCGAGGCTGCGCGAGCTCGGGCAGCAGCAGCGCTTCCTCTACCCCAACACCGACGCCGGCCGGGCGCAGATCATCGCCGACCTCAACGCGCACATGAACATGGTGCGCGGGCGGATGCCGGAGATGTTCAACGCCGAGACTATTCCGACCAGCGGGATGGAGATCAGGCGGGTGCCGCCGAACATCGAGGAAGGCGCGCCGCGCGGCTATGCCCAAGGCGGCTCCTTGGACGGGACCCGGCCCGGGGTGTTCTACATCAACCTCGTCAACACCAGCATCTGGCCCAAATGGGCGCTGCCGACGCTCAACCATCACGAGAGCGTTCCGGGGCATCTGTGGCAGGGCGCGATCGTCAATTCGGCGCAGAACATCCCGCTGCTTCACCGCTCGGTCGGAATTCCCGCGTTCGGCGAAGGCTGGGGACTCTATGCGGAGACTCTGGCGGACGAGCTTGGAGTCTATGCCGACAATCCGCTGGGTCGGCTCGGAATGCTGCAGAGCTTCCTCTACCGCGCGGCGCGCATCGTCATGGACACCGGAATGCACAGCCGCGGCTGGGAGCGCGACGCGACGATCCGCTATTTCCAGGACACGGTCGGTCTCGACCCGATCTCGGCGACCAGTGAGGTCGACCGCTATGTCGTGTGGCCGGGCCAGGCGACCGCCTACAAGCTCGGGCATAACGAGATGCTCAAGATCCGCGACGAAGCGTGGCGGCGGCTTGGAACAAGGTTCGACCTCAAGAACTTCCATGACCTGGTGCTGCTCTCCGGCGACATGCCGCTCGAGGTGCTGGCGGGCATGGCTCGGGAGTGGGACGGGACACGGCTGCCCTAATCCCGTTCCGTTCGCCCTGAATGGGATCTGGAAAGCGCAGCCTACGGCTTGCATAATTATGCATGGATATGCATATGACGGCGCATGTCGGTTGAAGTCGCCATTTTGGGAGCGTCGGGCTTCGTGGGTGCGGAGCTGCTGCGGCTGTGCGCGCAGCACCCCGGGCTGGAAGCCGCGCGGCTGTTCGGGGACAGCCAGGCGGGGCTGAGCCTCGGCGAGGTGCACCCGCATCTTGCGCCTGCCTATCCCAATGCGGAGGTCGAGAAGTTCGAGCCGGACGCCGTTCCCGCGGTCGACCTGGTGTTCGCGGCGCTTCCGCATGGTCATTCGCAGAAGGTGGCGCGCAAGTTGGCGAAGGCCGGCGTGGCGTTCGTCGATCTCGGTGCGGATTTCCGGCTCGACAGCGCGGAGGATTACGAGCGCTGGTACCACGAGCCGCACCAGGCGCCGGACCTGCTCGGCGACTTCGTCTACGGGATCCCGGAGCTCAACCGCGAGCGCATCCGCGCGTCCAAGCTGGTCGCGGCGGCGGGCTGCTATCCGACCTCGGCAATCCTGGCACTTAAGCCGTTGGTCGATGCCGGGGCGATCGACCGCGACAGCATCATCGTCGACGCGGCCTCCGGCGTTAGCGGCGCCGGCAAGAGCCTCAAGGAAGCGACGCACTTCAATACGGTCGACGAAAATTTCTCCGCCTACGGCCTGCTCGACCACCGCCACACCGCGGAAATGGAGATGGCGCTGGGCGGGCGCGTGCTGTTCACGCCGCACCTCGCGCCGATGAACCGGGGAATCCTCGCCACCTGCTATGCGACGGCTTGCGGCGACTCCGATCCGCTGGAGATCCTGCGCGCGGCCTATGCGAACGAGTCGTTCGTCCATGTCTCGGAAGCCCTGCCCTCGACCAAGTGGACGCTGGGGTCGAACGCGGTCCACCTCACCGCCCGCCGCGATCCGCGCACGGGCCGCGTCGTCGCGCTCGCAGCGCTCGACAATCTCGTCAAAGGCGCGGCCGGGCAGATGATCCAGTGCGCCAATCTGATGCTCGGCTTCGATGAGGAAGCCGGGCTGCCGAAATGTGGAGTTTGGCCATGAGGGATGTAGACATTCCTCCCCGGCATTTGCCGGGGAGGGGGACCGCCGAAGGCGGCGGAGGGGGTTCTTCGGCACAGCGCCAAGATACCCCTCCACCATGCTTCGCATGGTCCCCCTCCCCGCGAAATCGCGGGGAGGAACTCCTGTGAGCGTTACCGCGGCGGAGGGTTTTGTCGCCTCCGGCCTCCATGCCGGGATCAAGTCGCGGCGGCGCGACATGGCGCTGCTCGTGACGGAGGATCGCGCGCCGGTGACCTGCGCGGCGGTGTTCACCCAGAACAAGTTCGCGGCGCCGCCGGTGGTGCTGGATCGGCAGAGGCTCGCGAAGAATGCCGGGCGCGCGGCGGGCATCGTCGTCAACAGCGGCAATGCCAATGCGGGTACCGGCAAGCCGGGCCTCGCCGACGCTGACGCCATGGCGTCGGCCGCGGCCCAGGCGGCTGGCGTGGCGGAGCAGGACATGCTGGTCTGCTCGACAGGGATCATCGGAACTCCGCTGCCGATGGAGAAAATCCTGGCGGCGATCCCGAAGCTGGCGGAGAAGCTGTCGCGCGACGGCGCGGAGGATGCGGCCTATGGCATCCTCACCACGGACAAGCTGCCCAAGCAGGCGGTGATCCAGGGCTCGACCTTCACCCTTGGCGGGATGGTCAAGGGATGCGGGATGATCGCCCCGAACATGGCGACGATGCTGGCCTTCCTGACCACCGACGCGGAGGTCGATCGCGACGCGCTCCAGCGCATCCTCGCCGAGGCTTCCGACCGCACGTTCAACACGTTGAACGTCGACGGCGCGACCTCGACCAACGACAGCGCCTTCCTTCTGGCGAGCGGTCGGCGCGGGCCGGCCGACGTCGCCGAACTGGCCGACGCGGTCCATCGCCTCTGCGAGGACCTGACCCTGCAGATGGCGCGCGACGCCGAGGGCATGACCAAGATGGTGCGCCTGCGAGTCACGGGGGCGGCGAGCGATGCCGAGGCGCGGGCCGCGGCCAAGTCGATCGCCGAGAACAATCTGGTCAAGTGCAGCTGGTACGGCGCCGATCCTTATTGGGGCCGGCTTCTGGCGGCCGCCGGCTCGGCGGGGATCATGTTCGAGACCGAGAAGAGCGCGGTGTCTTACGGCGGGATCAAGGTCGCCGCCGAGGGCGCCCCCCTGCCCCACGACGAGGAGGCGGTCGCCGCCCACATGGCCCAGGAATGCGCCGAGATCGAAGTGATGCTCGGCCTCGGCGACGGCGAGGCTCAGGTGATCGGGATCGACCTCGGCCCCGGCTACATCAAAGAGAATAGCGTCACGTCATGATCACCTACTTCGTCATTCCGGCGAAGGCCGGAATCCACCTTCTTCTTTTCACCACGCCACAAGGCAGGTGGACCCCGGCCTTCGCCGGGGTGACGGTGGAGGGACTATGACCAGTCCCGCAACCACTGCGCAGGTGCTGGTCGAGGCCCTGCCCTATATCCGCCGCTTCGCCGGCAAGAGCGTCGTCGTGAAGCTGGGCGGCAACGCGATGGACGACGCGGTCGAGCGAGCGATTGCCCAGGACGTGCTCCTGCTGCGCAGCGTCGGCGTGCGCTGCGTGCTGGTCCATGGCGGCGGGCCGCAGGTCGACCAGATGATGAAGCGGGTCGGCAAGGAGCCGGAATTCCGCGACGGCCTTCGCGTGACCGACGCGGAGACGCTCGAGATCGTGCGGATGGTTCTCGTCGGCAAGGTCAATCGCGACCTCGTCGCCCGGATCAACCAGGAGGCGGGCGACGATCCGGTCGCGGTCGGCGTGGCGGGCGAGGATGGCGGTCTGCTGGTCGCGACACCGCGCGAATCCAGCCTCGGCTTCGTCGGCGACGTCACTCATGTCCGCGCCGACCGGCTCGCCAAGCTGCTCGACGACGGCCTCGCGCCGGTGGTGTCGACGATCGGCTCTGACGAAGGCGGCCAGCCTTACAATATCAACGCCGACGAGGCGGCGCGGGCGATCGCGGTGGCGATGGGTGCCGAGAAGATCGTCTACCTGACCTCGGCGCCGGGATTGCTCGAGGACGTCAATGACGAGACCAGCCTGGTGCAGCGGCTGAGCTCGGCGGAGCTTCGCGAGCGGCTCGCCGGCGACAGCGTCAGCGCGGGCATGATCCCGAAGCTTCGCGCCTGCGCCGACGCGGTGGACGGCGGAGTCGGCAGCGCGCACATCATCGACGGCCGCGTGCCGCACGCCATCCTGATCGAGCTTCTGACCGACGCCGGCATCGGCACGATGATCACGAGGGAAGCGGCATGAGGGACCTGCTCACGCTTCACGAGATCGGCGCCGAGGGGGTCGCGGAGATCCTGGCACTTTCGGAGAGCGCCGACCTCGGCGCGCCGCTTGCCGGCCAGGGTGTGGCGCTGGTGTTCGAGAAGCCGTCGGCGCGGACCCGCAACTCGATGGAGATGGCCGTCAGGCAGCTCGGCGGCCACCCGATCTACATCCAGAAGGATGAGGTCGGCATCGACACGCGTGAGAGCGCCGAGGACGTGGCGCGCACGCTCGCCTGCTATCACAAGGTGATCGCGGCGCGGGTCATGGATCATGATCACCTCACGCGCATGGCGGCTGCGGTCGACGCGCCCGTCCTGAACATGCTGTCCGATACCGATCACCCGCTTCAGGGCCTCGCCGATCTGCTGACCATCAAGCAGCTGGTCGGGCGGCTGGAGGGCGCTCGGATCGCCTATGTCGGCGACGGAAACAACAATGTCGCCAAGTCGCTTGCCGAGGGCTGCGCGCTGGCCGGCGCCGAGCTGGTCATCGCGAGCCCCGAGGAGTTCCAGCTCGCCGCCCCTCCGGCGGGCGTTCGCCAGGTGGTGAGCCCGGTCGAGGCCGTGGCCGGCGCACAAATCGTCTATACCGACGTGTGGGTGTCGATGGGCCAGGCGGAAGAGACGGCGCGGCGCAACGAAGCGCTGGCGCCCTACCAGGTCGACGAGGCGCTGATGGCGCTCACCGACGACGCCTGGTTCCTGCATTGCCTGCCGGCGCGGCGCGGCGAGGAAGTCGACTCCGCGGTGATCGACGGCCCGCGCTCGGGCGTGTGGCGGCAGGCGGAGAACCGAATGCACACCGCGCGCGGCGCACTTGCGTGGATGGTGGGGTGATGGAACGACGCCTCCTTCATCCTCCCTGTCGCGAAGCGATGGGGAGGGGGACCGCCGAAGGCGGTGGAGGGGCTTGGCGCTCGGCCCCAACAGCCCCTCCACCACTCGCTTCGCGAGCGGTCCCCCTCTCCATGCGGCTGCGCCGCACAGGGAGGATTTTGCAATGACCGACACCCGCGGACGGCGGCTGCGGGCGCTGGCGGACCTGATCCGCGCCGAGCCGATGTCGAGCCAGGAGGAGCTGACCGAGCGGCTGCGCATGCTCGGCTACAGCCTCACCCAGGCGACGGTGTCGCGCGACCTGGAGCAATTGGGCGCGGTCAAGGTGAAGCGCGACGGGACGCTCCGCTATGTGCTGCCCGACCAGATCGGCGCGCGCGACTGGGCGGGCGTGAACCTGGAGCGGATCATCCGCGACTGGGTGCTGGAGGTCGAGCCTGCCGGGCCGCTGGTGGTGCTGCGAACGCCGCCGGGGACCGCGCATCTCGTCGCGGCGACCATCGACCAGGCGCAGATGTTCGAGATCGTGGGGACCGTGGCAGGCGACGACACCATCTTCCTCGCAATCCGCGACGGCAATCCGATCGCGGACGTCATTCGCCGCTTCGAGGGCCTGATGGGCCGCGGACGAACGGAGGATATCGTGTGAACCACTCCGCCTTGCCGACAAGAAAGTTTCAGAGGACCAAGAATGACTGACGCACCCAAGAAGGTCGTGCTGGCTTATTCCGGCGGGCTCGACACCTCGATCATCCTCAAGTGGCTGCAGACCGAATACGGCGCGGAGGTCGTGACCTTCACCGCCGATCTCGGCCAGGGCGAGGAGCTGGCTCCGGCGCGCGAAAAGGCGCTGAAGCTGGGCATCAAGGAAGAGAACATTTTCATCGACGACCTGCGCGAAGAGTTCGTGCGGGACTACGTGTTCCCGATGTTCCGGGCCAACGCCCAGTACGAGGGTCAGTACCTGCTGGGCACCTCGATCGCCCGGCCGCTGATCGCCAAGCGCCAGAT
>JAEZFL010000090.1 GCA_023417515.1 Pseudomonadota bacterium | reverse complement strand
ATCAGGAGGACATCGCCCGCGGCCGGGCCGCGGCGGGTCCGGACGCCCCGGAACTGGTCAAGCTGCGTCAGTACTTCGACCACCCGCTGTTGATCGAGATGTTCGCCGACGCCGTCGGCGCCGCGGCAGCGACCCTGCCCGAGGAGCTGCGCGGCCAGGCGCGCCTGGTGTTCACCGCGCACTCGATCCCGCTGCGCGCGGCATCGCGTTGCGGGCCGGACCTTTACCAACGCCAGGTCGAGCACACCGCCTCGCTGGTCGCGGCCGCGGCCGGCTACTCCGAGTACGACCAGGTGTGGCAGTCCCGGTCGGGGCCGCCCCAGGTGCCGTGGCTGGAACCCGACGTCGGCGATCACCTGACGACGTTGGCCGCCCAGGGCACCAAGGCGGTGATCGTGTGCCCGGTGGGCTTCGTCGCCGACCACATCGAGGTGGTGTGGGACCTCGACAACGAACTCGCCGAGCAGGCCGCGGAGGAGGGCATCGCCTACGCACGGGCGTCGACGCCGAACGCCCAGCCGAGGTTCGCCGAACTGGTGGTCGACCTGATCGACGAACTGCGCCTTGGAAATCCGCCCCGACGGGTCGGCGGCGGCCAGGTGCCGTGCTACGGCAGCACCGTCAACGGCGCCCTGTGCACACCGGACTGCGCGGGCTGACGGTTCCTAACCGCGCCACGCCGAGTGCAGGATCGCGTCCACCGCGGCCAGCCGCGCCGAGCGCACCACCGCGGTCAGTGGCCGCAGCACATCGCTGGCCAGCTGGACCTCCGACGAACTCTGCAGGCCGATCGGGATCAGTCCCGAGCTGACCGTGATGATGGCGTCCACGTGGGCGGCGTTCTCCATCACCCGCACCGCCCGCGTCGGGGCGTGGTCGGGGATCCGGTGCAGACGGGTGGAGTCGAGCACCTGCTCGACGAGCCGGCGCGGGTCGGCCACCTCACCGCCGGAGGCACCCGCGCGCAGTGCGCCGAGCGCGTCGGCGGCCGAGCGCACCGCGTCGCGAAGCTGGTACTCGGACTCGCCGAGATCGAAGTGTCCCGCGGGCGGGGCCGACGAGAACGAGTACACCGTCCAGGACAGCCCGCTCAGCTCGGCCTCGAATTCGTAGTCGTCGTCGGGGTCGGCCGGATCGGGGAAGCTGTCCTGGTACTCGAAATCGGGTACCAGCCCGATCGCGCCGTCGGCGCCGTGGACGATGACGGCTTCGCCTGCGGTCACCGCGTCGCGGCCGAACTGCGTGCCCGGCGGAAGGCCCCGGACGTCGCCGGGAACCGGCAGGGTCAGCGAGATCGACGGTTGCGGAACGCCCCTGCCGGCGACTGTGCGCACCGTCTGCAACAGCGACATCGAGGCGTTGTCATCGAGATCCGGCCAGGACAGCCCGGTGCGCTCCGCGGCGACCGAGTCGTAGGCGGTCACCGAATGCTTTGGCGTCCACTGAGATAACGCGTCAAGGACGTCGTCGGGCGCGGCGGCGCCTGCCAACCAGGCGTTGGCCCATACCGAAAGCGAAACACTGGGGCACCACATGATGGCTGCAGTGTAGTTGTTGCCGGCTCATCGAGTCGGTTGCGCGTTAGGCTGGCTTCATGCCTGTCTCGCAGATCTGGCTGATCGCAGCACTGGCGCTCGCCGGCGCCGAGGCGCTCACCGGCGACCTGTTCCTGCTGATGCTCAGCGGCGGCGCACTCGCCGCAGCCGGCTCCAGCTTCCTGTTCGACGCGCCGATCTGGGTGGACGGCCTCGTGTTCCTGATCGTGTCGGTGCTGCTGCTGGTCGGGGTGCGACCTGCGCTGCGCCGGCGGATGCAGTCCGGTACGGGCCTGCCCGAACCCGCCAAGGCGCTGGAAGGCAAGAGCGCGCTGGTGCTCGACCGCGTCGCGCGCCACGAAGGCCAGGTCAAGCTCGACGGCGAGATCTGGACGGCCCGGCCGTACAACGAGACCGACGTCTATGAACCCGGCGATCAGGTGACCGTCGTGCACATCGACGGCGCCACCGCGGTCGTCTCCAAGATCGGCTAGAGAAGGGACTGCACATGGACGGTGCTATCGCAGGGTTGGTGCTACTGGGCGTGCTGGTGCTGTTCGCCGTCGTGGTGGTCGCCAAGTCGGTGGCCCTGATCCCGCAGGCCGAGGCCGCAGTGATCGAGCGTCTCGGCCGCTACAGCAAGACGGTCTCCGGTCAGCTGACGCTGCTGCTGCCGTTCGTGGACCGCATCCGGGCCCGCGTCGACCTGCGCGAGCGCGTGGTGTCGTTCCCACCGCAGCCTGTGATCACCGAGGACAACCTCACGGTCAACATCGACACGGTCGTCTACTTCCAGGTCACCAACCCCCAGGCCGCGGTCTACCAGATCAGCAACTACATCGTCGGCGTCGAGCAGCTCACGACCACCACGCTGCGCAACGTCGTCGGCGGGATGACCCTCGAGCACACCCTCACCTCGCGCGACTCCATCAACGGACAGCTCCGCGGGGTGCTCGACGAGGCCACCAACAGGTGGGGACTGCGCGTCGCGCGGGTTGAGCTGCGCAGCATCGACCCACCGCCGTCGATCCAGGACTCGATGGAGAAGCAGATGCGCGCCGACCGGGAGAAGCGCGCGATGATCCTGACCGCCGAGGGCAGCCGGGAGGCCGCGATCAAGC
>JAEZFL010000149.1 GCA_023417515.1 Pseudomonadota bacterium | reverse complement strand
GTCCCGAGCAGACGCCCGCTTTTCGGATTAGCGAATCGGCCGCTGAGTCCCCGGCCGAACTCCATCCTGCGAAGTCGGTGTGCCGAGCCGCACGTCCTGCCATCTGTGATTGGTACCCATAAGCCGTGTGCGCAGAAGCCGTAGACCGTGCTCGACGTGTAGGTCAGCAATCGAATGTGAACAGCAAGGCTCCTTCGGTCCTCGTCGGGGAGCGCATCCGTCGGATGCGCAAGGCTATGGGAGTCTCTCAAGAGAAGTTCGCGATGATGGCGAAACTCGACCGGTCCTACTACGGTCGGATCGAACGCGGAGGCCAGAACATGGCACTCTCCACCCTGGTTGCTATCGCGCTGGCACTACGAGTCCCACCGGCCGTCCTGCTAGCAGACATAACGCTTGGAGACTGCAATCCTGACGAGACGGAGAGCTAGAGCCGCCAGCTCGTCGGCCGCGTTCCATGTCGCATTCTTGCTGCACGGAGCAGCCAGGAAGACCCGGTGGATTCGAGAAATTGGCGGAAAACTGCGAAAAAATCTCGCACACCCTAGCGGTGCTCAAAAGCCGTGGCCTCAAAAGGCCTAACGCGTTGCTAGCGCTTTGGAAATAAGTGGATGCCCCGCGTGGATTCGAACCACGATTGACGGAGTCAGAGTCCGTAGTCTTACCATTAGACGACGGGGCAACGAGGGCCGCGAGATAGGAAGGCCCGGCGACGCTGTCAACGCCGCTTGCGCGGACGCGCGGTGCGGCGAATTCCACTGCCGCGGCACGCGCTTGCCGCATTTTCCGGCTTCGTATAGAAAGGCCTCAAGTCACGGGGCGGCTCCGGCCGTCCGAAACGAAAAGAAAACGAGTAGTCCGGTCATGCCGCAGCAAGCCGCAATGGCTCCGCAAGCGCCGGCTCAGGATCCGGTGACGGCGGAATTCTCCCCGCCCCGCCCGCGCGCCCAACGCCACACCTATGGCGCCATCGATCTCGGCACGAACAATTGCCGCCTGCTGGTCGCGCGCCCGAGCGAGAGCGGTTTCACGGTCATCGACGCCTTCTCGCGGGTCGTCCGGGTCGGCGTGGGCATGGCGACCAGCGGCAAGCTGTGCGAGGCCGCCCAGGACCGGGCGGTGGCGGCGCTCGCCGTCTGCGCCGAGAAGCTGAAGCGGCGCCGGGTCAGCCTCGCCCGATCGGTCGCCACCGAGGCCTGCCGCCGCGCCGTCAACGGGCGCCAGTTCGTCGAGCGGGTCCGCCGCGAGACCGGCATCTGCCTCGACATCATCTCGCCCGAGGAGGAGGCGCGCCTCGCCATGCTCGGCTGCCACCGGCTGCTCGAGCCGGGCGACGGGCCGGCCCTGATCTTCGACATTGGCGGCGGCTCGACCGAGCTGGTGCTGATCGACACCGACGGCGAGGCGCCGCGGATCCGCTGCTGGTGGAGCGCGCCATGGGGCGTCGTCTCGCTGACCGAGAGCGAGGGCACCAAGTTCAACGACTCCGACGAGCGGCTCGCCGCCTACGGACGCATGCGCGAACGCGTCCGCCACGCCTTCCGCCGCTTCCAGCAGCTGCTCCCCGCCGACAAGACCAACATCCGCCTGATGGGCACCAGCGGCACGGTGACGACGCTGGCGAGCGTCTATCTCGCCTTGCCGGCCTATGACCGCAAGCAGATCGACGGGCTGATGGTGCCCGCGCCGGCGATGCGCGAGATCAGCCGGATCCTGTCCGCAGCCGACCATGACGAGCGCGCCAAATTCCCGTGTATCGGCCATGAGCGCGCCGACCTCGTCGTCGCCGGCTGCGCGATCCTCGAGACGATCATGGACATCTGGCCCGCCGACACGCTCGGAATCGCCGACCGCGGAATCCGCGAGGGCATCCTGCGCTCGTTGATGGCTAGGGACGGATATCGGATATGAGCGCCAAGTTCCTCCCAACGCGCAAAGCGCGTGGGGAGGGGGACCATGCGAAGCATGGTGGAGAGGCAGCCCGCCTCCGCCGAAACCCGCAAGATGACCCCTCCCCCATCGGCTCCGCCGACGGTCCCCCTCCCCGCCGCTTCGCGGCAGGGAGGACCTGATGCCCGCCCCGCCCAGACAGCGCATCCGTACCGCCAAGGGGCGCAAGGTCAGCTCAACCAAATGGATCGAGCGCCAGCTCGCCGATCCCTATGTCCGCAAGGCCAAGGCCGAGGGCTACCGCTCGCGCGCGGCCTACAAGCTCATCGAGCTCGACGAGCGCTTCCAGTTCCTCAAGGGCGCCAAGCGGGTCGTTGACCTCGGCATCGCGCCGGGCGGCTGGACCCAGGTCGTGCGCAAGCAAGTGCCGCAGGCCGTGGTCGTCGGAATCGACCTGCTGCCGACCGACCCGATCGACGGCGCGACCATCCTGCAGCTCGATTTCATGGACGACAGCGCGCCCGACCTGCTCAAGGACGCGCTCGGCGGCCCCGCCGACCTCGTCCTGTCCGACATGGCGGCGAACACCGTCGGCCATCCGCAGACCGACCATTTGCGCACCATGGCGCTGGTCGAGGCCGGCCTCGACTTCGCCGGCGAGGTGCTCCGCCCGGGCGGCGCCTATGTCGCCAAGGTCCTCGCCGGCGGCGCCGACGCCAATCTCGTGGCCGAACTCAAGCGCCGCTTCGCCACCGTCAAGCACGCCAAGCCCCCCGCCAGCCGCAAGGGATCGAGCGAGTGGTACGTCGTCGCACAGGGGTTCAAGGGGTGACTTCTCCTCTCCCTCCAGGGGAGAGGATACGAAGGCTTAGCGGCTTTGCCGCTTAGCCGAAGTTGGTGAGCGCAAGTGCGTGCCCTCACCCTCCCACCGCTTCGCGGCGGGCCCCTCCCTCTCCCGATGGGAGAGGGTTAGCTCCGCCCCGCCCGCGCCTCTTCGATCGCTTCCTTGAGGCGCTCGTAGCCGACCGCCCCGTGAAACACCTGGTTGCCGACGACGAAGGTGGGCGTGCCGCTTGCGCGAAGGAGATTGGCGAGCTCCATGTTGCGCTGGAGCTCCTGGCGGTGGCCGTCGCTCGACGGCGCGGCCTGGACGCCGACTGCGCGCTGCGCCTGGGCGACCGTCTCGGGGCTGGGCGGCCCGAGCGCGAACAAGGCGTCGTGGAACTGGCGGAAGCGGCCCTGGTCGGCGGCGGCGAGGCTGACGAAGGCGGCTTCCTGGCTGGCCGGCCCAAGCACCGGAAGCTCGCGCCACACCACTTTCAGGCGCGGGTCCTCGCGCAGCAGCCGCTCGACCACCGGATTGCTCGCACGGCAGAAGGAGCAGGCATAGTCGAAGAATTCGACGAGCACGACGTCGGCGTCGGCCGCGCCCGCCCAGGCGCTCGCATAAGGCGTCTCCAGCTGCGCCCGCCGCGGCGCGATCGCCGCGGCGGCCTCGCGTTGCTGGAGCCGCTCCATCGCCTCCGGAATGATCTCGGGATTTTCGAGGATGTAATCACGAACGATCCCCTCGGTGCGGGAATCGTCGAAGCCGCCCTGCGCCAGCACCACCGCGCCGCCCCCGACGACGAGGCCGACGGCCCCCGCCAGCAACAGCCCGCTCCTGCCGCTCAAAAGGCGGCTTCCCTTGTCGCTCATGTCCCGGTCACCGCCCCAAAATCACCGGCGTCTTCGCCGGCCGCGCTGCTGCTCGAGTGCGGCGCGCGATACCATCAGGATGTCCTGCGCGCGGATCCAGTCGGGCGTGCCGGCGGTGATTCCCGCCATCGCGTTCTGGGCACTGGCGAGCGCCAGCTGCGGCTGGTTCATCAGGCTGTAGCGCTCGGCGCTTGCGAGATTGGCGCGGCCGAGGTCGCCGGCCCGGTCGTAGACGACGCCGAGCTGATACCAGGCGAAGGGATTGCGCTCGTCGCGCTGAACGACGGTGCGAAGCACCCGCTCCGCCTCCGGGAAATTGGCCGGGTCCTCGGTCGCGATCAGGGCATGGCCCAGGATTGTCGCGATCAGCGGCTCGTTGCGCGAGCGCTCGACGGCTTCGCGAAGCACCGCGATCGCCTCGGCCGGGTGCCCGGATTCGAGCAGGATCTGGCCCTTCAGCTCCAGGAAGAAGGGATCGTGCGGCTGCTCGGCGAGCAGGCTGTCGACCTCGGCCATCGAGCGCTCCGGATGCGCCGCGCGGTGAAGCGCGAAAGCGCGGGCGTAGCGCGCCGGCACCGACGTGTCGCTCTCCGGATAAGCGGCAAGCACCCGCTCCGGCTCGTCGATATAGCCGCGAAGCTTGGCGCGCACGCGCTGGAAGCGCGCCTCCAGCTCGGGCGGGGTCGGGCGGTCCCACGCCGGATCGTTACGGTAGACATTCTCCAGCACCGCGATGCGCTCGCGGTTCAACGGGTGGGTGCGCTGGTAGCTGTCGGTCTGCGGGATGGCGAGGCGGAACTCCATGTTCTGGAGCCGCTCGAAGAAAGCGAGGCTGCCGCGGCCGCTGATGCCGGCGCGGCTCAGGAAGGTGGCGCCGGCCTGGTCGGCGCTGTTCTCCTGGACCCGGCTGAAGGCGAGGAAGCGGCCATAAGCGGCCGCTTGCCCGCCGGCCATGATCGCCATCCCCGCCTCGGGTGCGCCGACCGCGATCGCCGCGACTCCGAGCAGCAGCGACAGCAGCGAGATGTTGCCGGCCTGGCCGATCCCTTCCTGAAGCCGGATGATGTGGCCGCCGGCGACGTGGCCCAGCTCGTGCGCGATCACGCCCTGCACTTCGTTGGCATTGCCCGCCGACGTGACCAGCCCGGAATGGAGATAGACGATCTGGCCGCCGGCGACGAAGGCGTTGATGCTGGGATCGTTCAGGAGGACGATGCGCACGTCCGCGGGCCGCAGCCCCGCCGCTTCGATGAGCGGCGCCGACATGTCGCGGAACAGCGCCTCGGTCTCGGCGTCGCGAAGCACCGACTGCGCCATCGCCGGCTTGGCGACGAAGGCGAAGCTCAGCACGAGCAGCATCAGCAGGCGGGCGACGATTCCGCTCCCGCGGCGGGCGTGAACAGCTTCAGCCATGGCTTAGCCTATCCTGTCCCCCCGATGAACGGGCGATGAAATCGCCGTTCCGTCATTGCGAGGCGCCGAAGGAGTCCGGACGCCGGAGCCGGATCGCTTCGCTGCACTCGCAATGACGTGCACGGGTCACCCTCCGAAGGTGCGCTGCCACCAGCCGCGGCGGGCGGGCTCGCCCGGTGCCGACATCTCGGATTCGTCGCTTCCTTCCATCGTCTGCCGCTCGAGCATCGGCGCTTCCGGCGAGTCCGGAGCGGCGGTGCCGTTGCCGGCATGGCCGTCGAGCTTTTCCGCAACCGGGGTCGGCGCCACGCCGCCCTCGTCATTGGCCGCGGCGGGCAGCAGCTCGGCGGCGGCCTCGTCCTCGGCAGCGGCCTCCGCCTCGATATCGGCTTTCTTGCGGCGGCCGCCGGTGCGGCGCTTCTTGGGCTTCTCTTCCGCCGGCGCTTCCTCGACTGGAGCCGCTTCCACCGCAGCCGGCTCGGCGACGGGCGCTTCCGCGTCGGCCGGGGCGGCGGGCTCGGCCGGAGCCTCGCTCGCTTGATCGGCCCCTTCGGCGCCGCCTGCGGCATCGCTCGGGACAGGCTTGCGAG
>JAEZFL010000131.1 GCA_023417515.1 Pseudomonadota bacterium | reverse complement strand
GTCCAACACGCCGCAGCCGGCCAGGAGGCCAACCATCGCAACCGAAAATATTACTCGCTTCATTGGGAGGCGTTCCTCGCTGCCACGTCGTTCCCCTGTGTCGCTGCCGCCGGTGCCGCGGCACCGGGCGCTTCGGCGGCGGCGCCGGCCTGAAGCGCCTGCTCGATGCTCGGATCGAGCTGGACGGCGTCGACCCCGAGCGCGCTCGCCATCTGGATCGCGCGCGACTTGATGCTCTCCGGAACGCCCGGGTCGCGTGCCATCGCCGACAGGATCTGCGCCGCCTGCGGGAGGCGCTGCTGGCGAATCAGTGCGACGGCGACCATCTCGCCGGCCGATCCGAGCCATGGATTGCCGGCCTGGGCATAGCCCTGCAGCCGCTGCACCACCTGCGCCGGCTGGAGCTGGTCATATTCGAGCTGGGTCTGGCGGATCAGGGCGGCGTCGCGATAGGGCTGCGGCGCATTCTCGTCGCCCGCGATGCTGCCCAGGGTCGCGATCGCGGCGGGAATGGCGTTGGTCTGGATCTGCGCATTGGCGCGCAGGAACAGAGCGGAATAGCGATAGGCCGCGCGGTCGTTGGCGGCGAGCTCGTCGATCGTCGCCGATGCGCCACGGGCATTGTTGGCGTCGAGTTGCTCGATCACCTGGACCAGCTTCTCCGAAGCCTCGCCTGCCTTCACGTCCTGGCGATGATTCCACCAGATCGTGCCGCCGATCGCGGCGAGCAGAAGCACGGCGCCGCCGATGATCCACCAACCGTAGCGGGTGAAGATGCTGCTGAGCTGCTCGCGGCGCAGCTCCTCGTCGACTTCACGCAGGAAGGCATCGTCGTCTCTTGGCTTGACCGCCAAATTCATTCTCCAAAGTGCGAAATGGGGTCCGCCCGCTTTTCGCTATGTCTTGTCCCCGTTCCGGCGGCAGCGCTTCTTATCGATCCATCCCGATGAACGAAAGCCGAAAGGACGTCGAGCCCCGGTCCCGACGCCCGGATCCGGCGGGGGCGCAGCCCTGACTCACAATCAAGGCATCATTTTGGCCGGTAGATCTGCCCTTCTCCCGGGAAGCTTCGCGCCGCCACTTCGGCGGCATAGGCCCCCGCCGCCTGGCTGATCTCGCCGGCAAGGTCGCCGAACTTGCGCACGAAGCGCGGCGTGCGCTCGAACAGGCCGAGCATGTCCTCGGTGACCAGGATCTGCCCATCGCAACGGGCCGAGGCGCCGATGCCGATGGTCGGGCAGGCGACCGCCTCGGTCGCGGCGACCGCGATCTCCTCCATCACGCCTTCGAGAACGAGCAGGAAGCAGCCCGCCTCGGCGACCGCGCGCGCGTCGGCCAGGATCTTCGCGGCCTCGGCATCGTCGCGGCCGCGGGCACGGTAGCCGCCAAGCGCGTTCACCGCCTGCGGCGTCAGGCCGACATGGCCGATGACCGGGATTCCGCGCGCGCTCAGGAAAGCGATCGTCTCGGCCATTGCCTCGCCGCCTTCCAGCTTCACCGCCGCGGCGCCGGTTTCCTTCATGATGCGAGCGGCGTTGCGGAACGCCTGGTCGGGGCTCTCCTCGTAGGAGCCGAACGGCATGTCGACCGCGACCAGCGCATGCCACGAGCCGCGCACCACCGCCGCGCCATGGGCGCACATCATGTCGAGGGTTACCGGAACGGTCGACGGAAGGCCGTAAATGACTTGCCCCAGGCTGTCGCCGACGAGCAGGAGGTCGCAATGAGGGTCGAGCAGCTGCGCGAAGCGCATCGTATAGGCGGTGAGCGCGACGATCGGTTCGCCGCCCTTGCGGTTGCGCAAGGCGGGAACGGTGAGGCGCTTGCCGGGGGTGGGCTGCGGGTTGGCGCGGCTCGTCGAGCTGTCGATCGTATATGTGGACATGAACCCCGATTAGCCCTTCCGAGGGGATCGGCAAAAGCCCCTTCGTCATGCCGGACTCGATCCGGCATCCACCTTCCTCGCGTTGACGAAGGAGAGGTGGACCCCGGCTCAAGGCCAAACCTCCGTCATGCCGGACTTGATCCGGCATCCACCTTCCTGCGTTGACGAAGGAGAGGTGGACCCCGGCTCAAGGCCGGGGTGACGATAGGGTCATGAAACATCAGTCCGATCTCTTCGGCAAGGAAAGGGACGAGCCGGAAGGCCTCGTCTATCGCGCGGACTTCCTCGACGCCGACGAGGAAGCGGCGCTGATCGAGCAGGTGGCCGCGCTTCCGCTCGCGCCGTTCCGGTTCCACGGCTTCGAGGGCAATCGGCGCACCGTCTCGTTCGGAATGGAATATCGGTTCGACGGCCGCGGTCTTCGCGAGGCCGAGGCTTTCCCCGACTGGCTTGTCCCCGTCCGCGACCGCGCGGCGGCGCTTGCCGACGTCGATCCGAACGCCTTCGTCCACGCCCTGATCATCGAATATGCGCCGGGCGCCGGGATCGGCTGGCACCGCGACCGGCCGGTGTTCGGCGACGTCGTCGGCGTATCGCTGGGCTCGCAAGCGCCGCTTCGCTTCCGCCTGAAGGAAGGCGGGAAATGGCGCCGCTTCACCCTCCCCGCCGAGCCGCGCTCCGCCTACCTGCTGCGCGGCCCGGCCCGCACCGAATGGGAGCACAGCATCGCCCCGCTCAGCACCCTCCGCTACTCGATCACGCTGAGGACCCTGCGCGCCCACGATGACCCGCTCATCCTGAGTAGCGGCTGAGCCTGGCGAAGACGCGTATCGAAGGACCGGCGCGTGCTTCGATACGGCATTTCGACAAGCTCAATGCCTACTCAGCATGATCGGGGTGGAACGAGCGTCAGGACCGTGGCCCGCCCCCCGAATCGAAAGCGCCCGCCGGATCCCCATCCGACGGGCGCTGCCCCTCTCCCTCGCTGGAGCTCTTCTTAACGGTAGAAGATGTGGAGGCCGATCTTGGTGACCCGGTTGAGGCGGCGGCCCCAGCTCGGCGAGACATAATCGGCGTGATACCACAGGCAGTCGGGGGTCAGTCGGTCGCTCACCCCGTCCTGGGCGATTCGGGCGATCGCCACCGCCCGCCGCCACGCGGCGGAGTCGCGGTTGGCGTTCGGGATCCGGCCGGTCGCGTTGACGAACGAGAACTGCCAGGGCTGCTCGACGACTCCGCACAAGGTCGACGGGTAGCGGCCGGAGGCGGCGCGGTTCATCACGACTTCGGCGACCGCGAGCTGGCCCTCGAGCGATTCGCCGCGCGCTTCGAAATAGACGGCGCTGGCCAGGCAATCCTGCTCCTGGTTGTCGGTCTCGACCCGCTCATAAGCCGCCACCTGCTCCTCGAGCGGGCGGCCGCGCATCGTGTCTGCCAGGGTCGGGACCATCAGGGAGCCGGCCTGGACGGCGGCGGGAATGACGCTCGCCTGGAGCGGCGCGGCGTGGGCGGCGACACCGCCGGAAACAAGCAGAGCGGCAGCGATGCCCGCTGCGCGGAGCGTACGATTCTTCAAGATTTGAGCTTCCTAACCTTCGCAGGACACAAGGGGGCCGTGGCGCGAAACGCGCTCGTTCAGCTCAACCCGTCCTGTTTATGCCCGAGAGCCGCCGCCGCGCCTTTTGGCTTGCGGAATGCGGTCGGCTCCATCCTAGGCAGCGCCGGACCCCTTCGGTCCCTCATCGCCGCTGCCCGCTCTTCGCTATCAGCGAGGGCGCAGATGCCGATCGGACCTCGTAATTACAACAGGGGTTAGTCCGAGACTCGTTGAATCGAGCCCGACGATGCGACGAGTTGAGGAACCTTTTGGGGAACTCGTCTAAGTTATTTCAACTCGGCGATATTTTGCAACGACTGGCCGGTGCGCGAATCCACCGGGGCGACAAGCCTGACCTGCGCGCTGGGGACCCAGCCCGATTCGCAGGGACCTTCATAATCGCGCCGCTCGGGGATCGGGGTCGAGACTCCGCAGGCGCGGCTCGCCTGGCCGCTGCGGTCGTAGACGACTCCGAGCCAGCGCTGATCGAGCGAGCGGCTGCAGATGAAGAAGGTCGAGCCGGCGGGCAGCTGTCCGGTCTGCCGGGCCGGCTCGAACGGGGCGGCGCGCACCTGGATGGCGCCGTCGACCGCTCGCTCGCGCACTTCGCCCAGCGAGTTGCACGCGGCGAAATTGGAGCCGAGCTCGCCGATCCGGACCGGAGTGACGTTGCCGGCGAGGAGATTGCTGTCCTCCGGAGCGCGCTCGTAGCGCGGCGTCGTCGAGCCGTAGGACGCATTGCGGTCCTGAGGCTCGGCACAGCCCGAAAGGAGCAGCGGGACGAGGAAGAGTGAGGCCAGACCGATGCGCATCGGCATCATCTAGAACGGCCAGCGCGCAGCGGCTAGAGCCCGGTCATGGCATACTGGCTGATGAAATCCGAACCCGAGGCCTATGGCTGGGACGACCTCGTCCGCGACGGCGGCACCGAATGGGACGGCGTTCGCAACAATGCGGCGACGCTCAACCTCAAGGCGATGAAGGCCGGCGACCGCGCCTTCCTCTACCACAGCGTCAGCGACAAGGCCGTGGTCGGCATCATGGAGATCGTCCGCGAGGCGCAGCCCGACCCCAAGGCCAAGCCGGGGGAACGCTGGGTGTCGGTCCGGGTCGAGCCGGTCGACAAGCTGCCCCGCCCCGTCACCCTCGCCGAGATCAAGGCCGAGCCCCGCCTCGCCGACATCGAGCTGATCCGCCAGTCCCGCCTCTCCGTCGCCCCGATCCGCGACAGCGAGTGGAAGATCATCCAGGAATTGGCGGCGCGCTAAGCGGACCTCCCCTTGGGAAGGGATTGGCGGATGTCGAATATGTCGGCCCAGGGGTCGGGCCGATCCGCGACCCGGCCCGGCACCGTGCGCAGGGTGAACGCCCTGGGGTCCAGCCCCGGCGCGACCTCGTCCCATTCGATCGGCAGCGACACCGGCGCCCCCGCGCGTGCGCGCGTGGAATAAGGCCCGACCGCGGTCGAGGTCGGGTCGTTGCGCAGATAATCGATGAAGATCCGCCCCTCGCGCTCCGCCTTGGAGATGCGCGCGAGATAGAGGTCCGGCCGCTCCTCGGACATCAGCTCGGCGAGCCCCTTGGCGAACGCCTTCGCCTCGCGCCACTCGGCGTCCGGAAGGATCGGCACGACGACGTGAAGCCCCTTGCCGCCGGTCGTCTTGACGAAGCTCCTGAGGCCGATAGCCGCCAGCCGGTCGCGCACGTCGAGCGCTGCCGCGACCACCGAATCGAAGCCGAGCCCCTCGGCAGGATCGAGGTCGAAGATGACCCGGTCGGGCCACTCCGGCCGCTCGACCGTCACGCCCCAGGGATGAAGCTCCAGAGTCCCCATCTGAACCGCCGCGACCAGCCCCGCTTCGTCCTCGATATAAAGATAAGGCTCGTCGAACCCCGGGACCGGCACCTCCTTCAACTGCGGAAGCACGCCCGACGCCGGATGGCGCTGGTAGAAGCATTTCTTGTCCGCCCCCGTAGGGCACCGCACCAGCGTCACCGGCCGCCGCGCGATATGCGGCAGGACCCGGTCCGCCACCGCCAGATAATAATCGGCAAGCTCGCTCTTGGTGACGCCCTGCTCCTCCCACAGCACCTTGTCCGGGCTGCTCAGCCGAACGCCCAGAAGCTCGCGCGCCTCGCTCATGCCATCTCCTCCAGCATCGCCAGCGGCGCCGCCGGCGCGAGCTGCTCCATCCGGCATTGCTCCGGCGCCTTGTCCGGCCGCCAGCGCAGGAAGGAGGTGCCGTGGCGGAAGCGGCGGCCGGTGACCTGGTCGAAGCGCACCTCGACGACGAGCTCGGGCCGGAGCGGCTGCCACTCGCCCGACCGCTCCGTCGACCAGCGGCTCGGCCCGCCCGGCGCCGCCCCGGTGAAGCCCGGCGGCTCGACCAGCGCCTCCAGCCGCTTGGTCAGCGCCGCCCGGTCCGGCATGTTCGACGTATAGCCGACATGGTGAAGCAGCCCGTCCCCGTCATAAAGGCCGAGCAGAAGCGACCCGACCTCGCGCGTCTTCGCGGCATAACGAAAGCCCCCGACCACACAGTCCGCCGTCCGCAAGCACTTGACCTTGAGCATCGCCCGCTCGCCCGGCTGGTACGCCGCGTCGGCCCGCTTGGCGATCACCCCGTCGAGCGCCGCGCCCGCGCCCGCGAGCCAGCCCTGAGCGACGTCGCGGTCCTCGGTATAAGGCGACAGCAGCAGGTCCGCGCTCCCCGCCCGCGCGTGGAACGCCTCCAGCACCTCCCGCCGCCTGGCCAGCGGCTCGCCCATCAAATCCTCCCCCGCCATCGCGAGGCAATCGAACAGCAGGATCCGCGCCGGAGTCTCGCGCGCCAGCTTCGCGACCCGGCTCGCCGCCGGGTGAAGCCGCATCTGCAGCGCCTCGAACGACAGCGCCCCGTCCGCCACGATCACCATCTCGCCGTCGATCACGAAGCGGTCGCCGGGGAGCCCGCGCACCAGCTCGACCAGCTCCGGAAAATAGCGCCCGAGCGGCTTCAACCCCTTCGACTGGAGCTCCACCTCGTCGCCGTCGCGGAAGGCGAGCATCCGGAACCCGTCCCACTTGGGCTCGAACCGCCACCCCTCGCCCTCGGGAAGCGCCTCGACCAGCTTCGCCTCCATCGGCGGAAGCGGCGGTCGGACGGGAAGGTGGGCAAGCGCCATGGCCCCGTAACGAGGGGGGCACGAGCCCCGTTCCAACCCCGGCTTTCGTCATTCCGGACCTGATCCGGAATCCCGCTTTTTCTTCCTCCCTTCCCGCTTCGCCGTCGGCGCCGGCAGCGCCTCCGGCTCGTCCATCATCCGCGGCACCCAGTCCGGCATCTCGGCCCCCGCCTGTCGCCAGCTCCCCTCGTCGCCGCCGAAGAACACCGCCTCCTCCAGCGCAGTGGGCGGCACCAATTCGCCGCGATATTCCGGCCCGCCATCGGGCACCCGGACGAACGGCTCGTCCGGATCGTCCTCGTCCGCGTCCAAGGCCCCCATCCCGCCCCTCTCGCGCGCCGCGTCGGCCGCCCGCGCCCGAGCCGCGCACGCCTCGATCGCCGCCGCGATCTCCGCCTCCGCGCGCCCCGGTTTGTCGAGCCGCTGACGGATCGATTTCTGCTGCAATTAATGGCGGTACGAACGGGCCAGATTCCGAAAAGTGAGACCTATTTCGGAGACCTGCCGCCCAGCAAGGTCGCTGCTCTGCCGACGAGGCTACCCGGTGGGACGTAGTGATGTGGATATCACGAGCAATCCGTCAGCAGAGGGAAGTTCAGATAGAGTATACGTCGCTCAATCCGCGCTCAAAAAAGGCAAAGAGAGTGGCCCCTCATGCCCTAGGCCACGGATCAAATCGATGGCACATGCGCGCGTGGAGCAGGGAGCACAACGAGTTTCGAGACTATACTTTTGACAGAATCGCATCAATTCAGGACGTGGGCCCATCGCCCATTGATCCGCAGTGGGATCGAGCTTGGCATGAGGAATTTTCGTTACTGATTGCTCCAAATACTGCCCTACCCCCGAGGTACAGAAGGTTGTCGCCAAAGAAAGGAAGATGAGGCAGGGACAGTTGAGCTATCCTCCCCCACTAGCACTATGTTTTTATCTTATCAGCGAGCTGGGCTTAGATCTTGCTGAAAAGGTTTCGTGGGGGGACGGAACTGGGATTCAGTTAGTCCCCACCGTCTTCAGCTCGTTCTCAAGAATTGGGAGGATTACAACGCAGCGGTCGCTAAAGCAAAGGCTGAGAGCAAGGAGCTGTTACAAGGCATCATCGGCGCCTGAGGCGTGATTGCTCGACGCCGCCTATGTCGTCGGTTGAAGCCCCAGCAACCTGATCAACCGCGCCGCGAGCAAATCGGGCGCATCCGAAGCATCGAACGGAACGCCCAGCTCATCCCCTTGGGCCGCCGACAGGAGCGCATATTCCTCGGCGAAATGCGCCGCCTCGAACTCCGCTTCGTCGATCGCCCGGGCGCCTTGGCGGCGCTCGATGCGCTGCAGGTTCGCCTCGCGTGGAAGCGTTAAGCGGAAGCAGCGAACCCGCACCCCGGACGCGACCGCTCGGAGCCGCCCCGTCAGATCGGCGATCTCGCCGGCCGACGACCAGTAATGGTTGATGACGAAGCGGCCGTAGCCGCCGGCCAGGTGGTGGCCGACGAGCAAGGCGATCGTCTCGTGAAGGCTGGCGACCGCGTCCGCCGGCGGCGGGTTGAGCGCGGCGAGCGCATCGCCGTCCAGGGTCACCGACCGGTCGATTGCCTCGCCCAGCACCTCGCCGAGGGTGGACTTGCCGATCCCCAGAGGCCCGTTCAGAAGAACGACGAGAGGATCGGCGGCCGGCATTCGAACGACGCGGCTTAGGCGGCTTCCGCCTTGCGGCTCTGCCGCTTGCGCTCATGCGGATCCAGGAACCGCTTCCTGATCCGAATCACCTTGGGGGTCACCTCGACCAGCTCGTCGTCCTGGATGTAGGCGATCGCCTGCTCCAGCGTCATCCGCCGCGGCGGGGTCAGGCGGATGCCCTCGTCCTTGCCCGAGGCGCGGAAATTGGTGAGCTGCTTGGACTTCAGCGGGTTGACCTCGAGGTCCTGCGGCTTGGCGTTCTCGCCGATCACCATGCCCTCGTAGAGCTTGTCGCCGGGCGAGATGAACAGAACGCCGCGCTCCTCGAGCGCGTTGAGCGCATAGGCGACCGCGTCGCCCTGCTCCATCGAGATGAGCACGCCGTTCTGGCGGCCCGAGATCGGTCCCTTGTAGGGGCCGTATTTCTCGAACAGCCGGTTCATGATGCCGGTGCCGCGCGTGTCGGACAGGAACTCGCCATGATAGCCGATGAGGCCACGGCTCGGCGCGCTGAACGTCAGGCGGGTCTTGCCACCGCCCGACGGGCGCATGTCGGTCATCTCGGCCTTGCGAAGGCTCATCTTCTCGACGACCGTTCCGGAATGCTCGTCATCGACGTCGATGACGACCGTCTCATACGGCTCCTCGCGGCCGTTCGGGCCGTCTCGGAACAGCACGCGCGGCCGGCTGATCGACAGCTCGAAGCCCTCGCGGCGCATCGTCTCAATGAGCACGCCGAGCTGGAGCTCGCCGCGGCCGGCGACCTCATAGGAATCGGACGTCGGGCTGACGGTCACCCGGATGGCGACGTTGGTCTCCGCTTCCTTTTCGAGGCGGTCGCGGATGACTCGGCTCTGCACCTTGTCGCCGTCCTTGCCGGCATAAGGGCTGTCGTTCACGCCGAAGCTCATCGCCAGGGTCGGCGGGTCGATCGGCCGCGCGCGGATCGGCTGCGTCATGCCCGGCTCGGCGATGGTGTTGGACACCGTCGCCTTGGTGAGGCCAGCGATCGCGACGATGTCGCCCGCTTGCGCGCTCTCGACCGGTACGCGCTCGAGGCCGCGAAAGGCGAAAACCTTGGTGGCTCGGCCGGCCTCGACCTCGTTGCCGTCCACGTCCAGAGCCTTGATCGGCATGTTGATGTCGAGCTTGCCGCTCTCGATCCGCCCGGTGAGGATCCGGCCGAGGAAATTGTCGCGGTCGAGCAAGGTCGCGAGCATCTTGAACGGGCCGTCGACGGGGAGGCCGGGCGCCGGGATATGCTCGACGATTTTCTCGAACAAAGGCGTGAGGTCGCCCGAGCGGACGTCGTCGGTGAGGCCGGCATAGCCGTTGCGCCCCGACGCGTAGAGGACCGGGAAATCGAGCTGCTCGTCATTGGCGTCGAGGCTGAGGAAAAGCTCGAAACATTCGTCGAGCACTTCCGCGGGCCGCGCGTCCGGCCGGTCGATCTTGTTGACCACGACGATCGGCTTGAGGCCGAGGCCGAGCGCCTTGCCGGTGACGAACTTGGTCTGCGGCATCGGCCCCTCGGCCGAGTCGACGAGCAGGATCACGCCGTCGACCATCGACAGGATGCGCTCCACCTCGGCGCCGAAGTCGGCGTGGCCCGGAGTGTCGACGATGTTGATCCGCACGGATTCGCCGCCCGCTGGCGGAGTCCACTCCACGGACGTGCACTTGGCCAGGATCGTGATCCCGCGCTCTTTCTCCAAGTCATTGGAATCCATGGCCCTTTCCTCCACGCGCTGGTTGTCGCGGAAGGTGCCGGACTGCCGGAACAGCTGGTCGACAAGAGTCGTCTTGCCGTGGTCGACGTGGGCGATAATCGCCACGTTGCGAAGGCTCATGCGGATATAACTCGATTTGGAGGGCGCGGGTTGCGGGCGCGCCACATAACAACGATGCTGCGCCGCAACAAGAGCCGACGCTCGTCCATGTTGGCGGTAATGCGATCAGCGGCTTAGCCGGCGGTTAACCTTGTTTCGCTATGCGCAGGGAGATGGAAAAGGTCCGATTCAAGGTCAATCGATCCGCCTCGCCCAACGACCGGCCCAAGGCAGTCCGGGAGAGCAGCGCGACGCGCAGCCCGCGCCGCCGGGTCGTCGTCGACGGCATCTTCCACTCGCTGACCGGAACCTACCGGATCGGCATCAAGAACCTGTCCTGTACCGGCGCCCTCATCCAGTGCGACCAGGCGCTCCAGGTCGGCAAGGAAGGCGTTCTCCAGGGCGAGCATATCGACCATTTCTGCCGGATCGTGTGGACCGACGGCAGCTTTTACGGCCTCCAGTTCGACGATCCGCTGGCGATGGACGTGGTGCTCGAGCTCCACCGGATCACCGGCGAGGACATGGAGCGCGCCGAGACCAAGGCGGCCGAGGAGTGGTGGCGCAACCACGCGCCCTGAGCCGTTCGGGGCGTCAGGAGGCGATGGCGCGAAGCCCCAGATCGGGGGTTCGCCGCGCCACAAGACCCAGGTCCGACGCTCGCCCCCGTTCCGGCCGAGAGCCCAGCACCCCGGACAGATCGAGCCCTGCCCCGGTCATCAGCAAGGTCGCTTCCGACAGGCTCCGAACGCCGAGCTTGGCCATGATCCGGGCGCGGTGCATCTCGACCGTGCGCACGCTGATGCCGAGCTGGTGCGCGGCGCACTTATTGGCCTTGCCCCCGACCAGAGCGAGCAGAACATCGAATTCGCGGGTGGTGAGCCGGGTGACCCTGTCCCGGGCGAAGCGCCGCGACTCGTCCGCCTCGACCGCGCGCTGAAGCTTGCCCCACAGCGGCGCGAGCGCCGCGCCGATCTGGGCCTGGCTCGCCGGCTTGCACAGGAAATCGGCGGCGCCGCGCTTCATCGCGTCGACTGCGATGGCGAGGCTGCCGGCATGGCCGAGGCCGATCACCGGCCAGCCCGGCACTTGGCTGACGAGCGCGTCGAGCGTGCTCATCGCCAGCAGGCAATTGGTGAAGTCGAGCAGCACGCAGCCCGGCGCGAGCCGGTCGACGACGGCGATCAGCTCGGCGCCACCGGCGAGCGGCCAGGCTTCGGCGCCGATGGCCGAAAGATGGGCGACGAGCGCTTTACGGTCGCCGCTGTCGCCGCCGACGATATAGACTGTGCGATGGTGGGACATACGCAACTCCCCGCGCGGCCGCACAACACCGTGGCCGCGACCGCAAATGTCTGTGAATAAAGACTTATCCACAACCTGCGAAAAATACTGTTGATCTCCGTTACGAAACCGGGCCGAGCCGCCCGCGCACCGTGGCCGCTGCGTTCCGTCGGCCGCAGCACCGGCTACGCGATTACTACGCTAGTAGATTCCCCATCTGATGCGGTCCTGCCGTTAACGATATTTTAACCATATCGATTGGGCGGCGGAGCGGCCCCGGTAGGGCGCTCCATCACTGGGCAAATAAATGTACGAGCAGTTCCTGTTTGGCGGCAGGGCGATGACTTCCGTCGATCATGACGGGCGCATGATCCTCCCCGCTTTCGTTACCGAAGTGCTTGCGCGGCGCGGGTCGGCGCGCCGAATCTGCTTCGGGGTCCACGAGCGCGACTCCTGCCTCCACGCTTATGACGAAAGCTATCACCGGGCGCTTTTCGCCGAGATCGAGCGTCGTCGGCTCAGCGACGAGGCGGCCGGCCGCACCGCCGCAGATCACCATTCGCGCCTGCGCCGCGCCTTCGGCTTCGTCGAGCCGGGAGCGATTCTCGAGGACAACAGCATCCTCCTGCCGCCGCTGCTGCGCCGAAAGGCGATGATCAAGCGGGCCGCCCTGGTCGTCGGCGTCGGCGGCAGCTTCGAGATCTGGAGCCCCCGCGTGGCCCGCGACGCGGCCGATCCGCTGGTCCGCGAGCTCGCCGACCTGCGCGGCCAGGCGGCGGCGCCGGAAGAAGGGATGTTGGCGGCATGAAGCTCAAGTGCAGGATTGCCGGCCACGTCGGCGCCGGGAATCCGGTCTACAATTCCGGCTTCTTCTTCGGCCGCTGCAGCCATTGCCGAGCCGACCTGATCCGCACCGGCAAGGGCGCCTGGCAGGACGTTCCGGAGGGCCATGTCGTGGCGTGGAAATCGGGCAGTCGCCACAGCCATTCCCTCCCGGCCGACTTCGCCGGATTGCTGCCCGTCGCGCTCGGCGAAACCCGGCCGCGCAGCCAGTTGCCGGCGACCCGGGACGGCTTCCTGTCGTGGAGTCGCGCGCTGGTCGACACGGCGCCGCGACGCTGGCGCCTCCGGCGCGGCGCGGCACCAGCGAGCGCGCCCGCTATTCCCGACGAAGTCGAGGAAAGACCGCTTCCCGCCTTGCTCGTCGCAGCCCTGGTGTTCGGCGCCGGCCTGCGGCTGCTGATCCGGCCGCGCCGCCGCTAGCCTCGCGAATCCGGCGATTCCGCCGCACGCCCGAAAATGGTGCCCAGGAGAGGACTCGAACCTCCACGCCCTTGCGAGCGCCAGCACCTGAAGCTGGTGCGTCTACCAATTCCGCCACCTGGGCACGGGGTCGAGAACAGTCGGTAGGCGGCGCGAGTTAGGGGCGGCGAAAAGTAAAGTCAACGGCACCCGCTCACCGGCTTGCCTTCCCGGCGCGAGCGGGCCAATGCGCCCGCATGATCGATCGCTCCGAAAGCCTCGTCACCGTGTTCGGCGGAGGCGGCTTCATTGGCCGCTACGTCATCCAGCACCTGGTCAAGAGCGGGTGGCGAATCCGAATCGCCGAGCGCGATCCCGGCCGCGCTTACTTCCTCCAGCCGCTCGGCTGGGTTGGCCAGTTCCAGTTCGTCCCGGCCGACATCCGCAAGCGCGAGAGCGTCGAGCGCGCCGTCGCCGGCGCAAGCGCGGTGATCAACCTGGTCGGCATATTGAAGGGCGACTTCCAGGGATTCCATGTCGACGGCGCCGGCAACGTCGCCGAGGGCGCGGCCGCCGCCGGGGCGCGCTCGCTGGTCCATGTCTCGGCGATCGGCGCGTCCACGGACAGCGACAGCCGCTACGGCCGCTCCAAGGGCCAGGGCGAGGCGGCGGTGCGCGCGGCCTTCCCGGGCGCCACGATCGTCCGACCGTCGGTGGTGTTCGGGCCCGAGGACAATTTCACCAACCGCTTCGCGTCGCTGGCGCGGCGGCTGCCCGTGCTTCCGGTGATCGCGCCGAACGCGCAATTCCAGCCGGTCTACGTCGCCGATCTCGGCCGGGCGATCTCGGCCGCCGCGCTCGATCCCGAGCAGCATGGCGGCAAGACCTACGAGCTCGCCGGCCCGCACGTGGTCACCATGATCGAGCTCAACCGGATGATCTGCGACGCCACCGGCCGCGCCGGCAAGATGATGGTTCCGGTGCCGGACGGGGTCGCCGGGATGATGGCTGCGCTGACCGGCTGGCTGCCGGGCGCGCCGATCACCAGCGACCAGTGGAAGATGCTTCAGCGGCCGAACGTCGCCAGCGGCGACCTGCCCGGCTTCGACGCGTTCGGCATCCGCCCCGAGCCGCTCGGCGCGCTCGCCGAGACCTGGTTGATGCAGTATCGCAAGGGCGGCCGCTTCGCGGTGAAGCAGCCTTACTGAGCCGTCAGGCCGCCTGTAGGTTCGATCCGCGCAGGATCTGGGGCCACAGGCGGTCCCAGCCGTTGAATCCCCAGCGCTCGGGGCGCTCGCGCGACAGGATCTCGTCGCCGCCGTCGGTGGCGAGGTCGATGTCCTGATAGGGCAGGCCGGCACGCTTCACCACCGAGTAGAAGACTCGCACCAGCGGCCTGGTGAGATTCTCCTCGTTCTGCTCGACGACCACCGCGAGGCGGCCCGACTTCAGCCTCACGAGGCTGCCGATCGGATAGATTCCGACGCTCCGGATGAAGGCCGACAGCACCGATTCGTCGAACTGGTGCTTCGCCTTGAACATGTCCGACAGGACCTCGGCCGGTTCCTCCGCCTGCTTGTAGGGGCGGTTGGAGGTCCTCGCGTCGTAGACGTTGCAGACCGCCGCCATGCGCGCGTGGAGGCTGATCGAGTCGCCGCGCAGGCCATAGGGATAGCCGTGCCCGTCAATCTGCTCGTGGTGGTGCTTGCAGACATCGAGGACCACGTCGGACACGCCCTTGGCGCGGCTCAATATCTCGTGGCCGCGGATCGGGTGCTGGCGGACCAGCGCCATCTCCTGGGCCGTCAGGCTGGACGGTTTGGTCAGCAGCTCGACCGGCAATGCGGTCTTGCCGACGTGCATGAGCAGCCCTGCGGTCGCCAGCTCGCCGATCTCCGAATCGTCGAACAGCAGCTGGCGGCCGAGATTGATCATCAGCGCGCAGACCGCGACCGAATGAAGATAGGTATATTCGTCGGCTTCCTTCAGCCGGACGAAGCTGACCAGCGCCGACGCGTTGCGGTCGATCGAGCTGGTGATGTCCTCGATCACCGGAACGGTCTGCGCGACGTCGACCGCCTTGCCGAGCCGCGCCTGCTTCAAGATCTCGCCGACGCTCTTGCCGGCGCGCTTGGTGATCGCCTCGACCCGGCCGAACTCCTCCTCGGCGCTGCACGCGGCGACCGGCACCTGGCGCTTGCCGAAGCCGCCGCGGCGCGGCTCGGCGCCGAGCAGCGCGTCGGCGCCCTTGTCGGTGTCGATGATGAACACGGCCTTGCCTTCGCGCAGCCGCTCGAGCTCGCCGGGGTCGGTGAGCAGGAACTGGGTCTTCCAGTCCGGATGGTCCATCCAGGAGCCGTCGGGCGCATGAATGAACATCCCGAGCCGCAAAGACCTGGCCGGTACGCGCTTGAGCATGAGCCCCCTACTCCGCAAAACAATTGAACGCTTGGTCCCCAACCACCGGAGGTACGCGCCAACCCTTTGCGACCCGTAAACGCGCCCGGCGAAATTCAGGAAATCGCTGGACCCTCGCCGCCCGCCGCCGCTAGAGGCCGCGCTCCATGAGTGTCCTGCTTACCGCCATCATCCTCGGCATCGTCGAAGGCTTGACCGAGTTCATCCCGGTCTCCTCCACCGGCCACCTGATCCTCGCCTCCGAGCTGCTCGGCTACGATGCCGCCGACTGGGCGACGTTCAACGTCGTCATCCAATTGGGCGCGATCCTCGCGGTGATCGTTCTCTACTGGCGCACCTTCTGGACGGTGCTCGCGGGCATGTTCCGGTCCGAGCCGACATCCTGGCACTTCGTCCGCAACGTGCTGATGGGCTTCCTGCCCTCGGCGGTGCTCGGCGTCCTGTTCATCGACAATATCGAGGCGCTGCTCGAGAATGCCGAGGTCGTCTGCGTCACCCTCATCCTCGGCGGAATCGCGATCCTGCTGATCGAGCGCTACGTGAAGCCGGCGGACATCGAGCCCGGAGTCGCCGCGATGCCCGCGCGCACCGCGCTTCGCATCGGCATCTTCCAGTGCCTGTCGATGATCCCCGGAGTCAGCCGCTCGGGAGCGACGATCATGGGCGCCCTCACCCTCGGCGTCGAGCGCCGCACCGCGGCCGAGTTCAGCTTCTTCCTCGCCGTTCCGACGATGATGGGCGCGACCACCGTGGTCCTCGCCCGCAACATGGACGAGATCGCCGCGGCGGGCGTCGACTGGGGCCTGATCGGCGTCGGCTTCGCCGTCTCCTTCCTGGTCGCGGTCGTGGTGATCAAGGCGTTCATCGGGATCGTCTCGCGCTACGGCTTTGCGCCTTTCGCCTGGTATCGGATCGTCGCCGGCCTCGGCGCCCTTGCCTGGCTGTCGCTCTGACGGGAGCAGGTGCCAATTCCAGTGCCACCGCCAGCACCGCCCCGAGAGACGCCGGTTCCGCCGCAGGCGACGCCCGCTCCGCCGCCGCCGCGCTGAGCCCGGACGGGCGGCAACCGCGTCGGCCGGACCTTCCGGCGATTGAACAGACCAGCCGTTTCAGGCATTTAGGAGCAACTGCGCAGCCAAGGAGGCCTGTTATGCGCGTTGCTTTCGCTCTTGCCGCCGCGGCCCTGCTCGCCGCGCCCGCCGCCGCCCAGCCCGAACCGCGCCCGTTCGACGAGCGCGACGTCCGGGCCGCCCTGCCGAGCCCGGGTGAGATCCGCGACATGGGCGTGGCGATGGACCGGATGATCGGCGCCCTGATGACCATCGACGTCGGCCCGATCATGGACGCCGCCGACCTGCAGCGCCGCAACCCGGACTATGGCCGCCCCGGCCGAACGCTCGGCGACATGGGCCGCCGCGACGACCCCTATTTCGACCAGCGCGTGCGCGCCGGAGTGCACGGCGCGGCCGAAGGGCTCGAGCAGATGGTCGGCGCCTTCGCCACCGTCGCTCCGCAGCTCCAGCGCAGCATCGAGGAGATGTCGCGAAGCATCGAGGGCGCCATGCGCAGCGTGCCGCGCGGGCCGGGGCCGGATTATTATCCCGACGATTGGGACGACCAATAGCACCCCTTGCCTGTCACCCCGGACTTGATCCGGGGTCCACCTGCCTTTCCCACTCAGCGGAAGAAGAAGGTGGGTGCCGGACCCAATCCGGCATGACGATCGGGGCAAGTCGCCTCGCTTCCGCGGCCCGCAGCCGGTAGACGCCGCCGGCCGGTCGGCTAAAGGAAGCTGCAATGTGGCAGCTCTTTCAATTCCCGCTCTGCCCTTTCTCGCGCAAGGTCCGGCTGATGCTGACCGAGAAGGGCGTCCCGTTCGAACTGGTCCGCGAATCCCCGTGGGAGCGTCGCGACGAGTTCGTCGACCTGAACCCGGCCGGGCGAACGCCGGTGATGGTGGAGAGCGACCGCGGCATCGTCCTCATCGATAGCCGGGCGATCTGCGACTATTTCGAGGAGACGGTCGACGCCGTGCCGATGATCCCCGGCCCGGCCACCGACCGTGCCGAGATCCGAAGGCTCATCGCCTGGCTCGACGAGCAGCTTTACGACGACGTCGTCGGGCCTCTGCTCGAGGAGCGGATGAAGAAGCGGCTGGTGAAGCGCGAGGCGCCCGACACCAAGGTGCTTCGCGAGGCGATGAAGGCGTGCAACGCCCATCTCGACTATCTCGACTATCTGCTCGACCATCGTCGCTGGCTCGCCGGCCCGCTGCTGACCCTGGCCGACCTCGCCGCCGCCGCCCACCTGTCGGTCGCCGACTATCTCGGCGGGGTCGACTGGCGCGGCCACAAGCAGACGGTGGACTGGTATGGCGTCATGAAGTCGCGCCCCAGCTTCCGCCCGCTCCTTGCCGAGCGGATGGAAGTGATCACCCCGCCGGCGCACTACGACAAGGTGGACTTCTAGGGGGACTCCCCTCCCTGTCCGCAGGGAGGGGGATTAGCGGCGCTCGCGCTGGAGCACCTCGACGTAGAGCGCGGACTGCATTCGGGCGCGGCGGGTAGCGGTGTCGGTGGTCGCAGCGAAATGGCGTCCGGCCGCGAGACGAGCGCATAGCGGCTGGTAGTCCGCGCGGACATAATCGGGCGCCTCGCCGCGCTGCGATGCGAGCGTGCAGGCAGTGACCGAGCCGTCCGGCGCGACCTCGATCTCGGCGACTTCTTCCGAATAGGGCGTGCCGGGCAATTGCGGCAGCGTCCGCGCCTCGCCTTGGGGCAGAAGCGACAAGATCTGCGTGACCCGGACCGGCGGGTGGCCGGGCGCGAGCTCTCCGGAGTCGACCAGCCAGGCGTCGGCGGGCTCCCGGCAATTGCCTTCGTCGAATTCCCGGAACGCCGTGCCGTCCAGGCTCAGATCGCACGTCGTCGTGCCGGCTGGCGAGGCGGTGACGGTCCAGGTGAAGCGGCCCTGGGCGAACTGGATGACCGGCTCCTCCGGAAGCCGCCACGTCACCCGGCGGGTCATGGCGCTGACGACAGGAACGCCGCCGCGTGTGGCCGGTCGAAAACGGAAGCGGCGCGTGATCAGTTGACAGGACGCGCTGTCGAGAGCGGAGCTGCCCGAGCTTGCCATGACCGTGCAGCCGCTCACCCGTCCGTCGACTCCGACGTCATAGCGGACCTGGACCGTGCCTTCCTGGTCGGCCCGGATCGCGGCTGCCGGATAATCGTCGGCGCCGATGGTCCCGCCGACCTGGCGCGGCGGCGTGAAGGTCGGCGGCGGCGCAGGCGGCGGCGGTGGAGTGGGCGCCGGAAGGACCGGAATCAGGACCGGCGGAGGCGACGGGACCGTCATGATCGGCGGCGGCGGCGGCTGGCTCGCGGCCTGAGCCGCGGCCAAGGCAATGAGGCTGCTCATCATTTGGTCGATCCCCCTCGCCGCCATCCTGCCCGCGATCGGGGCCGAAGCCAAGCGCAAGCGGAGCTAGTCCGCCCGGGCGGACTCCCAGCTGAAGAAGGTGGTTCGCACCCGCGCGCGGCGCTCGGCCGCGCCCGGGGCCGCAGCGAACAGGCCGGGCCCCTCGCGCATCAGGCCGCCGCAGATTCGCGCCCGCTCCGGCATCGGCGTCGCGCTCGTCTCGCGAAGCGGCCGGCACTGGCTGACCGAGCCATCGGCGGCGATGGTGACTTCGGCCTCCTGGTCGACGGCGACGGATCCGCGGCCGCTCGGCTCGGGCGTCGCGCCGGCGTCGACCATGACTGCGATCACCATCGTCGATTCCCGTACCGGAGCGGTGACCGCCGGGCCGGGCCATGGGTTGATCAGCCGCCGGCACGTGGCGTCGCCATAGGATCGCCACGCCTGCGAGCTGGCGGCGACGCTGCAATCCGCATCGCCCGCGCGGTCGGCGCGGTTCACCACTCGGACATCGCCGCTTTCGAACGGCAATGACGGGCGTTGCAGCGCCGGGCCGGCCGGCTGCGCCGCTTGCGGCTGGACGATCGCCAGGGCCAGGACCATTGCTGCCGTCACCAAATCACTCTCCACCGGCCCCGCGCTTGATCGCGCGGGTGCCATAGACCACATGAGGATCATGCTGATCCAGACTGAACCGACGCCGAACCCGACCACGCTCAAGTTCCTCCCCGGCAGGGCGGTGATGGAAACGGGCACGCGCGACTTCGCGTCCTACGAGGATGCCGAGGCGTCGCCGCTCGCGTCCGCCATCTTCTCGACCGGCGACGTCGAGGGCGTCTTCTTCGGCCGCGACTTCATCTCCGTGACCGCGGCGCCCGGAGTCGAGTGGCGCGAGCTCAAGCCGCAGGTGCTGGAAGTCCTGCTCGACCATTTCGCCAGTGGCGCGCCCCTGTTCAACGCCGGCAGCGCCGCCGAGATCTTCATCGCGTCCGAGGAGATGGACGACAGCGGCGAGGATAGCGAGGTCGTCGCCCAGATCCGCGAGCTGATCGACACCCGGGTCCGGCCGGCCGTGGCGCGTGACGGCGGCGACATCGTCTATCGCGGCTTCAAGGGAGGAACCGTCTTCCTCGCGATGCACGGCGCCTGCTCCGGTTGCCCGTCCTCGACGCTGACCCTCAAGCAGGGGATCGAAAGCCTGCTCAAACATTATGTCCCCGAGGTCGAGGCCGTCCAGGCGATCTAGCCTCCGTCGTCATGCTGAACTTGTTTCAGCATCCATTTCACCGCTTCGACGTACCCCGCCAGCCTCATCGAGGCTCGACAATGGACCCTGAAACAAGTTCAGGGTGACGGAATGGCATCGACCACACCCCTCACCCTCGTCATCGACAGCGTCAGCGCGGCCTGCTCGGTCGCTCTGATCGACGCCGACGGCGCGGTGCTCGCCGAGACCCATGAGCTGGTCGGCCGCGGCCATGCCGAGCGGCTCGTGCCGATGGTCGCCGAGCTGCTGGACGGTCGAGTCCCCGATTCGGTGCTGGTCGATTGCGGCCCCGGCAGCTTCACCGGCCTTCGCGTCGGGCTCGCGGCCGCGCAGGGCCTGGCGATCGGTTGGGCCGTTCCCCTCGCCGGCTATTCCGCCCCTGCCCTCCTCGCCGCCATGGCCGACCGGCCCCGCGATCCCGTGGCGGCCGCGATCCAGGGAGGACATGGCGAGCTTTTCGTGCAAAGCTTCGCAGGTGCCAGTCTCGAGCCGACCGACGATCTCAGATCGCTGCCGCCCGAGGCCGCCGCTGCGCTCGTCCGCCCGGAGCTCGTGGTCGGCTCGGGCGCCGGACAGCTTGTCGCCGCGCGCGGCTGGGGCGAGGCGCTCGACCTTCTGCCCCGCGCCGCCGCCGCGTGGCGCCTGCCGCTTCCGCTCCGTTCGCTCATCGCCCGACCGATCTACGGCCGAGCGCCGGACGCCAGGCCGATGGCCCTGACATGAGCGGGACCGTCGACATCGCCGAGGGCGGCCTCGCCGACCTGCCCGCCGTGATGACGGTGATGGAGACGGCGTTCGATTCCTCATTCGGCGAAGCCTGGACGGCGTCGCAATGCGCCGGCCTGCTGCCGCTTCCCGGCGTCTGGCTCAGCATCGCCCGGATCGACGGCGACCCGGTCGGCTTCGCGCTTGCCCGCGCCATCGCCGGCGAGGCCGAGCTGCTGCTGCTCGCGGTCCGTCCCGACGCGCAGGGCCGGGGGATCGGCAAGTCGTTGCTTAACCACTTCTTTCAGAACGCCTTAACTCGCGGCGCAGATCGCTTGCATCTGGAAGTCCGCGACGGCAACGACGCCATCAGATTATATACTGGGTTGGGTTTTTCTATCGTCGGCCGCCGCCGCAACTACTATAATGGCCAGGATGGACAGCAATATGACGCATTGTCCCTCGCCAAGACGGCGCCCTCGTCACCAACCGAGTGAAGCCTCACCTGATCTGTCTTGTATTTGGCCCGCAACGGACATATTCCAAAAGGTGGCCAGCAAAGGGGGTGGCCACCCGCTTCCCATCGAAAGAAGAAAAAAATGGACACTCAGGACAACTTCACCGAGACGCTCATCACGCTCACTGCGGATATCGTCTCCGCCCATGTCAGCAACAACAGCGTCGCCGTCAACGATCTGCCCGTGCTCATCTCCAACGTGCACACTGCGTTGAACGGTCTCGGCACGCCGGCGGAGGAGCCGCAGGCAAAGCTTGAGCCGGCCGTGTCGATCCGTTCGTCGATCAAGCCGGACTATATCGTCTGCCTCGAGGACGGTAAGAAGCTGAAGATGCTCAAGCGGCATCTGATGACCCACTACAACATGACTCCGGACGAGTACCGGCAGAAGTGGGGCCTCAACGCCGATTACCCGATGGTCGCCCCGAATTACGCCGAGCAGCGCCGCGCCCTTGCCAAGAAGATCGGCCTGGGCACCAAGCGTCGCCGCACCGGCCGCGCCGCGAAGTAAGCCCGACGCTCCCGAAGCGGACGCCGCCGCGGGCGCGGCGTCCGCTTCCTACGTGCAACTCGGGTGGGGCACCCTTCCGCCCTACGGACTCTTGCTCTAAGGTCGCTTCATGTCCCGCAAGATCGATATCGAAGCCCTGTGCGCGGAGAAGGGCCTGCGCATCACCGAGCAGCGCCGGGTGATCGCCAAGGTCCTCAGCGAGAGCGAGGACCATCCCGACGTCGAGGCGCTCCACGCCCGCGCGTCGGCCATCGATCCCGGAATCTCGATCGCCACGGTGTACCGCACCGTCCGCCTGTTCGAAGAGGCCGGAATCCTCGAGCGCCACGATTTCGGCGACGGCCGCGCCCGCTACGAGGCGGCGGCGGACACCCATCACGACCATCTGATCGACGTCGAGACCGGCAACGTCATCGAGTTCGTCGACGAGGAGCTCGAGGCGCTCCAGCGCCGAATTGCCGAGAAGCTCGGCTTCCGGCTCGTCGACCATCGCATGGAGCTTTACGGCGTCGCGCTGGGCCGCAAGGGCTGAGCCGCCGCTCCGCATGATCGGCGCGATCCGCTTCTACACGCGCTGCATCCTCATCCTGCTCGGCATCGTCGCGCTGGTCCCGCTCCATTATCTGTGGCGGCTGTTCCGGGCGCGCTCGCCATGGCCGACCGCCTTCCTGTGGTGGGTCGGCCGGGTCGCCGGCCTCAAGGTCAGGACCGAGGGCAGGCCGCTGAAGCGCGACGTGCTGATCGTCGCCAACCACGCCTCCTGGCTCGACATATTGCTCTTGGGCGGAACCGCCGGCGCGGCCTTCGTCGCTAAGGCGGAGCTTGCCGCCTCGCCCCTCGTCGGCTGGCTCGCCGGCCTCAACAAAACCCTGTTCGTCGAGCGAAGCAACAAGCGGGGGGTCGGAGTCCAGGCCGAAGCCCTTCGGGGCGGCCTGGCGACCGGGCGCGCCTTCGCTCTCTTTCCCGAAGGCACCACCGGCCCCGGCCGCCCGATCCTGCCGTTCCGCGCCAGCCTGTTCGCATCGCTGTTCCCACCGCTGCCGCGCGTGAAGGTCCAGCCGGTGGCCATCGACTTCGGTCCGCTCGTCGTGGAGATCGCATGGGGCGACGAGCATGGCGCGGCCAATGCCAGGCGCCTGCTGTCCCGCCGCGGCCGGATCCCGGTGACGATGCGTTTCCTCGAGCCGGTCGACCCGCACGAGGCCGGCGACCGCAAGCGCCTGTCCGAATGGTCGCGCGAGGAAATCGTCGCGGCGCTCGGCGCTTCCGAAGCCGCGCCTGCTCCCCTATATGGCGGCGAATGAATTCTCCCGCTGCCCCCAAGACCTTCCACGTCAAGTCGTTCGGCTGCCAGATGAACGTCTATGACGGCGCGCGCATGAGCGAGCTGCTCGAGGCCGAGGGCCTGTCCGCGGCGGACAGCGCCGATGCCGACCTGGTCGTGCTCAACACCTGCCACATCCGCGAGAAAGCGGCGGAGAAGGTCTATTCGGACATCGGCCGGCTGATCAAACGCGAGGACGGCTCCAGGCCGATGATCGCGGTCGCCGGCTGCGTCGCCCAGGCCGAGGGCGCGGAGATCGCGCGCCGGGCGCCATCGGTTGGAGTCGTCGTCGGCCCGCAAGCCTATCACCGCCTGCCGGAGCTGGTCGCCAAGGCCGCGGGCGGAGCGACCGCAATCGACACCGACATGCCGGCCGAGCCCAAGTTCAAGGCGCTGCCCGGCCGCCGCCGCCAGGGCCCGACCGCCTTCCTCACCGTCCAGGAAGGCTGTGACAAGTTCTGCACCTATTGCGTCGTCCCCTACACCCGCGGCGCCGAGGTCTCGCGTCCCTGGGCGCAGGTGATGGACGAGGCGCGCGCCCTCATCGACATGGGCGCGAAGGAGATCACGCTCCTCGGCCAGAACGTCAATGCCTGGGAGGATGACGGGCGTGGCCTTCACGACCTCATCGCCGCCATGGACAAGCTGCCGGGGCTGGAGCGGATCCGCTACATGACCAGCCATCCCAACGACATGGCAGAGGGCCTGATCCGCGCCCATGGCGAGGTCGGGAAGCTGATGCCCTTCCTCCACTTGCCGGTGCAGTCGGGAAGCGACCGCATCCTCAAGGCGATGAACCGCAGCCACTCGACCGAGAGCTATCTGCGCGTGATCGAGCGGGTCCGCGCCGCTCGACCGGACATCGCGCTCTCGGGCGACTTCATCGTCGGTTTCCCCGGCGAGACGGACGAGGATTTCGAGGCGACCCTTCGGATCGTCGAGGCGACCCGCTACGCTCAGGCCTACAGCTTCAAGTATAGCCCCCGCCCCGGAACGCCGGCAGCGACGATGGCCGACCAGGTCCCTCCGCAAGTCGCCGACGAGCGCCTGCAGCGCCTCCAGGCGCTGATCAACGCCCAGCAGCTCGCCTTCAACCAGGCCAGCGTCGGGCGCCGCACCAGCGTGCTTCTCGAGCGCCGCGGCAAGCATCCCGGCCAGCTCGTCGGCAAATCGCCCTGGCTCCAGTCGATTCATCTGGAAACCGAAGCCGCTATCGGGGATTTGGTGGAGGTCGACATCCTCTCCGCCGGCCCGAACAGCCTGGGCGGCGCCGAGGCGGTGAAGCAGGCTGCGTGAAAAGGCCCGGAGAGCACCCGAACCTAATGGCACAACCGAAGAAGCCGGCCGCCCAGGCCGCAACGCCGCGCGCGCGCGTCGAGATCGAGTTCGAGCAGCCGCATCTGCTCGGCCCCCTGTTCGGCGAGTTCGACCGCAACCTGGTCGCGATCGAGGACCGGCTCGGGGTCTATATCGCGGCGCGCGGCGCCAAGGTGCAGATCGAAGGCGAGCCCGAGGCCGCGGCCCGCGCTCGCGAGGTGCTGGTCGGCCTCTACAACCGGCTCGATGAAGGCCAGGACATCGACCAGGGCGTGGTCGAGGCGATCATCGCCATGTCGAACCAGCCGACCCTTGACGGCATCGTCAGCGAGGAGGTCGTCCAGGCCCCCAAGGTGATGATCCGAACGCGCAAGAAGACGATCGTCCCGCGCTCGAAGACCCAGGCCGAATATATGGAGGCCCTCAATCGCGACGAGATGATCTTCGCATTGGGGCCGGCCGGCACCGGCAAGACCTATGTCGCGGTCGCGCAGGCGGTCCAGCAGCTGATCGGCGGCTCGGTCGACCGGCTCATCCTGTCGCGTCCCGCGGTCGAAGCCGGGGAGCGCCTGGGCTTCCTTCCCGGCGACATGAAGGACAAGGTCGATCCCTACCTCCGCCCGCTCTACGACGCGCTCTACGACATGCTTCCAATGGAGCAGGTCGAGCGGCGATTGGCTTCCGGCGAGATCGAGATCGCGCCGATCGCCTTCATGCGCGGCCGCACCCTGTCCGACGCCTTCATCATCCTCGACGAGGCTCAGAACACCACGCCTCAGCAGATGAAGATGTTTTTGACGCGCTTCGGCATGCGCTCGCGGATGGTCATCTGCGGCGACCCCCACCAGACCGACCTTCCGCCGGGCGTGAAGTCCGGCCTCAACGACGCGGTCGAGAAACTGGAGGGCATCGCCAAGCTCTCGATGATCCGCTTCGGCGCCGGCGACGTCGTCCGCCACCCGCTCGTCGGCAAGATCGTCGAGGCCTACGAAGGACCGGGCCAGTGAGTTCCTCCTCTTCATCCTCCCTGTGCAGCGAAGCTGCATGGGGAGGGGGACCGTCCGCCGCAGCGCAGCGAAGGCGGATGGCGGAGGGGCCGTCCAGGGCCGGGGTCGTGACAGCCTCCCTTCAATCCTCCCTGTGCAGCCAAGCTGCATGGGGAGGGGGACCGTCCGCCGCAGCGCAGCGAAGGCGGATGGTGGAGGGGCCGTCCGGGGCCGACGCCTTTGCCCCTCCCCCACTCGCTCCGCGAGCGGTCCCCCTCCCCATCGCCTTCGGCGACAGGGAGGATTGATCGTGATCCTCGCCGAAGCCGACGTGTCCGAGGACTGGGACAGTCGCACCGACTGGACCGATCTCGCACAGACCTGCGCCGCTGCCGCATTCGCGGTGACGCCTTATGCCCGGCTCGCCGACGGCACGGTGCCGGTCGAGATCTCCGTGCGCTTCACCAATGACGAAGAGGTCCGCGCCCTCAACCGCGACTATCGCGGCAAGGACAAGCCGACCAACGTCCTGTCCTTCCCGATGGCCGAGCCGGACCTGCTCGATTCGGTCGCCGACGGCGACGAGATCGAGGTCCTGCTCGGCGACCTCGCCCTCGCCCACGGCGTGTGCGCGCGCGAGGCGGAGGAGCGCGGCATTGCGGTCCGCACCCATGCCGCCCATTTGCTGGTCCACGGCACGCTCCATCTGCTAGGTTACGACCATGAAACGAGCGAGGCGGACGCCGAAGCCATGGAAGAATATGAGCGCCGCGCCCTCGCGTCGCTTGGAATCGCCGATCCCTATCAACTGACAGAGGCCCATTCGTAAGAAATGCCCGAAGACGACGACGACATAAGTAGCACCGGCCGCGCCAATGGCCGCTCTTTCTGGGGCGGCCTTCGCGCGGCCCTGTTCGGCGAGGAGGAGGAAGCCACCCTCCGCGACCAGATCGAGGAAGCGATCGACGAATCGGAGCACGAATCTCCGAAGATCGGCGACCTCAGCCCGGTCGAGCGCCAGATGCTCCGCAACATGCTTCATTTCGGCGAGAAGACCGCCGGCGACGTCGCGGTGCCGCGAAGCGACATCATCGCTGTCGACTGCACGATCAGCTTCGCCGAGCTCGTCGCGGCGATCGCCGATGCCGGCCACAGCCGCTTTCCGGTCTATGAGGGCAGCCTCGATCGCGTCATCGGCATGATCCACGTCAAGGACGTGTTCGCCCGGATGGTCGCCGGAGAGACGCCGCCCGAGGACATCACCGACCTCATGCGCGAGCCGCTCTACGTGCCCGAATCGATGGGCATGCCGGACCTGCTCGCCCAGATGCGCGCGAGCCGCACCCATCTGGCCATCGTCGTCGACGAGTTCGGCGGAACCGAAGGGGTCATCACCATCGAGGATGTCGTCGAGGAGATCGTCGGCGAGATCGAGGACGAGCATGACGAGGAGCCCGAGGGCACCCTGATCCAGGTCGACGGCGGCGTGTGGGACGCCGACGCCCGCGCCGAGCTTGAGGAGGTCGCCGAAGCGATCGACCCGCGGCTCGGCGAGATCGAGGAGGATGTCGACACATTGGGCGGCCTCGCCTTCGTGCTGGCGGGGCATGTCCCGCAGCAGGGCGAGATGCTCGACCATCCCAGCGGCTGGCGGCTGGAGGTGACCGAGTGCGACCCGCGCCGTGTGACGCGGCTGCGCCTGCATCCGCCCGGCTCGGTGGAGATGGAAGGCTGAAGGTCCGCGTGTCTGGGGGGAATGGGTTCAGATGAATTACGAGACGATCCGCGTTGAGCTCAGTCCGGCGAATGTCGGCGTGATCACGCTGAACCGCCCCGACACGTTGAACGCCCTCACCGCGCAGATGCTCGACGAGCTTCGCGACGCGGTGACACGCCTCCCCGGCGACGGCGCGCGCGCGCTGCTGCTCACCGGCGAGGGCCGCGGCTTCTCCAGCGGCGCCGACCTCACCGGCGGCGGCGCGGGCATTCCCGACGATCTCGGGTTGGCGCTCGAAGAGCATTTCAACCCGCTGATCGAGGCGCTGATCGATGCACCGGTGCCGGTGGTCGCGGCGGTCAACGGCCCCGCCGCCGGCGCCGGCTGCAGCCTCGCGCTGACCGCCGACATCGTCATCGCGGCGCGCTCGGCCTATTTCCTCCAGGCCTTCGTCAATATCGGGCTGGTGCCGGACGCCGGCGCGACCTGGCTCCTCCCCCGCCTCGCCGGCCGCGCCCGGGCGATGGAGATGATGATGCTCGGCGAGCGGATCGGCGCCGACAAGGCCGCCGAATGGGGCATGATCGCCCGAGTCGTCGACGACCGGTTCCTCGCCGAGGAGGCCCTGGTGATCGCCGCCAATCTCGCACGCGGGCCGACCAGGGCCTTGGGGCTGATCCGCGCCCTCGCCCGCAATGCGGAACAAGTGTCGCTGACGGATGCGCTGGCCGCCGAGCGGGTGGCCCAGCGCGACGCCGGCCGAACCGAGGATTTCAGGTCGGCGGTGGTCGCCTTCCTTCAGAAGCGCCAGCCGACCTTCGAGGGCCGTTAACCGAAGCGGCGGAGGGGGGCGTGCTCCTCGTCGCCGAACAGATAACGCTCGGCCGAGGCGATGTCGGTGAAGATGTTCGCGTCGCGGGCGACCAGCGTCCTCTCCAGCTGCATCGCCGCGAGGTTGCGGTCGACCACGAAAGCGAGCTTGCGCGAGCGATATTCCGGCGCGGTCAGAATCGCCTGGAAGGCGCGCACCGTGTCCTGCGACTGCACCTTCATGCCCCGCAAGTCGTTGAGCGTGATGTGGGCGTTGCGCGGCAGGCCGAGCTCGGCATGCGCCTTCTTGCGCGCCTCGACGAAGGCGGCGACGTCCTCGGCCTCGTAGAAGCCGGACATGGTGATTCGCACCAGGCCGCGGGCGCGATCGATCTCGATCTGGAATTTCTCGCTCATTCCATCCGCTTAGCTTTCGAGCCCTACCAAAATCCTAAATTGGGTGCGGTAGAGGCCCGCGAAACGGGGAGGATTTGCGGCGGCGGCCGCGCCCGCTAAAGCACCCTTATGGCGACCACGATCGAAGAACTTGAGATGCGGCGCGACGCCGCTCGGCTTGGCGGCGGACAGGCGCGCATCGACGCTCAGCACAAGAAGGGCCGGCTCACCGCGCGCGAGCGGCTGACCGTGCTTCTCGACCAGGATTCGTTCGAAGAATATGACATGTACGTCGAGCACAATTGCGTCGACTTCGGCATGGAGACCCAGAAGGTCCCCGGCGACGGAGTCGTCACCGGCTCGGGCACGATCAACGGCCGCCTCGTCTACGTCTTCGCCCAGGATTTCACCGTGTTCGGCGGCTCCTTGTCCGAGCGCCACGCCCAGAAGATCTGCAAGATCATGGACATGGCGATGAAGGTCGGCGCGCCCGTCATCGGCCTCAACGACAGCGGCGGCGCCCGAATCCAGGAGGGCGTCGCCAGCCTCGCCGGCTATGCCGAAGTGTTCCAGCGCAATGTCCTCGCCTCCGGGGTCATCCCGCAGATCAGCGTCATCATGGGCCCCTGCGCCGGCGGCGCGGTCTACAGCCCGGCGATGACCGACTTCATCTTCATGGTGAAGGATTCGTCCTACATGTTCGTCACCGGCCCCGACGTGGTGAAGACCGTGACCAACGAGGTCGTCACCCAGGAGGAACTGGGCGGCGCCGTCACCCACACCACCAAGTCCGGAGTCGCCGACGTGGCGTTCGAGAACGACATCGACGCGCTTCTCGCGGTCCGCGATTTCTTCGACTTCCTGCCGCTCAGCAACCGCCACGACCTCCCCGAGCGGCCGTGCCACGATCCGTGGGACCGCACCGACGAGAGCCTCGACACTCTGATCCCCGACAGCGCGTCCAAGCCCTACGACATGCACGAGCTCATCCGGAAGGTCGTCGACGAGGGCGACTTCTTCGAGGTTCAGCCGGCCCATGCGGGCAACATCATCACCGGCTTCGGCCGGATCGAGGGCCGCACCGTCGGGATCGTCGCCAACCAGCCGATGGTCCTCGCCGGCGTGCTCGACATCAACTCGTCCAAGAAGGCCGCCCGCTTCGTCCGCTTCTGCGCCGCCTTCGAGATCCCGATCCTGACCTTCGTCGACGTGCCCGGCTTCCTCCCCGGCACCGCCCAGGAGCATAACGGCATCATCAAGCACGGCGCGAAATTGCTCTTCGCTTATGCCGAGGCGACCGTTCCCAAGATCACCGTCATCACCCGCAAGGCCTATGGCGGCGCCTACGACGTCATGTCCTCCAAGCATTTGCGCGGCGACCTCAACTATGCCTGGCCGACCGCCGAGATCGCGGTGATGGGCGCCAAGGGCGCGGTCGAGATCATCTTCCGCAAGGACATCGGCGATCCCGACAAGATCGCCGCCCGAACCCAGGAATATGAGCAGCGCTTCGCCAACCCCTTCGTGGCGGCGAGCAAGGGCTTCATCGACGAAGTGATCTACCCCCACTCGACGCGCAGGCGCATCGCGCTGGGCCTGCGCAAGCTGCGCAACAAGCAGCTCGAGAACCCGTGGAAGAAACACGACAACATCCCGCTGTGATGTGGATCGCCGCACTCGTTCTGACCGTCGCCGCGGCTCCTGACGCCGCCACGGCGCAGTCGCCCTATTACCCGGCCGGAGAGTGCTCGAACATCGATCCGATGACGCAGCGTCGCTGCGTGCATGCGCGCATCGAGCGGAAAGAACGGGAGATGGAAGCCCTTCTCGCACAGGCTCGAAATGCGGTGGCGCGGGCGCACGCAGCGCGTCAGCCTTGGCAGTCAGACACGCGAAGTGACCCAGCTTACCTCGACCACGCCCAGGCAGCGTGGCGCTCGTTCGTCGACAACAATTGCACGGTCGTCGCCGGATATCTCGGCGGCTCCAACTCCTCTGTCTCCGACCTGATTGCCGGTTGCTGGGAGGGCGAGCTCGACAATCGCATCCGCTTCCTACGCCACCTCCTGGAACAGACAGGCCCCTTCGCCTTGTGACCGGACGCACTGAAGAGCTGATTGTCGGCGCGCTGTGCCTGCTCGTGATCCTGCCTTGGATCGGGTGGACGGTTCGGCGCGGGCTCGCGAATGGACGGATGCCGATCGGCCGCGGCTATGTCGAGCGGGCGGAGCGGCCCGGCGCGTTCCGGGTGCTGCTCGGGCTCTACATCCTCGCGGCCGCGATGATCGCCTTCGCCGGGCTCGACCTGCTGCTCGACATTCGGAGCTGACGCCCCCCTCCTGCGTCATGCCGGACTTGATCCGGCATCCACCTTCCTGTTCTAGGCCGGGCAGGAGAAGGTGGACCCCGGATCAAGCCCGGGGTGACGAATGTAGGACAACGATCATGAAGCTCGGCCGCCTGAACCATGTCGGGGTCGCGACCCCGTCGATCGAGGACAGCATCGCGATGTACCGCGACGTGATGGGCGCGGAGGTGATCCGCGCGCCGTTCGACCTGCCCGCGCAGGGCGTCCGGGTGTGCTTCGTCGACACGCCGAACAGCCAGATCGAGCTGATCGAGCCGCTTGGCGCGGATTCGCCGATCGTGAAGTTTCTCGAGAAGAACCCGCTCGGGGGGCAGCATCACGTCTGCTACGAAGTGCCCGACATTCACGAAGCGAAAGCGTGGTTCGAGAGCAAGGGCGCGCGCATCCTCGGCGAGCCGCGCATCGGCGCCCACGGCACCCCCATCTTCTTCGTCCACCCCAAGGACATGGGCGGCGTCCTGACCGAGATCATGGAGAGCCCCAAAGAGGCGCACTAGCGCCCCGCTCGTGTCGAGCCCTTCGCCGCCGCTAGCGGCGCTCAGGATGAACTACGTCGAGACACCGTGCCGAGCGCAGCCGAGGTAAAGTTCTCGGCTTCGCCCGAACTGATCTCTCGACTTCGCTCGAGATGATCGGTTTAGGGATAGCATGACCGACAAACCGACCACCGCCGACTGGCAGACCGCCGCTTCGAAGGAAGTGAAGGGCAAGGACCTTACCTGGCACACCGCGGAGGGCATCCCGGTAAAGGCGCTCTACACCGCCGCCGACGCCGAGGGTCTCGACCCCGGCCTTCCCGGCTTCGCGCCGTTCACCCGCGGCCCCTACGCCTCGATGTACACCGGGCGGCCGTGGACGATCCGGCAATATGCGGGCTTCTCGACCGCCGAGGATTCCAACGCCTTCTACCGCCGCAACCTCGCCGCGGGCCAGAAGGGCCTCAGCGTCGCCTTCGATCTGGCCACCCACCGCGGCTATGACAGCGACCATCCCCGAGTCGTCGGCGACGTCGGCAAGGCGGGCGTCGCGATCGACTGCCTCGAGGACATGCAGATCCTGTTCGACGGCATTCCGCTCGGCGAGATGAGCGTCAGCATGACCATGAACGGCGCGGTCCTCCCGGTCATGGCCTTCTACATCGTCGCAGCCGAGGAGCAGGGAGTCTCCCAGGACAAGCTCGCCGGCACGATCCAGAACGACATCCTGAAGGAGTTCGCGGTCCGCAACACCTACATCTATCCGCCCGAGCCATCGATGCGGATCGTCGCGGACATCATCGCCTACACCTCGGCCCACATGCCGAAGTTCAACTCGATCTCGATCAGCGGCTACCACATGCAGGAGGCCGGGGCGACGGCGGTGCAGGAGCTCGCCTTCACCCTCGCCGACGGCATGGACTATGTCCGCGCCGCCATGTCGAAGGGCCTCGACATCGACGCCTTCGCGCCGCGCCTCTCCTTCTTCTTCGGCATCGGCATGAACTTCTTCATGGAGATCGCCAAGCTTCGGGCCGCGCGTCTCCTCTGGCACCGCATCATGGACGGCTTCGGCGCCAAGTCGGCCAAGTCGAAGATGCTGCGCACCCACTGCCAGACGAGCGGAGTCAGCCTCACCGAGCAGGACCCGTACAACAACGTCGTCCGAACCACGATCGAGGCCATGGCCGCGGTGCTCGGCGGCACCCAGTCGCTCCACACCAACAGCCTCGACGAGGCCGTTGCGCTCCCAACCGATTTCTCCGCCCGCATCGCCCGCAACACCCAGCTGGTGATCGCCGAGGAGACCGGCATCACCAACGTCGTCGATCCCCTGGGCGGCTCTTATTATATCGAGCGCCTCACCCAGGACCTTGCCGATGCCGCCTGGGCGCTGATCGAGGAGGTCGAAGGGCTCGGCGGAATGACCAATGCGGTCGCCGAGGGCATGCCCAAGCGCTGCATCGAGGAAGCTTCGGCCGAGCGCGCCGCCAAGGTCGACCGCGGCGAGACCGTCATCGTCGGGGTCAACCGCTACCGCCTCAAGGACGAGGCGCCGATCGACATCCTCGAGATCGACAATGCGCGAGTCCGCACCGGCCAGATCGCCCGCCTCGAAAAAAACCGCGCCAACCGCGACGAGGCCCGCGCCCAGGCGGCGCTGGATGCGTTGCGCGAAGGGGCGCGCGCCGGCCAAGTTCCACCCCGCCCTCCGGGGGGGGCGGGGGACCATGCGAAGCATGGTGGAGGGGTAATTCCCCCATCCGCGCCTACCCCTCCACCATCTGCTGCGCAGATGGTCCCCCTCCCCGAGCAAGCTCGGGGAGGACCTGAAACCAACCTCCTCGCCCTCGCGGTGGACTGCGCCCGCGCGCGCTGCACGCTCGGCGAGATCAGCCAGGCGCTGGAAGACGCCTTCGGCCGTTACGGCACCGTGCCGACCCCGGTGCGCGGAATCTATGGCGGCGCTTACGAAAGCGATCCCGCCTGGGGCCGCGCCCGGGACGGAGTCGGCGCGGTCGAGCGCCGCCTCGGCCGCCGCCCGCGGATGCTCGTCGCCAAGATGGGCCAGGACGGTCACGACCGTGGCGCCAACCTCGTCGCCTCGGCCTTCGCCGACCTCGGCTTCGAAATCGTCTCCGGCCCGCTCTTCCAGACCCCCGAGGAAAGCGCCCGAACCGCGATCGACAGCGACGTTGACGTCGTCGGCGCCTCCAGCCTCGCCGCGGGCCATAAGACCCTCGTCCCCGAGCTGATTGCTCATCTGAAGGAGCTCGGCCGCCCCGACATCAAGGTCGTGGTAGGCGGAGTCATCCCCGCCCAGGATTACGACATGCTTCGCGAGGCCGGAGTCCAGGCGATCTTCGGCCCCGGCACCAACCTGGTCGAAGCCGCCGGCGAAGTCCTCAAGCTCCTCGGCCACAACATGCCGCCCCTCGAGGAGGCGGCGGAGTGAGCGAGATCACACACAACCCCTCCCCTTCAGGGGAGGGGCAAGGGGTGGGGAGCGCTGAGGAGGCTCGATGCCTCCGAAGCGCTTTCGAGTCCGAGCAGAAATCGCTTGGGCGCGCAGACGCGCGCACCCACCCCAACCCCTCCCTTGAAAGGGAGGGGCTGAGGACCGACTGGACCCGCGCTGAAATTGCCGCGCTGTTCGACCTGCCGCTCCTCGACCTGCTCTACCGGGCGCAGACGGTCCACCGCGCCCATCACCCGGCCAACCAGGTCCAGCTGTCGACGCTGCTCAGTATCAAGACCGGCGGCTGTCCGGAGGATTGCGGCTATTGCTCGCAGTCGGCGCATCACGACACCGGCCTCGGCGCGACCAAGCTGATGGACACCGACGCCGTCCTCGCGGCCGCGGCCGAGGCCAGGGCGAGCGGCTCGGGCCGCTTCTGCATGGGCGCGGCGTGGCGCAATCCCAAGGACCGCGACATCGACTCGCTGTGCGACATGGTCGCGGGCGTGAAGGCGATGGGCCTTGAGACCTGCATGACCCTGGGCATGCTGACCCAGCACCAGGCCGACCGCCTCGCCGCCGCGGGCCTCGATTATTACAACCACAATATCGACACCGCGCCCGAGCATTACGGCGCCATCATCACCACCCGCACCTTCCAGGACCGGCTCGACACTCTGGAGGCGGTGCGCGCGAGCGGGATGAGCGTGTGCTGCGGCGGGATCGTCGGCATGGGCGAGACCCGCGAGGACCGCGTCGGCTTCATCCACGCCCTCGCCACCCTCCCCGAGCATCCCGGAAGCGTTCCGATCAACGCGCTGGTGCCCGTCCGCGGCACCCCGCTCGGCGACATGCTCGCCGACACGCCGCTCGCGAAGATCGACGAGATCGAGTTCGTCCGAACCGTCGCAGTGGCGCGCATTACCATGCCCCAATCGATGGTCCGCCTCTCGGCCGGCCGCGAGAGCATGAGCGAGAGCGCCCAGGCCTTGTGCTTCATGGCCGGCGCAAACAGCATCTTCACCGGCGACAAGCTTCTCACCACCGGCAATGCCGGCGCCAATGCCGACGCCGCTTTGTTCGCGAAGCTCGGCCTGCAGGCGATGGACACGCCCCCTGCCCGTCACCCCGGACTTGATCCGGGGTCCACCTGCTTTACGGAAGCGGAGCAAGAACAGGTGGATGCCGGATCAAGTCCGGCATGACGAAGGAGGGGTGATGCTGATCTTCGCAGTGGCCGCCGCCCTGCTCGGCGCCCAGGAGCCCAATTGCGCCGACCCGCAATATCAGGCCGAGATGAACCGCTGCGCCTATCTCGACTTCCAGGCCGCCGACCGCGAATTGAACCAGCTGTGGCCGCAGATGGTGGCCCTCGCTCGCGAATCCGACCGCGAGCTCGGCCCCGACTTCGACGATAGGCCGAGCGGCGAGCAGACGCTGCGCGAGGCTCAGCGCGCGTGGCTCAGTTTCCGTGATGGCTGGTGCACTTACGAAGGCTATGAAGCGCGCGGCGGCAGCATGGAGACCATGCTCTACGAGGGCTGCCGAGCCACCCTCACCCGCCAGCGCATCGAACAGCTGCGCGGGCTTCTGGAAGTCCGTTAGGTGAAGGCGCTCCAGATCAGGCGCCTGATCGGATTGGCGGCGATGGCTGCTGCCTCGCTGGCGTTTTGGGAGCTTTCCCGCAAATCAATGCAGCTATGCGACCGCTTTGCCGCATCTCCTGAAGGCAGGGGGAATTGTATCGCTGTTCAGGATGCAACCGTGAATATCACCACCACGCTGTTCGTGATCGCGATGCTCGTTCTGACCGTGCTGATCGTCTTCCCAAGCTCGAAAAAGACCGGAAACTGATGTTCAAGAAGATTCTGATCGCCAATCGCGGCGAGATTGCCTGCCGCGTCATCCGTACCGCTCGCGCGATGGGCATCAAGACGGTGGCGGTCTATTCCGACGCCGATGCCCGCGCGCCGCATGTGCGCATGGCTGACGAGAGCGTCCGCCTCGGCCCGCCGCCGGCGTCCGAGTCCTATCTCGACGCCGAGCTGATCATCACCGCCTGCAAGGAGACCGGCGCCGAGGCCGTCCACCCCGGATACGGCTTCCTGTCCGAGCGCGAGAGCTTTGCGCGGGCGCTGGCCGATGCCGGGATCGCCTTCATCGGGCCGCCGCCCAATGCGATCGCGGCGATGGGCGACAAGATCCAGTCGAAGAAGCTGGCCAAGGAAGCCGGCGTCAACGTCGTCCCCGGCTTCCTCGGCGACATCGCGACGACCGACGACGCGGTGCGGATCGCGGGCGAGATCGGCTATCCGGTGATGATGAAGGCGTCGGCCGGCGGCGGCGGCAAGGGCATGCGCCTCGCCTGGTCCGAGCAGGACGTGCGCGAAGGCTTCGAGGCGACCAAGCGCGAGGGGCTTGCGAGCTTCGGCGACGACCGCGTGTTCATCGAGAAGTTCATTGAGAGCCCGCGCCACATCGAGATCCAGGTGCTCGGCGACCAGCATGGCAACATCGTCTATCTGGGCGAGCGCGAATGCTCGATTCAGCGTCGCCATCAGAAGGTGGTCGAGGAAGCCCCCTCCCCCTTCGTCACGCCGGAGATGCGCAAGGCGATGGGCGAGCAGGCCGTCGCGCTGGCACGGGCCGTCGGCTATTACAGCGCGGGCACGGTCGAGCTCATCGTCTCGGGCGCCGATACGTCGGGCAAGAGCTTCTACTTCCTCGAGATGAACACCCGGCTCCAGGTCGAGCATCCGGTGACCGAGGAGGTGACCGGCCTCGACCTCGTCGAGCAGATGATCCGCGTCGCGGCCGGCGAGAAGCTCGCCTTCACCCAGGACGAGGTGAAGCTGAACGGCTGGTCGATCGAGAACCGCGTCTATGCCGAGGACCCCTATCGCGGCTTCCTTCCGAGCACCGGCCGCCTCGTCCGCTACCGCCCCTCCGCCGAGAAGCACGAATCCGACAGCGTCGTCCGGGTCGACGACGGCGTGTTCGAGGGCGGCGAGGTGTCGATGTTCTACGATCCCATGATCGCCAAGCTGATCACCTGGGCGCCGACCCGCGAGGAGGCCATCGCCGCCCAGGTCGAGGCGCTCGACGAGTTCGTCATCGACGGCATCGGCCACAATGTCGATTTCCTGTCCGCGCTGATGCAGCATCCGCGCTTCCGGGAGGGCCGCCTCACCACCGGCTTCATCGCTGAGGAATATCCCGAAGGCTTCGAAGGCGCGCCGGCCAGCGACGAGCTGATCGCCGACCTCGCGATCATCGCCGCGCTCGCCGGCCACGTCACCGACGGCCGTGCCTGCGCGGTCAGCGACCAGTTGAGCGGCCCCGTCGCCGCGCCGGACCTTCGAGTCGTCCGAATCGCCGGCGCCGAGCATCGGGTGGTGATCGAGGACTCGGCCGAATTCATGCTCGCGCGGCTCGACGGCAGCGCCCCCGTCGAGCTGATCGGCCGCTGGCAGCCCGGCCAGATCCGCTTCCGAGGCACGGTCGACGGCCGCCGCCATATCGTCCAGATCGCCCGCTCGGGCCGCGACTGGCTGCTCACCACCCGCGGCGCCAGCCACAATGCGCAGGTCTATCCCGCCCATGTCGCCGAGCTCACCCGGCACATGATCGAGAAGATCCCGCCCGATCTCTCCAAATATCTGATCGCGCCGATGCCGGGCCTGCTCACCGCATTGAACGTCAAGCAAGGCGATCATGTCGAGGCCGGCCAGCCGCTCGCGGTGGTCGAGGCGATGAAGATGGAGAATATCCTTCGCGCCCAGAAGCCCGGAACGGTCGCCAAGGTCGCCGCCCAGCCCGGCGACAGCCTCGCCGTCGACGCGGTCATCCTCGAATTCGAGTGAGCTTTCGCGGCAACTGACCCTAGTCATTTCTTGAGCGCGCGGAACCCGCTCCCGCTTTTTTCTTTGTGGCCTCAGCACTTCCGCTAGAAGAGACGTGATCCCGCCGCGGCGGGTCACGATCAACGTGAAGGGGGCTTCATGATCCGCGCCTTCTCCCTCGGCCTCGCCGCCGCTTCCGCTCTCGCCGCTTCCCCCGCACTCGCCCAGGACGACGAGGAGCCGCCGCGCATCCTCAGCGTCGGCGCCGGCGGGCAACTGCTCCCGCAATATCCCGGCGCGGACGACTATAGTCTCGGCCCCCTGTTCACCGGCTTCGTCCGCCGCGAGGGCGATCCCATCCCGTTCCGAACGCCCGACGACGGCATCGGCATCGGCCTGCTCGGACGCGACAGCGTCGTCGACTTCGGCCCGCTCATCCAGTTCCAGGGCGAGCGCGACGAGGACGATGTCGGCGCCGCGGTCGGCGACGTCGACTTCACCGTCGAGGCAGGCGCCTTCGTCAACTTCAACATCAGCCCCAATTTCCGTCTCCGCCTCGAAGGGCAGAAGGGCCTTGGCGGCCATGAAGGCCTGGTCGGAACCGTCGCGGCCGACTTCGCCCTGCGCGGCGGCAACGACACCTTGTTCACCATCGGCCCGCGCCTTCGCCTCAACGACGACGATTATGCCCAGGCCTATTTCGGGGTGACCCCCGCCGTCGCCCTCGCCACCGGCCTCCCCGTCTACGATCCCGACGGCGGCATCCGGGCCGTCGGCGCGGTCGCCGGGATCACCCACCAGATCAGCCGAAGCTTCGGCTTCTACGGCTATGCCGGCTACGACCGCCTCGTCGGCGACGCGGCCGATTCTCCGATCGTGCGGACCTTCGGCTCGCGCGACCAGTTCTCCGCCGGCGTTGCGCTGTTCATCTCGTTCAGCCTGGGCGACGCGTTCCGATGAGATTGCTGCTGGTCGTCGCGTTTCTGCTCTTCCCCGCCGCCGCGCAGGCGCAGCTGACCGATCCCGACCGGAGGGTCGTCGCGGCGGTCGAACGCGAAACCGACCGCCACGTCGTCCTGCTCGAGCGGATGGTGAACCAGAATAGCGGCACGCTGAACCTGCCCGGCGTGCGCGCCGTCGCCGACATGCTGCGCCCGGAATTCGAGGCGCTCGGCATGGAGGTGCGCTGGGTCGACATGGCCGAGACCGGCCGCGCCGGCCACCTGATCGCCACCCACCGCAACCTCACCCGCGGGGCGAGCCGGCACATCCTGCTGATCGGCCATCTCGACACGGTGTTCGAGCCGTCGAGCCCGTTCCAGCGCTTCGAGCGGCAGGGCGACCGCGCCACCGGACCCGGCATCGGCGACGACAAGGGCGGGATCGCGGTCATCGTCGCCGCCCTTCGAGCGCTCCACGCGACCGGCCAGCTTCGCCGCATGGACGTCACCGTCGTCCTGACCGGCGACGAGGAGCGGCCCGGATCGCCGCTCGCAATCGCCCGCCGCGACCTCGTCGCCGCCGGCCGCGAGGCGAATTACGCGCTCGAGTTCGAAAATCTTGCGCGCGAGAACGGCCAGGACGCCGGCACCGTCGCCCGCCGAAGCTCGTCGAGCTGGACCCTGACCACGCGCGGCCGCACCGGCCATTCGAGCGGCATCTTCGGCGGGGGCCAGGGCTATGGCGCGATCTACGAGATGGCGCGCATCCTCGACTCTTTCCGGCGCGAGCTGCCCGAGCCGAACCTCACCTACAATGTCGGCGTGATCGGCGGCGGCACGCCGGCCCAGATCGACGCCCAGGGCCTCAGCGTCACCGCTTCCGGCAAGACCAACATCATCGCCGAGACCGCCATCGCCCGCGGCGACCTGCGCAGCCTGACGCCCGATCAGGACCGGCGCATCCGCTCCGCCATGCAGGCGATCGTGGCCCGGCATTTGCCGCAGACCTCGGCCGAATTGGTCTTCGCCGAGGACGGCTATCCGCCGATGCCGCCGACCGAAGGCAACCGCCGCCTCCTCGCCCGCCTCAACGAGGTCAACCGCCTGCTCGGCTATCCCGAAATGCCCGAATATGACCCCGCCCGCCGCGGCGCCGCCGACAGCGCCTTCGTCGCCGCCGACGTCGACACGCTCGCCGGCCTCGGAATGGCCGGCGGCGGCGCCCATGCGGACGGCGAATGGGTCGACCTCACCAGCCTCCCCCGCCAGGCCATCCGAACGGCCCTGCTGATGATGAGGCTGTCGAGACGATAAAATAACCCTCTCCCCACGGGGAGAGGGGCTAAGCCTTCCGCGCCGTCACCAGGTAATTGAGGCTCATGTCGTGCCCGAGATGGAGACCGCGCAGCGGGTTCCACGCAAGGCCGCACGTGTCTGTGACTTCCAGGCCCGCCACCGCCAAGGCCGCGGTCAGCTCCTCCGGAGTCAGGAAGCGGTCCCAGTCATGGGTGCCCTTGGGGATTCGCCCGAGCGCCTCGGCGGCCCCGACCAGCAGCAGCCGCGACATGTTCGTCCGGTTGGGCGTCGACATGACCAGCAGCCCGTCCGGCGCGAGCGCCCCGGCGAGGCCGGCGAGGAAGGCCGGCACGTCGGCGACATGCTCGACCACCTCCATCGAGGTGATCAGCGCATAAGGCCCGTCCAGCGCCTCGACCCCGCCGACCCGATAGTCGATCTCCAGCCCCTGCCCCTGGGCATGGGCGCGCGCCGCCGCGATATTCTCCTCGGCGGCGTCGACCGCGGTGACTTGGCCGCCCAACCGGGCGAGCGGCTCGGCGAGCAGCCCCGCGCCGCAGCCGACGTCCGCCACCCGCCGCCCCGCGAGCGGCCGCCGGTCATGCTCGTCCGTTCCGAAATGATGGTCGATCTGCTCGCGCAGATATTTGAGCCGCACCGGATTGAGCTTGTGGAGCATCGCCGACGAGCCCTTCGGGTCCCACCAGTCGGCGGCGAGCTTGCCGAAATGCTCCGCTTCTTTCGGATCGATCGTTGAGGCCATAATCCCGTCATTCCAGCGAAAGCTGGAATCTCCTTGCACCTGTCATCGCCAAAGGAAAAGAGATCCCAGCTTTCGCTGGGATGACGGCGGAGGTGCGAGCACAGGCCGGAATCGCCATGGACCATTTCAACCTGAGGCACGGAATCGCCCATTGCGAGGACGTGCCGCTGCCCGCGCTCGCCGAGGCAGTCGGAACGCCGGTCTATGTCTATTCGACCGCCACCCTTCGCCGCCACGCAGCGGTGATGCGCGAGGCGCTGGCCGGGCTCGACGAGCCGATCGTCGCTTATGCGGTCAAGGCCAATCCCAATGCCGCCGTGCTCGCGACGCTGGCGCGGGAAGGCCTCGGCGCCGACGTCGTCTCCGGCGGCGAGTATCGCCGCGCCCGCCATGCCGGCATGGACCCCAACAAGATCGTCTTCGCCGGCGTCGGCAAGACCGAAGAAGAAATGGCGCTGGCGCTGAAGGGCGGCCTGTTCCAGTTCAACATCGAGAGCGTCGCCGAGGCCGAGACCCTGTCGCGCGTCGCCCAGTCGCTGGGCATCGAGGCGCCCGCCGGCTTCCGGATCAACCCGGACGTCGAGGCCGGCACCCACGCCAAGATCACCACCGGCGCCGCGGACAACAAGTTCGGAGTCGCCCTCCCCGACGCCCTCGACGCCTATGCCCATGCCAGCCGCCTCCCCGGCCTTCGGTTGCAGGGCGTCGCCGTCCATATCGGCAGCCAACTCACCAGCCTCGCGCCGCTCGAAAGCGCCTTCGCCAAGATCGGCGAACTCGTCCGCGACCTCCGCGCCGCCGGCTGCGACATAAGGGTGGCGGACCTCGGCGGAGGCCTCGGAGTACCCTATGATCCGGACCTCCCGCCGCCGCCCAGCCCTTATGATTATGGCGAGATGGTCGCCCGGGTGACCCGCGGCTGGGGCACCCGCCTGGTCTTCGAGCCTGGCCGGCTGATCACCGGCAATGCCGGGATCCTGCTCACCCGGGTCATCCGCGTGAAGCCCGGCGCGAACCACCCCTTCGTCATCGTCGACGCAGCGATGAACGATCTGATGCGGCCGGCGCTCTACGACGCCTGGCACGCGATCGAGGCCGTCCAGCCGACCGGCCGCCGCTGCGTCGCCAACGTCGTCGGCCCGGTCTGCGAGACCGGCGACACCTTCGCCACCGCCCGCGACATGGACGAGGTCCGCGAAGGCGACCTCATCCTGTTCCGAACCGCCGGCGCCTATGCCGCGGCCATGTCGAGCACCTACAACAGCCGCCCGCTCACCCCCGAAGTCCTCGTCGACGGCGGCCGCTGGGCCATCGTCCGCCAGCGCCTCCCGCTCGAGGCCTTGATCCAGCGCGACACCGTCCCCGATTGGCTGGGGGGCACCCCAGGTTGAAATCAGAGCATTCTGTTGTTATAACAATCGTATGAACGCGAAGCTCAAGATCAGGAAAATTGGCAATTCGGCTGGCGTTGTCCTGCCGAAAGAGATGCTGTCCAGGCTACGCGTTAGCGCGGGCGATACGATCTATGCCACCGACGCGCCGGACGGTGTGCGGCTGACGGCCGCTGATCCGGACTTTGAGGCCAAGATGGAATTGGCCGAGAAGATCATGCGTGAGGATCGCGACATCCTCCGCGTCCTTGCCAAGTGATCGCTCGTGACGTCCGAGCCGCCTATCGAACCCCGATGGCTCGATAAGGCGGTTGCGCTCGCGATCCATGACCGTCAACTCGCGGAGCATGGTGGCAGCGCCGGACTACGGGATGCCGGACTGCTGGAATCTGCGCTCGCACGACCAAGGAACCGTTGGTCCTATGGCGAAGGCGATCCCGCCGCATTGGCCGCCGCATATGCATTCGGCATTGCCCGAAATCACCTGTTTGCAGATGGCAACAAGCGGACCGCCTGGGTGCTCGCGCGCCTGTTCCTGGCCTTGAACGATCACGCGCTCATTTTCGAGCCCGTCGAGGCGATTCAGGCCATGCCCGCTCTTGCCGCCGGCGAACTGAACGAAGCGGAAATGGCCGACTGGTTTCGCGAGCACCTGGTGCGCTGACGCGCGCGCCTTGTCCCCGCGCCCGCCGCTCCTTAATCGCCGCCGCTCAATGGCCCGCATCGTGATGAAATTCGGCGGAACGTCCATGGCGGGCATCGAGCGCATCCGCCATGTCGCTTCGCTCGTCCGCCGCGAGGCGGAGCGCGGCAACCAGGTCGCCGTAGTGGTTTCCGCGATGGCCGGCGAGACCGACCGGCTGATCCAGTTCTGCCGCGAGGCCGCCTCGCTCTACGATCCGCGCGAATATGACGTGGTCGTGGCGTCGGGCGAGCAGGTCACCTCCGGCCTCCTCGCCATCACCCTCCAGGGCATGGGCCTCAACGCCCGCTCCTATATGGGCTGGCAGCTGCCGATCCTGGCCTCCGGCCACGCCGCCGCGCTGATCGAGGGCATCGACGTCAACGTCCTCGAACGGGTGTTCGACGGCGGCGGGATCGCGGTCATTCCGGGCTTCCAGGGAGTCACGGCCGAGGGCGAGCTGGCCACGCTCGGCCGCGGCGGATCCGATACGTCCGCGGTTGCCCTTGCGGCGGCGATGAAGGCCGATCGCTGCGACATCTATACCGACGTCGACGGAGTCTACACCACCGACCCGCGAATCGTGCCCAAGGCGCGCAAGCTCGACGTCGTCACGTATGAGGAGATGCTCGAGCTCGCCTCGGTCGGCGCCAAGGTGCTGCAGACGCGCTCGGTCGGCCTCGCCATGCGCTACGGGATGCCGCTCCAGGTCCTGTCCTCCTACGAGGACCGCCCCGGAACCCGGATCGTGAGCGACGACGCCCTTGAGGAATGCAATATGGAACGCAACGTCATCACCGGCATCGCCCATGAGAAGAACGAGGCGATGGTCACCCTCACCGGCCTTCCGGACTCCCCGGGCACGGTCGCCAACGTCTTCGCGCCCCTCGCCGCCGCCAACATCAACGTCGACATGATCGTCCAGAGCGTCCCGCGCCGCGGCGAGGAGAGCGTCCTCACCTTCACCGTGCCGCGTGCCTCGCTCGCCCACAGCGTCGCCGAGCTCGAGAAGGTCAAGGCCGCGGTCGGCTTCGACGAGGTCGTCACCAACACCGAGGTGGTGAAGGTCAGCGCGGTGGGCGTGGGCATGCGCTCCAATGCCGGAATCGCCGCCCGGATGTTCCAGACCCTGGCCGAGCGCGGCATCAACATCCTCGCCATCACCACCAGCGAGATCAAGGTCTCGGTGCTCCTGCCCGAGGAATATACCGAGCTCGCCGTCCGCGTCCTCCACACCGCCTACGGCCTCGACTCGGAGGATCCCGAATGAACTTCACGCCGGACAGCGTCGGCCACGACCGCCTCAAGCGCCTGATGCAGCGCGGCGCCGACTTCCTCGGCTGCGAGGTCGCGATCATGGGCGGCGCGATGAGCTGGATCTCGGAGCGCAACCTGGTGTCGGCCCTGTCCAACGCCGGCGCGTTCGGGGTGATCGCCTGCGGCGCGATGACCCCCGACCTGCTCGACACCGAGATCGCCGAGACCAGGAAGCGCACGTCGAAGCCGTTCGGCGTCAACCTCATCACCATGCACCCGATGCTCAACGAGCTGATCGACGTCTGCGCCAGGCATCATGTCGGCCATGTCGTCCTCGCAGGCGGGCTGCCGCCGCCCGGTGCGATCGACCGGATCAAGGGCAGCGGCGCCAGGCTGATCTGCTTCGCGCCCGCCTTGAGCCTCGCCAAGAAGCTGATCCGCTCCGGGGTGGACGCCCTCGTCATCGAGGGCATGGAGGCGGGCGGCCATATCGGCCCGGTCTCGACCTCCGTGCTCGCCCAGGAGATCCTTCCGTCACTCGCCGCCGAAGTGCCGATCTTCGTCGCCGGCGGGATCGGCCATGGCGGCCTGCTCGCCGGCTATCTGGAGATGGGCGCGGCCGGCTGCCAGCTCGGCACCCGCTTCGTGTGCAGCCACGAATGCATCGCCCACCCCAATTTCAAGAAGGCGTTCATCCGCGCCTCGGCCCGCGACGCGATCACCTCGGTTCAGATCGACCCGCGCCTCCCGGTCATCCCGGTCCGAGCGCTCAGGAACCGCGAGATGGAGAGCTTCGCCGCCAAGCAGCGCGAGGTCGCCCAACTGCTCGATGAGGAAAAGGTCGAGATGAGCGAGGCCCAGCTCCAGATCGAGCATTATTGGGCCGGCGCCCTCAAGCGCGCCGTGATCGACGGCGACGTCGAGACCGGCTCGGTCATGGCCGGCCAGTCGGTCGGAATGGTCAAGTCCGAGCAGAGCATCGCCGAGATCCTGACGCAGCTCGTCGACGAGGCCGCCCACGCGCTGGAACGCCGCTCGGGCTAAATATTCGGGCACGTCGGTGCGCGCAGCGAGCGGCCGGCACGCCGATTCCCTGTGTAAATCGGCGAGACCGCTGTCGCGTTCATCGCACAGCAAGGCAGGTTCGTCCCGCCGCTCTTCACCTTTGCGCTCGGCTATTGCATGGTGCCGCGATGGAAATTGCGCTCTCGGCGACGCCGGACTTCTCCCCCGACCGTGATTGCCCGAAGGTCTTGCGGCAAAATCTGGCTCCGCCCGCACCGAGCGAAGCCGCTTCCGGAGCCGCGCTGCCGATGCCGAGCCTCGCCAACCAGGCGCGCTGGCCGGAAGCGATCGCGCTGACCGTGTCGCTGTGGCTGTTCGTGCTGCTGCTGTTCCTGCCGATCATCATCGCCCGCTACGAGGGGGCCAACTGGACCAGCGTTGCGCTCGACTGCTCGACGGTGCCGGTGTCGATCCTGCTCGCTCTGTCGATGTTCGCGGTGTTCCGCCGGACGGTCGACCAGCCGCTTCGCCAGCGCGTGATCGTGATGATGGTGACGGTGATCGTCACCGCGACGATCAACACCGCCTTCGACCTCACCTTCCAGACGATGGTGGCGAGCCGCCTCGACCACCTGTTCGCGCAACTGCCGTCGGACATGTCGCGCGCTTATCCCTCGCTGCTCAACTATATCCTCGTGTTCGGCGTCAACATGGCGCTGTTCCAGGTCAGCTTCGCCCGCCGCGCCGCGCTCAAGCAGGAGCTCGCGCTCAGCCAGGCGCTCGCCAACGCCCAGCATGCCCAGCTCGCGGCGCTTCGCTACCAGCTCAATCCCCACTTCTTGTTCAACGCGCTCAACTCGATCTCCGCCCTGATCGTCACCCAGCGCAACGAGGATGCCGAGCGGATGACCGACAAATTGTCGAGCTTCCTCCGCTCCTCGCTCAACGCCGATCCCGGCGAGCTCATCCCGCTCGAGGAGGAGCTCGCGCTGACCGAGGAATATCTCGACATCGAGAGCGTCCGCTTCGGCGACCGGCTCGACGTCGAGGTCGATTGCAGCCCCGCGGCCTGCGCGGCGCTGATCCCAAGCTTCCTCGTCCAGCCGCTCGTCGAGAATGCGATCAAGCACGGCGTCGCCCGAACCCGCGGCCCGACCAAGATCAACATCAACGGCGACGTCGATGACTGCGTCCTCAAGATCACCGTCGCGAATTGCGTCTCGGCCGAGCAGAGCGGCCCGACCCATGCGCCGAGCGGCGTCGGCCTGATCAACGTCCGCCAGCGCCTCGAGGCGGTCTATGGGAAGGCGGGCAATCTGGAAGCCGGGGTGAAGGGTGATCGCTACCAGGCCGTCATCACCATCCCGGTCTGCCGGACTCCACAAGAGGCTTGACGCCCGGCCGCTTTGCTCGCCACTCACATCCATTGGGGAAGTGGGAGAGTGGCGGCATGCGCGTATTGCTGGTCGATGACGAGTCTCTGGCGATCGATCGCCTGAAGACCTTCTTCGCCGACATCGAGGGAGTCGAGCTGGTCGGCCAGGCCGGCGACGGCGACGAGGCGCTGGACAAGATCAAGCAGCTCACCCCCGATCTCGTCATCCTCGACGTGCAGATGCCCGGCAAGAACGGCCTTCGCGCCGCCGCGGACATCGACATCGAGCCGCGGCCCGAGATCGTCTTCGTGACCGCCCACGAACATTATGCGCCCGACGCGTTCGACGTCGACGCCGCCGATTACCTGCTGAAGCCGGTCCGCTTCGACCGGCTTCGCCAGGCCGTCGACCGCGCCCGCCGCCGCAAGTCGCTGCGCGCCGCCGAGGCCCGCGCCGGCCAGCTCGAGGAGGAGGTCGCGGCGCTGAAGTCGGGCACCGCCCCGCGCGCCCATGACGATGACGGCTTCTGGGTGCCCGAGCGCCACGGCCAGCGCCGGGTGCCGATCGACACGATCGACTGGATCGAGGCGGCGCGCGACTATGTGCTGCTCCACACCAGCATGCGCAGCCACCTGCTTCGCATCACCATGGCCGCGCTCGAGGAGCGGCTCGCCCATTCGCCTTTGCTTCGGGTCCACCGCTCCGCCTTCGTTCGGCCGGACAAGGTGACGGAAGTGAAGAGGTCGGGGCGCTCGCTGTGCCTGGTCCTCCAGGGCGGCGCCGAGGTGCAGGTGGGGCCGAGCTACGTCTCGGCGGTGAAGGGCGCGCTCAACCTGGACTGAAGCAGCCGGGGCACGGAATCGGATCGACGGACAGGCTGGAGTCCGTCAGATCCGATCCGGGTTAAAGTAGCGGATGGCCGCGTCGCGGCCGGCGAATATCTGGTCCCGCATCGAGGACCCGCGCGCCCGCGTCAGACCAGCGGCGCGGACGTGGCGGCCGACAGCAGCAACGTGCTGACGAACAAGGCGGCGGCGAACGTGGACCAGGTCCGGAAAGTCTCCGCAGTCATAGCCTCTCTCCTTTGGCAGCGACGGCGCTCCATGGCGCCGCCGAAGCCCTGCTAGGATCGAGCGGAAGGACAATCATGACCAGTGCGACGACGGCGCGCCGAGCCTCGACGGGCGGGGCCGGCCGTCGACGAATCGGGAAGCCGCGCCGACGAATGCGACCGGCGCGGCCGTTCAGTCGCCCTCGACCGGCTGGGCCGGCGGGTCGCCGGCCGGCGGGCCGCTCGTGTCGCTGAGCAGGCGCGCGATATGGGCCAGCAGCTCGCGCTCGATGAACGGTTTGCCGAGCGTCGGCGCGTTCTCGAAATCCGGGTGGACGACCTGGCTCTCATGATAACCCGTCAGGAACAGGAACGGCACGCCGCGGTCCTTGAGGACTGCCGCGACCGGCCACACCAGCCGGCCCTCGACATTGAGGTCGAGAACCGCCGCATGGATCTCCTCCGCGCCGGCAGCGGTCAGGGCGACCTCCATCTGGTCGACCGGCCCGACCACTTCCCAGCCGCGCGACTGCACCGCCGTCTCGATCGAGTGAGCCGTCAGGATCTCGTCATCCACGATCAGGATGCGAGGCGTCGTATGTTCCGGTGTGGCTTCCAATCCTGCCTCCGCGCTCTTGTTCGCGAAACAAAGACGAACGGACCCGAACTTCGATCCTCGGCGACCGCATGATCGCGAAGGATAACCGAGCCGTCATTTCGCGCCAAGCGGAAGCGCCCTGCTCCAGATTATCTTCGCGCGGCGCATGCCGCGGCGAGGCCAGACTAGGAGAGTGAGCGAAATGGGTTCCTGATGGTCAGACGTTCCTCGACCACAAGCCCGTCATGCATGTCCTCGGACAAAAGCGTGTGGCAGCCCGAATCCAACGCCGCGGCCACGACGAGGGCATCGAAGCAGGCGAGCGCATAGCGCTCGGCCAGCGCCATGCCGCGCTCGTGCAGGGCAAGGTCGAGCGGGGCCACGATCGCGCACAGGCTCCTGATCTGAACGATGCTTTCCCGCACTTCCGCCCACGACATGCTCAGCTTGTTGCGCGCCACATTCGCGAATTCGTTCAGGTTCTGGACGCCGGTCTTGTCCGCTCTCCCAAGCAAGTCGCGCGCCCGCGCGCCCTGCGGGGCCTGGCTGAAGGCGTAGATGAGGATGTTGGTGTCGAGGAATGTCCCGCTCACCGGGCATTCGCTTCGTCGCGGTCGAATTTCCAGTCGGCCGGCAGCCGGCGGGCGAGTTCCCGAACGCGCTTGAGGGCGCGCTCCCGTCGCTCGTCCCGAGACAGTTCAAGCGTGCCTTCGCGGCCGGCTTTCAGCTCTACCTCGTCACCCTCCTTGAGCCCCAGCGCCTCCGCCACGTCTCTCGGAATCCGGACGGCGAGGCTGTTGCCCCATTTGGCGATGCGCATGGCGCGACTCCGAAAATGATATACGAACCCCGCTCTGTATATCATCGCGGCGCGGACGCGCCAATCCCGGAGAGGTTGGAAGCGGGCGCGGCATCTGTTAGCCGGGCCTATGCCTGAAGCCTCCATCGCTTCCGCCCGCGAGATTTTGACTGGGCTTCACGAGGTGATGGCCTCGCGCACCAGCGCCCAGGCGAAGCTCAACAAGGTGGTCAACATCGTCGCGGAGGCGATGGCGAGCGAGGTCTGCTCGATCTACCTGCTTCGCGACGGCCTGCTCGAGCTCTACGCCACGGTCGGCCTCAACCAGAGCGCGGTCCATGTCACCAAGCTCGCCCATGGCGAGGGCCTGGTCGGCACCATCGCCAAGAATGTCGAGGTTCTGAACCTCGCCGAGGCCGCCAGCCACCCCGAATTCGCCTATCGGCCGGAGACCGGCGAGGAGACCTTCCACAGCTTCGCCGGAGTTCCGATCATCCGCCAGGAGCGCGCGGTCGGGGTCCTCGCCGTCCAGCATGGCGATCCGCGCGCCTATGACGATCTCGAGATCGAGGCGCTTCAGACCGTCGCGATGGTGCTGTCCGAGCTGATCGCCAATGCCGGCCTGATCGACCGCCGCGCCAAGGCCGGCGAGGCCGACCGCGACGCCGGAATGGCGCGCATCACGGGCCTCAAGCTCGTCGTCGGAATGGCCCGCGGAACCGCCGTCTATCACCAGCCGCGGATCCTCATCGAGCACACCGTCGCCGAGGACATCGAGGCCGAGCGCCACCGCGTCTATTCCGCCTTTCGCAAGATGCGCGAGCAGATCGACACGATGACGACCCAGGCCGAGTTCGGAACGGCCGGCGAGCATTACGAGGTCCTCGAGACCTACAAGATGTTCGCCTATGACGAGGGTTGGTCCCGGCGGATCAACGAGGCGATCGACAGTGGGCTGACCGCGGAAGCAGCGATCGAGCGGGTCCGTCAGCGCATGACCATGCGGATGCGCGAGATCGACGATCCTTTGCTGCAGGAGCGCATGCACGATCTCGACGATCTGTCGAACCGGCTGCTGCGTATCGTCTCCGGCCAGCTCGGCACCGCGGCGCAGATGGCGCTGCCGCACGACGCGATCCTGATCGCGCGCAATCTCGGTCCGGCCGAATTGCTGGAATATGATCGGCGCAAGCTGAAGGGCGTGATCCTGGAGGAGGGATCGCTAACCGCGCATGTCACGATCGTCGCGCGGGCGATGGGCGTGCCGATGCTGGGCCGGGTGCCGGGCGTGCGCCAGGCGATCAACGAAGGCGACGCGGTGCTGCTCGACACCAATGAATCCGTCGCGTTCGTGCGCCCGATCGCGTCGGTCGAGGATGCGTTCGACGCGCAGCTCCTGGCCACCCAGAAGCGCCGCGCGGAGTTTGCCGCCCTGCGCGACGTGCCGGCGGTCACCAAGGACGGCGCACGGATCACCGTGATGGTCAATGCGGGCCTGCGCGACGACGTGGCCGCGCTCAAGACCACCGGCGCCGACGGCATCGGCCTGTTTCGCACCGAATTCCAGTTCCTCGTTTCGGCCACCCTTCCGCGCAAGGACAGCCAGCAGCGCCTCTACCGGTCGGTCCTTGACGCAGCCGGGGAGAAGCCGGTCATCTTCCGCACGCTCGACATCGGTGGCGACAAGGCGCTGCCATACCTGGAGGTGGGCGAGGCGAGTGAGGAGAATCCGGCGATGGGCTGGCGCGCGCTCCGCCTGTCGCTGGAGCGCGACGTGCTGATGAAGACGCAGGCGCGGGCATTGCTGGAAGCTGCCGCCGGGCAGGAGCTCAACGTCATGTTTCCGATGATCTCGGAGGCCTGGGAGTTCGATCAGGCCAAAGCGATCGTCGAAGGGCAGCGGGAATGGCTGGCCGGACGGCGCAAGCGACTGCCGTCGCGAATTCGCTACGGCGCAATGCTGGAAGTGCCCTCGCTCGCTGAGGTGCTCGACATTCTTCTGCCGAAGATCGACTTCCTCTCGATCGGCACGAACGACCTCACTCAGTTCCTGTTCGCGGCCGACCGCGCCAATCCGCGCCTTGCCGAGCGCTATGACTGGCTCAGTCCGGCGATCCTTCGCTATCTTCGGCGCATCGTCCGGCAGGCGGATGCATATGAGGTGCCGGTCGCGGTGTGCGGCGAAATGGGCGGGCGGACGCTCGAGGCCATGGCCCTGATCGGCATCGGCATCGAGCGGTTCTCGATCACGCCGATCGCGGTCGGCCCGATCAAGGCGATGATCCGATCGCTCGACAGGGCGAAGCTCGGCCCTGAAGTGGAGGCTCTGCTGGATCGGCCGCCGGACGACATTCGCGCGGCGCTCACCGCCCTTGCGGAGAAGTACGGCGTGATGACAGGCTGATCCGCGGCGTGCCTCAGGTTGACAATGGCGGCATGCTCCGATGACAAGGCGGATCGAATTGATATGCTGGCATTTGCCACGCGGGTGTGCGGGATCAGTTGAGTAGATGAACGACGTGGACAGTCTCTCCTCCGGCAATTCGATCGGCGACCGGCTCAAGGCAGCGCGCGAGGCACGCGGGCTGAGCCTCGACGATATCGCCACCAAGACCCGAATCCCCATCCGTCATCTCGACGCGATCGAGCGAGGCGACTGGGATACGCTTCCGGCGATCACCTACAGCATCGGCTTCGTGCGCAATTATGCGAATGTCGTCGGACTGAACGGCACCGAGCTGGGCCGCGAGCTTCGCGAAGAGCTCGGCGCCGGCCAGAGCCCGACAGTCGGCACGCCCTACGAGCCCGCCGATCCGGCCCGGGTGCCGCCGCGCTCGCTCGCCCTCGTCGCCGGCCTGCTCGCCCTGCTGCTGGCGGCGGGCTGGCTGATCTGGCGCAGCAGTTCGGCGGGCGAGCCCGACATGCTGGAGCGGGCCACGACCGAAGAGGCGGCACCGGTCGCGGTCGCCACGCCCGTGGCGCCTCCGAGCGGCGGGCAGCAACCCGCAGCGCCGGCACAAGTCGCGACCGGGCCGGTGGTCCTGACCGCGACCAGCGAGGTGTGGGTGCGCATCTATGACGGCGCTGCCACGGGTCCGGCGCTGCTCCAGCGCCAGATGCAGGCGGGCGAGACGTTCGAGGTGCCGGCTTCGGCGCAGCGGCCGATGATCCGCACCGCTCGTGCCGAGGCGCTCAAGGTGCGCGTCGGCACTGCCGAGCTTCCGCAACTCGGTCCGGCCGGGCCGGCCAGCAATATCAGCCTGCTTCCGCAGGATCTGATGCGTCCGGCTGGAGCTCCGGCGGCCGTTCCGACCGTGCCTCCTGCGGCACCGGTGCAACAGCCCGTCGCTCCTCTCACCGAATAGATCGGTTCCATCTGGCGGCGGCCAGCGCCCCCATGCTAGGCTCGCCGGGTTGCTTCTCCGGGGAAATGTCCATGCGTTTTCAAGCTCTTCTCGCCCTCCTGATGGCTTGCGTCGCGGTGCCGGCCTCGGCCCAGCCGCAGCCGACCCCGGAAAAGCGGATCAAGAAGCTCGAGGAAGAGATGCGCGCCGTGCAGCGCAAGGTCTTCCCCGGCGCCGGCCGCCAGGCGATCGTCGAGCCGGAGATCGGCCCGCAGCAGGTGCCGGCCGCGCCCGCGGGTGTGCCGGCCGCCAGTGCAGTCGCCGATCTCACTGCGCGCGTCGATGCGCTTGAGGCGCAGCTCGCCCGCCTGACCGGCCAGGCGGAAGAGGCCGCATTCAAGCTGCGCCAGCAGGAGCAGCAGATCGCCGCGTTGCGAGCGCAGTTCGAGGCCGCGCAGGCCGCTCCTCCGCCCGTCGAGCAGCCGCCCGCCGCGGCCGCCGAGCCCACCACCGTCAAGACGCCGGCCGCCGAGCCGTCCGCATCTGTCGCCGCCCCGTCCAGCGGGGATCCGGCCGAGGACGCCTACATCACCGGCTTCCGCCTGTGGGAGAAAGGCAATTACGCCGAGGCGCAAAGGGTGCTCGAGGCGATGGCCGTGCGCTATCCGAAGCATCGTCGCGCAAGCTGGGCCCGCAACCTCGCCGGCCGAGCGCTGCTCGATGACGGCAAGGCGACGGCGGCGGCCAAGGCGCTGTTCGCCAATTACGAGGCGGACCCCAAGGGCGAGCGCGCCCAGGACAGCCTCTTCTACCTTGGCGATGCGCTGGTGAAGCTCAAGAAGAACCAGGATGCCTGCAAGGTCTATGACGAGCTGCAGGGCGTCTATGGCGCCGGCCTGCGCGACGCGTTGAAGCGCGACCTCCCGAAGGCGCGGGCGACGGCGGGCTGTCTATAGGCCGAAGGGACTTCTGCCTTCGACCCCTTGCAGAAATACCTAGCAAAGCCGGCGCCGTGCGCGCCCAGCCCTATCGTCTCTCCTTCAGGAAGGGAAAGGCTCCAGCTTTGCCGTCGCGTCCCGCCCGATCCATTGCCAGCGGCTGATCCATTGATCTTGGCCAAGTCGACTGGAGGCGGCCGCATATCGGGTTTAACCCAAATGAAGGCGGGACGTCCTCATAAGGTCCTGCGTGTATTCGACTTCCGGCAAACTTGCCTCGTTTGCGATTATGTGCAGGAAGTCGGGTTGGGGCGGTTCGGTTAAAGGTATTTATC